>JAOUNA010000101.1 GCA_029881215.1 Myxococcales bacterium | reverse complement strand
TACGAGTGGCGCGCGGAAGGGATCGCGGCGGCATCGGACGAGCCGCGCCCCTGGTCGGAGCGCAACCTCGCCGCGGGTCGGATCCTCAACATCCCTGCGCTCGACGATCTGCCGGCGGAGGCGGCGCTCGAAATGCGCGATCTGCATCGGCGCGGTGTCAAGTCACTGCTCTCGATTCCGATTCGCTCGAACGATCGAACCATTGCCCTGTTCGGCTTCGAGGCGACGCGGGTTCCGCGCACCTGGTCCAGCCACGACGTCACGCTGTTGCAGCTGATCGGCGAGATCCTGACCAGCGCGCTGGGCCGGAAGCGCGCCGAGGCAGCGCTGCGCGAGAGCGAGGCGAATCTCCTGCAGGCCCAGAAGCTCGAGGCGGTGGGTCGCCTCGCGGGCGGCATCGCGCACGACTTCAACAATCTCCTGACGGTGATCCTGGGCTTCAGTCGACCGCTGCTGCGAGAGCTCGCCGAAGACAATCCAATTCGCGAAGACGTGGCCGAAATCCATGGGGCAGCGGAGCGCGCTGCGTTGCTGACGCGCCAGCTGCTGACGTTCAGCCGCCGCCAGGTGGTGGAAGAGCAGGTGGTGGATCTGAATCTCATTCTGTCTGGCTTGAAGACGCTGCTGCATCGACTCCTCGGGGAGGATGTCGAGCTGGTCTTCGACCTCGCCCCGGCGCTCGAAGGCATCAAGGGAGATCCTCACCAATTCGAGCAGATCGTGATCAATCTGGCGGCGAACGCGCGGGACGCGATGCCCGAAGGCGGAGCGCTGACGATCGCGACCCGGAATCGCGAGCTCGACGGCTCCCAGGCGCGGCGCATCGGGCTCTCCGGCGCGGGACGCTACGTGCTCTTCTCCATCAGAGACTCGGGACACGGCATGGACGCCGAGACGCGCGCGCGGATCTTCGATCCCTTCTTCACCACGAAGGAGCCCGGCAAGGGCACCGGCCTCGGATTGTCGATCGCGTACAGCGTGGTGGAGCAGGCGGGCGGTGCGATCGTCGTGGACGGTGAGCCGAGCAAGGGCACCACCTTCGAGATCTGGCTCCCGTGCGCGGAGGTGCGGGAAGACGAGGTGCTCGATGCGGAGAGCGAAGCGCCCGAGCCCGGGAGCGGCTGCGTTCTGGTCGTGGAGGACGAGCCCGCGCTGCGGCGGCTGGCGTGCCGCATGCTCGAGTCGAATGGCTATCGGGTGATCCAGGCGTCGGATGGCTGCGAGGCGCTCGAGATGGCTGCTGCCTTCGAAGGTCGCATCGACGCGCTCGTCACGGATGTGGTGATGCCGCGCATCGGAGGGGTCGAGCTGGCGCGGCGGCTGCGCGCGGAGCGCCCGGATCTGCGCCTCGTCTTCATGTCGGGGTATCCGCAGGATCGGGGCTGCGGATCCGATGACCTGCCGCCCGATGCGGTGGTGATCGAGAAGCCGTTTCGCTCGGACGGCCTGCTCGGAAAGCTGCGCCAGGCGCTGGAGAGCGCGCCTCGATCACAGGACTCGCCCTCGCGCTGAGCGTTCGCGGCGAGGCGATCTATTCCAGGTAGTTCGACAGGTAGCTCACGATCCAGAGTCGCATCTCGTCGATGACTTCGTCGGCGCCTTCGTCCAGCTTCGAAGCCGCGAGGATCGACAGCGCATCCATGACTTCGATGATCCCGCGGCCCATCGCGTAGAGTCGTTTCGGGGGCAGATCGACGCCCCGCGCGCTGAGCGCGCTCATCATCTCGCGCGCCCATTCCTCGTTGCAGTGCTGCTGGACAGCGAGGAGCTCGGGGACGCTGTACGCCCAGCTCATGATCAGGCGCGCACCCGGCCGCTCTCGGGTCCACAGCATGAGCTCGTCGATCCAGAAGTCGAGGAGTGCGCGCCAGTCGCGCTCGGGGTCGGCGAGATCCGAGATGGGTCCGAGTCGCTCGTCCGCCTCGTCGTTCAAGCGGAGCAGCAGCGCGGTCAGAACGGCGAGCTTGTTCGGGAAGTAACGGTAGATGGTGCGGATCCGGACACCGGCCTGCTCGGCCAGCAGATTCGTGTTGAATGCCTCGATTCCCACCTGGTCGATCAACTTCGCAGCGGTCTCGAGGATGTGATTCACCGTCTCCACGGCTCGCTTCTGCACCGGAAGCGTCCGCGGAGCGACGTGCTCGAGCCCCTCGACGTGTGGCGCGACGTTCTCGAAAGACTTCTTGGGCACGACTGCAAGCCTCCTCTCGTGTGGAGCCTTCTGTCACCTGGAGCCGACTTGGAGAGTTTCGCGCGGGATCTGGTTCGACCCTCGCGCACGCCGCCGGTCCGGGGCGGCCGGTCGGATCACTCTTACGCTATGCACCGGGCACTTGCAAGCGCAATCGGATCGAGCCGTCGGCGCCCAGCTGGCCAGGGCCGCTATGTTCCCGCTCCAATCGCGGAAGCTTCCCGCTCACGGAAGCCGTGCGAGCCCCCGGGGTGCAGGCGCGCGCGCGGCGCGGGGTACGGCGGCATGGGGCGAGTTCGCACGGATGCATTCATGACCTGTCTGGCCATGTCTTCTCGGCGGCGGCTGTGCGGCATCGTCGTCGCCGCGCTCATCGCGGGGATGCTCGCCTGCGCGGATCGCGAGGAAGACGCGCTGCGGGAGATCCGGGACCTCCAGGAGCGCGGTCTCTACGCCGAGTCGCTCGAGCGGCTCGAGCCCCGGATCGCGTCGCAGGGCGAAGAGCCGGAAGTCGCCCTCCTGTACGGGCGCGCGCTCATCGAGCTGCGACGGCCGAATCTCGCCGTGGCGCCGCTGCGCCAGGCGCGCGAGACGCCGGAGCACGCCGCGGAGGCCGGAGTGTTGCTCGCCGACGCGCTGTTCCAGAGCGGCTCCACGAACGAGTCGATCGATGAGCTCGATCATGCCCTGGAGATCGCACCCGATGATGTCTATGCGTGGGAGCTGCGCGCGCGCATCAATCTGGCGCGGGGTCGCTTCACGGATGCGCTGGCGGACGTCGAGCGAGCGCTCGAACTCGACCCGGACCGCCTGGAGAATCAGATTTCGCGCACGCTGGTGCTGCTTTCCTTGCGGCGCTTCGACGCGGCAGCGGCTGCGCTCGCTGCGCTGACGCCTCGCGTGCCCCAGGGAGATCGCGAATCCAAGAATCTCCTGGCGAGCTTGTGCGTCGCGAGGGCGCGCCTGGCGCGGGGCCGGCAGGACGTGGAGGGGGCGCGCGAGATCTTCGCGAGCTGCGTGGCGCAGTATCCCGCGCATCCCCTCGTCGTCAGCGATGCGCTCGAGTTCTACGACGAGCTCGGGGAGCACGAACGGGCGACCGCGGTGCTGCGCGGCGCGGTGGAGGCGTGGCCGGAGCGACCGCGCTATCTGACCATGCTCGCGGAACGGCTGCGTCACTCCGGAGAAGCGGAGGAAGCGGAGCGCTTCCTGCAGCGAGAGATCGAGCGCGCACCTTCGGCGGTGACCTGGACGGCTCTGGCCGAGCACTACGTGGCCGAGGGCGATTTTGCGCGCGCCGCGCCCGCCTATCGAGAGGCGCTCGTATTCGCCAAGCGCCGCGGCAGCGCGACGGAGCGCAATCTGCAGCTCGCCTACGGAGACACACTCGTGCAGCTCGGAGATTTCGAGGGCGCTCGGAAGCTGGCGGATCAGCTCGAGGACGATGCCTACGCCGATCTGCTGCACGGGCGCATCCTGTTGGTCGAGGGGGACGCGCAGGGGGCGCTCGAGGCGCTGGAGCGGGGGATCCGCGTCTGGCCGAACAACGCGGCGGCCCGTTACCTGGCGGGTCAGGCGGCGGAGCGCGTGGGCGATTTCGAACGGGCAGCCCGCGAGTATCAGGCCTCGATCGGCGCGGATGCAGGCCAGACCCAGGCGGGTCTCGCCCTCGCCCTGCTCTACGAGGCGCAGGGAAAGACTGCCGCTGCTCACGACGCCGCCCGGCGCTATACGCGCACGCATCGCGGCACGCCGGAAGGCTACGTCGTCAGCATGCGTCTCGCGCATCGACTCGGACGCGTGCAGCAGGTGGATACGATCGCCCGGCGCCTGGCGAAGCTGCCGGGGGGGCGGGCCCGAGCGGTGGCGGAGCGCGCCGCGCTGGCTGCTTCCGACGCAGGGCCGGCAGCGGCGGTTCGGGAGATCGCGGACGCCGGCCTCGACCTCGCGGCTCCCGAGAACGGCATCGCGCTGCGCGTCCTCGCCGAGAATCTCGCGGCGCAGGGGGCGCAGCGTGGCGCGCTCGAGCGCATCGATGCGGCGCTCGCGAAACACCCCGATGAGGCGGCTCTGCACACGCTGCGCGGCGAGATCCTGGAGCGTGCGGGCGTAGCTCCCAGTGCAGTGCGAGACGCCTACGAGCGAGCGTTGGCACTGGATGCGCGCGATGCCGGCGCCCTGTCGGGCCTCGCGCGGCTGGCGGCGGCGCGGCAAGATCAGGAGGCCGCGCTCGGACTCTATGAGCGGGCGGCGGCCGCGGATGGCACGGACGCCGCGGCCCTGATCGAGAGCGCCAAGATCTCACTCGCGCTGGGCCGCAGCGACGCCGCGCTGCGCGCCTTGGAGGGCGCGCTGCAGCGTGAGCCCCGCAATGCGGCGGCGGCGCAGCAATTGGCGCAGGTTCTGCTCGAGCGCGGCAGCGATCTGGAGCGCGCGTTGGAACTCGCCCAGCGGGCCGTGAAATTCGGCGGCGACGCACAAGCGGCCGAGACGCTCGAAGCGCTGCAGCGCCTGCGCGGCGCCCGGGACCGCGCCGCCGGGTCCGCGTCCTGAGCGCGGATCACGGGGCGATTTCGACCGATTCGTCTTCCTCTGCGTCGGCGTCTTCCTCCTCCTCCGCGGGTTCTTCGGCGGGGGGATTTAGCACTTCGTCGCGCGCGCTCGCCGAGAGCCCACTCGTTGCGAGCCAGGCGCGCGCGGCCTCGGGCGTCTGGCGAAACCAGTTCTGCCCCACGGCCACGAGGCTCCGCTCGCGGCGCGTCGCATCCTGAATCATCTCGGCCCACTGGAGCGCCTTCCGCGGGAAGCTCTTCGACAGCCTCCGGGCAAAGGCGTCGATCGCCGGGTCGTGCGAGGGCGTGAGCGTTTCCGCTTCGATCCACCGCGTGGCGGCCCCGGCATCCTCGTCGTACCAGCGCCCCATCAGGTAGGACATGACGCGGTTCGTCTGCGGAACGCTGGGCAGCGAGACGAGCCACTCGACCGTTCCGCGGGGGTCGAGCTTGAACCACTTCTTCGCCACGGGTCGGATCGTGCTCCGCGCGTAGCTCTTGCCGACGTGTTGGCCAATCCAGCGCGCCGACAGCTCCGGGTCCCGGAGGGCGATCTGATTTGCAGCGCGCTGAAACACTTCGTGGCGATAGCTTTCGCTGATGTCCTCGGGAAGCGACTCCGCCCAGTGCATCACCGCTTCGGGTCCATCCTTCATGTATTGCGCCATGATCACCGAGGTCTGCGCCTGTCGCAGTCGGCTGCGGGGAAGCTTGGAGATGTAGATCGCCGCCGAATCCCGCTCGGTACTGAGCGCCCATCCGGTGATCAGATACTCGGTCAGGAATTCGCGGAAAGCGGTGTCCTCGATGGTTTCCACCCAGTAGAGGGCCGCCTTGGGATTGTCCATCGCCCAGTAGTAGGTCGCCGCGGCGGACCCGCGGCGTCGCAGCATCTGCTGAGACGATTTTCGCGAGCGCGCAAAGGCGCCTTCGGGGTCGAAGCGCGTCCAGGCGTACATGAACAGGTAGATGTCGCCGTCGGTCATGCGCGGCTCGCGCTCGATGACCGCGAGCGCATCGCCGACGTTTTCCGTGTTCAGCCCCTCGAAGAGATCGCTGAGCTGACGGGCCCGCTCGAGGGGATTGCGCTCTTCGAGGGCGGCGTCCAGGGACTCGGCCATCGCGCTCGGGTCGGCAGCCCGAGGGCTGGCCGCCCACCAGCCGAGGCCGAAGGCCAGGGCCAGGGTTCCGAGCCACGCGATCGCCATGCGCGCGTTCATGCTTCAGCGGCCTCCAGATTCTTGGCTTCCGACACCCGAGCCGCCCACCCGGTTCGCTCGAGTCTCCCGCGGCGCGGGAGATCGCGAACGGGGCGTGGTGTCGGGGCGGGCAGAGTCTACGCGAAGATACTCGCGAGAGCCTCGTCGCCCCGGGCGCGCAATCAGGGGGCGCCGTCCTGGGCCCGGCGGGTGATCTCGCGCTCGACAGCCGCGCGGATTTCTTCGCGCAGGCCGGGATCGCTGCGCATCTCCCGAAGCTCGGTCAGGGGCAGCGCGCCGATCAGCCGCATGCTGATGCTTGCCGGGCAGTACGGGTTGCGGGCGAGGGCGACCCGCACGCGCGGCTGATGGGACCAGCGCTCCGATCGGAAGATCTCCTCGAGCGTCGTCGTCGCGACGGGGCGCAGCGCCGCAATGCGCACCACCTCGGCCTCCCGCATGCGCGGATTGCGCAGGAGGTGCTCGATCACGATCGGATCCACGTCGCGTGCGAGAAGCTCCAGCAGCCGAGGATCGTCTCCGAGCGCGAGACTGCGGCGCCGACCGAGCGGAATCTCGGAGAGTTCACGCGGGAGCCGAGCCAGCTCGTGGGGCTCCCGGACGGGCAGGGAACGCAGAATGCCCGTCACGGTGTCATCGGTGTGGCGGCGCGCGCACGCATAGATGTCGCACCGCAGCTCGTACGGAAGCGAACACTCCGGATCGTCTTCGAGCAGCAGGTCGCGAAGCGTTTCGCGCAGCCGATCGAGGACCACGCGATCACCGCCGGGCGGGCGGCGCTCTACCTCGGCCAATACCTCGCACGAGGCCTCCGCGCCCACTTCGAGCAGCGCGTCGCGCACGATCCTGCGGCGCATGGGCGACTCGAGCACGTGGGCGAGCCTGCGATCGAGGTCGATCACGACCGCTCGGCCCAGAATCTGCGCTGCCGTGAGGGTCTCCGCCATCGCCTGTGTTTCGGCCGGGCAGGGCTTCGATTTGAATGGCCCCCCTCCGCGCGTCAGAAGGTGGCCTGCGCGGCCCGGAGCGCGGCGATCTCGCTCCGCGAGAAGCCCCAATCAGCGAGCACCTGGTCGGTGTGCGCTCCCGCCGGCTCCGGTGGGCCCTGAATGCTCGGCCGCGTGCGGCTGAAGCGCGGCGCGGGCGCGGGGTGCATCACGCCTTCGATCTCCACGAACGCACGCCGGGCCCGGTTGTGCGGGTGCGCCCGCGCTTCCGCCATGGTGAGCACGGGCGCGAAGCAGGCGTCACTGCCCTCCAGCATCGCGCACCACGCGTCGCGGGTCTTGGAGCGGAAGATCGCGGCGAGCCGTTCGCGGATGTGCGGCCAGTTCTCGCGGTCGAGCGGGGTCGGCAGCGCTTCCGGGTCGAGTCCTAGGCGCTCGAGGAGCTCCGCGTAGAAGCGGGGCTCGAGCGCGCCCACCGAGACGAATCTGCCGTCCGCCGTCTCGTACACGTCGTAGAAGGGTGCGCCGCCGTCGAAGAGGTTCGCGCCGCGCTCGTCGCTCCACAGGCCGCTCTGCTGCGCTGCGTGTGCGAAGGTCATCAGCGAGGCGGCTCCGTCGAGCATGGTGGCGTCCACCACCTGTCCGGCGCCCGAGTGCACGCGCTCGAGCAGCGCGCAGACCACACCGAACGCCAGAAACAATCCGCCCGCCGCGAAGTCCCCGAGGAGATTGAGGGGCAGCGTGGGGGGCTCGCCGCGGCGTCCGATGTGTGCGAGCACGCCGGCGAGCGCGATGTAGTTGATGTCGTGTCCCGCGGCGCGCGCGAGCGGTCCGTCTTGGCCGAATCCGGTCACACGCCCGTACACCAGGCCCGGATTGCGTGTGAGACACGTTTCGGGGCCGAGGCCGAGCCGCTCCATGACGCCGGGGCGGAAGCCTTCGAGCAGTGCGTCCGCTCGCTCGATCATGCGGAGCAGCGCAGCGACGGCTTCGGGCCGCTTGAGGTCGAACCGCACGCTGCGGCGCCCTCGGCTCAGGAGATCCGGGCTCGGCGAGGCGCAGGCCAGAGGCTCGGGTCCGGGCCGCACCACGCGAACCACCTCGGCTCCCATGTCCGCCAGCAGCATCGCGCAATAAGGGCCCGGGCCGATGCCCGCGATCTCGATGATTCGATGACCTAGCAATGGGCCCATGGGATGTCCCTGCCCGGGGTGGTGCGCCGACCGCAGCATAGCCCCGCACCTGCGAGTCGCCGGGCCCGCGAGCAGCGCCACTGCGCGCGCACCGCTCACCCAAATGGGTGAAGGGATTTCCTTCTCCTCTTCACCGAATTGGGTGGCGCGCGCAAATTGCTCTTGTGGGTAGGGTGTGGTCGGAGCGGTTGTTTGGGAAGCGTGGCGTCAGGGGCAAAAGGCTAGCGAGGCGCGGATCCCGGGATCCCTCAACTCGGTTGATCGCTCTCGCTGACTTCCCAGAGCCGCTTCCACGGAGGAGCAATCACCACGGAGTCGTCCGCACTCCCTTCCGCAGCGATTGGTCCTCGGGGCCCGCTCAATCGAGCGGGCCCCCTTCTTTTCGGGCTCTGAAGCTCCCCGCGAGATCGCTCGAGGGCATTTTCCGGACCTTGGGGCCAGCCCCGAGCGCGGCTGGTGTCGAGGGTCGCTTTGCCCGCATAATGGGAGGGCGAGCATTCCGCCGCCCAGGCAGCTCCCGGGGCCGCGGAGTGATCGGTTGCCTGGCGCCGCAGCCCCGCGCGGTGCCCAATAGAAGTGTTTCACGCGCGAGCCGGGACGCACGATGCACGATCGCTCCCACACGCTCATCGACGACATCTACGAGGCAGCGCTTCGGCCGGAGGCCTGGCAGGCCGTGGTGCAAGGGTTCTCCGAGATTTTCGGAGGCTCCCCGGTTCTGCTGGGGTTCGTCATGCCGGGGGATGTCACGGCTACGCCCCGCTACGCAACCGACCTTCGCGAGTCGTTCTTACCTCTCTACAGCGAGCATTTGCGCAAGGATCTCGGCTGGGCGCACCGCCACCTCGGTCGCTGCTCCGGGCGATTCCTGGATCTCGCCAACATCTTCGACTCCCTGGAGCTCGAGCAAACCAGTCTGTATCGCGAGTGGATGGAGCCCCAGGGCCTGGCGCGCATCTGGCCCCTCGCTCACACGATCACGAACAACATGGGCGAACCCACGGGCGTGATCACGGCATTTCGCGCGGCGAGGGAGGGCCCCTTCACGGAGGACGAGTGCGCCGAGGCCAACGAGTACGTCCCACACCTGCGCCGTGCGGTGGACGTGCATGCCAAGCTCTACGGCGCGCGGCGCGCGCGCCTGGCGCTGGCGGAAGTGATGGATCGCCTGCCGATGGGGGTGTTCCTGCTCGACGGGCGCCGCCGCGTGGTCCTGCAAAATCGGGCGGCAGAGCGCATCGTGGCCCTGGACGATGGGCTGAGCGTCGATCGCGGGGGCCCCGGAGCGGAGGATGCGCGAGAGCACGCCATCCTGCAGACGCTGATCGCGGATGCGATGGAAGCCCGTGGCGTCAAGGGCTTCGAGACGCAGGGCTTCCTGGCGATTTCGAGGCCGTCGCGCAAGCGGTCGTTTTCCGTGATGGTTACGCCCCTGCGCGGCCGGCCGGACGACGTGCTCCCGGGGGATGCCCGGGTGGCACTCTTCGTTTCCGACCCGGAGGTCGAGCGCATCGCCGGACCCAAGGCGCTCGCCGATCTCTACGCGCTCACGCAGTCCGAGGTGGAGCTGCTCCAGCTGCTCTCGATGGGCATGTCACTCGAGCAGGCCGCGGGAGCACGGGGCGTGAGCATGAACACCGCGCGCAGCCACATCAAGCACATGTTCGCCAAGACAGGCGTCAGCCGGCAGGGCGAGCTGGTGCGCATGATCCTCGTCGGCGTCGGCTCGCTCCGCGAAACGTGAGCTGGCGGCTCAGTCCGACTCGTCGATCGTCAGGTCGACCATGAGCTCGTTGGCGATCTTCTCCAGGGTTTCGCGCAGCTCCTCGAGGGAGAGGTCGCCGGGCAGGCGCAGGCTCGCCCGGGCCCGGAACAGCACCTCCCCGGACATCGGAGCGCTGCTCACGCTGGTGTCGAGATCCTCAACGTTCACGCGGCGTTCGGCGAGGGCGTGGGAGATGTGCCGCACGATACCGGGATGATCCTGGCCCACCAGCTCGAGGCGAAGCCGCTGCGTCTCCTCGACGAGAGCGACCGCGTTGCTCGACTGCACGCTGACCCGAAGGCCGCGCTCCTTCAGGCTTTCCAGCGCTTGTTCCAGTGACTCCGCGTACCCGTCCGGAATGCTGACGTGCAGCAGACCTGCGAAGCGGCCTTCCATGCGCGCCATGCGGCTCTCGAGCCAGTTTGCACCGTGATCGGCGATGGTCTCTGCGAGCGCCTCGACGAGTCCGGGGCGATCCGGCCCGATCACGGTCAGAACCAACGATGCCATGGCGCGTCCTCCGCGTCGGAAGGGGGGACTCTATTCTACCCGAGGGAGTCGAGATCGGGCCGCCGAAGTGTCCGAGTCCCCCGAGGTGACCGATTTGCGTGGTTGCCCCCCCCAAATGGG
>JAOUNA010000313.1 GCA_029881215.1 Myxococcales bacterium | reverse complement strand
CCTGCGCCTCTCCAAGCAGGCGCACAATCCCAGTACCGAGGCCGAGGCGACACAGGAATGCCAGCAGGGCAATCCATGCGAATGCGTAGCTGTAGACGCCGTAGGAATCTGCCCCGAGGGCGCGTGCCAGGGTCAGGTGGAGTCCGAAACCCACTCCCAGCGCTGCGCTCTGAGCGAAGAACGCGCCACCTGCACCTCGTGCCAAGACAGCTCCGAAACCATCCCCCCGAAGACGGGACGGGAGGAACCGAATCGATCGCACTGTTCACCCGCCTCCTCTGCGTCGCCGCGAGCGCGGTTCCTTGCGCGAACTCCCCGATCGGATTGCGCCCCCTCCGCGTCGCGATAGCGAGCCCGCCCCCCACTGGCGCCCAGTTTCAATTCTTGAGCCAGTGACGCAAATCCCGCCTTGTGAGTTGCTCCAATTTGTCGACTTCGGGTGAGAAATAATCGATCAGCTCGAGCCGAAATTCGGGTGCGAGGGGCGCGCGGACATCGGCAGCTGTCGAAAATCTTCGCAGCGCCCGCCCAAGACCCAACTCACGCAGTTTCAGCCGGCTGATCACCCATTCGAGCTCTTGCGGTCGCCTTCGAATCAACGCCTCGACGCGGGGCCAACGATGGTAGCGTCCGGCGTTCAGAACCGGAAAATCAGATCTTCCGTCCGATGGCACGCAGAGAAAGCGCAATGCCTGCTTGTAGAATGCGCGAGGATCGCTCACCATGTCTTCGTGGAAGAGCACTCCGACTTGCTCGCGAGGAAAGATGCTGAAGAGCGATTCGAGCTGGGTGCCGAGGCTTGCTACCTGACCGTAGAAGAGCGCATCTGCCGCGACGAGGCCCGGGGGCAACTGACGCCCTTCCTCGCGCTTCCACTGGAGGGACCAGGCCTTGCGGAGGTCGGGCTCCACCTCTTGCCCCTCCAAGAGCTTCTGGGAATGCCATGATCGCACGAGGTCAATGGGATTCCGTAGCTGCACGATGATGCGCGCGCCAGGCGCAAACTGCCGCAGTTCCAGCAGCGCGCGCCGAGATCGAAGATATCGCGTGGACGCATCACCGACTGCAAGATGATTAGGAGTGGCGTCCGCAAAGAGCGCGAGATAGCGCTCGAGAGAATTTTGCGGGGAATCCGCTTGTGCCCGGGCGGGTCCAACCGTCAGGTGCCGTGCGAAATAGTTCGGCTCCTTTGGATTCGACACAAAGACGCGCGGATTTTGCTCGAGATAGTGGGCGAGTGCAGTCGTTCCGCACTTGGGCGCGCCCACAATGAAAAAATTGGGCCGGGTCGCTCCATCGGTTCGAGGCAAAGCAGGCCCGCGGTCGAGCAGCGGGGTAGCACTCACGAGCGGAACGTCTCCAGTGAGCAAGTCGGGGCGTAATGCGTCGACCGCACTGGGATCTATCGGGAGGCGGCAAATCGGCCTTTAGCGGTACCTAGGGCGTGTGCAGATCCGGTTGCGAGCGATTTCCGAATTCATGGCGATTGGGGCTGAGCGGTGATACGCGGCTTGCCCGGCGAAGCCCAAGAAGGGCACCGCAGCGCTGACCTCGGATAACCCCTCGGATTTCATGTGTCTCCGCCCTCCGCGCCGAACGGACATTGCGGCGTGCGACGCGACGAGAGGCGCGTGTAGAATTGACGCCACCCGATACACTCGGGACGATGCGAAGTCCCGCGCGAGGCAATCCACGATGTGTACGACCGTGCACGCGAATCTGATCGAGGGCAAGTGGCGCGACGCTGGCAGCGCCGCGGACGACATGAATCCCTCCGATCTCTCGGACGTCGTGGGCCGCTACGCGCAGGCCGATGCCGCGCAGCTCGGCGATGCGGTCGCCGCGGCGAAGGCGGCCGCGCCGGTCTGGGCCGCCACCACCCCCCAGCAGCGCTTCGACGTGCTCGACGCGGCCGGCAGCGAGCTGCTCGCGCGCAAGGCCGAGCTCGGTCGGCTGCTGGCGCGCGAAGAGGGCAAGACGCTGCCCGAGGCGATCGGCGAGACCGCCCGCGCGGGCATGGTCTTCAAGTTCTTCGCCGGCGAGGCGCTGCGCGTGCGTGGCGAGCGACTCGCCTCGGTGCGTCCGGGCGTGGACGTCGAGGTGACGCGCGATCCGCTCGGCGTGGTGGGCATCGTCACGCCCTGGAACTTCCCGCTCGCGATCCCCGCCTGGAAGATCGCCCCGGCGCTCGCCTTCGGAAACGCGGTCGTGTTCAAGCCGGCGCAGCTGGTGCCGGCCTGCGCCTGGGCGCTGGCCGACGTGATCCAGCGCGCGGGGATTCCGGCGGGCGCGTTCAACCTGCTGATGGGACGCGGCTCGCAGCTGGGCGACGCGCTGGTGGATCATCCGGACGTCGCCGGCATCAGCTTCACCGGCTCGATCGAGGTCGGCGGTCGCGTCGCGGCGCGCTGCGGCGCGCGCCTGGCCAAGGTGCAGCTCGAGATGGGCGGCAAGAACCCGTTCGTCGTGCTCGACGACGCGGAACTCGACACCGCCGTCGAGTGCGCGGTGCAGGGCGCCTACTACTCGACGGGCCAGCGCTGCACGGCGTCTTCGCGCTTCATCGTCACCGAGAACATCCACGAGCGCTTCGTGGCCGCGCTGATCGCGCGGCTCGAGAAGCTGGTGGTGGACGACGCGCTGGCCGAGGGCACGCACATCGGCCCCGTGATCGACGAGGGCCAGCTCGCCAAGGATCTTGAGTACGTCGAGATCGGCCAGCGCGAGGGCGCCCGACTCGCTGGGGCGGCGCGCGGCTGGAGCG
>JAOUNA010000311.1 GCA_029881215.1 Myxococcales bacterium | reverse complement strand
GGCCGCGTGGTCGGAGCGCACGGGCTGCGGGGACAGCTGAGAGTCAGCGTCCTCGGTGACGATGCGGCGAATTTGATGCGGGTGCCCGCGGTGTGGCTCTCGCCAACGGAGGAAGAGCCGGGAGCCGGGAGATTCGAGGTGGCGAGCGTGGCGCCGGGACGCCGGGGCGAGGTACGCATGACGCTTTCGGGTGTGCGGGATCGCGACGCCGCCGACGCGCTGCGCGGTCTGCTCGTGCTGGGCTGCGTGGCCGATCTGGAGCGCCTGCCGCCGGGTGAGTACTACGCCTACGAGCTCGTCGGCTGCCGCGTCGAGGACGGAGCCGGGCGGACGCTGGGCGTGGTGCGCGGCATCTGGGAGACCGGCGCGCCGAGCGTGCTCGTGCTCGAAGGCGCCGACGGTGCGGAGCACCTGATTCCGGCCGCGGACGAGATCCTGCAGGAGGTGGACGTCGAGGGGCGCCGGATCGTGATCGATGCCATTCCGGGCCTGCTCGAACAGGACTGAGAAGGAGGTTGCGCGGCCGTGCTCCGGATCGACGTGGTCACCATCTTTCCGGGGCTGTTCGAGCCGTTCCTGCGCGAATCGATGGTGGGCATCGCGGTCCAGGCGGAGCGCGTGCACATCGAGGTGCACGACCTGCGGAGCTACACGACGGATCGCCACCAGGTGGTGGACGACGCGCCCTACGGCGGCGGTCCCGGGATGGTGCTGAAGCCGGCGCCCCTGGTGGCCGCCATCGAGGCGCTGGCGGGCCCGAAGGGGCCGGACAGAAAGGCGAAAGTGCTGCTCCTGTCGCCGCAGGGGCAGCGACTCGACCAGGAGAAACTGGAGCAATTCGCGATGGAGGAGCAGCTGGTGCTGGTCTGCGGCCGCTACGAGGGGGTCGATCAGCGCGTCAGCGAGCTCGCCGTCGATGCGGAGATTTCGATCGGAGACTACGTCCTGTCGGGCGGGGAGACGCCGGCGATGGTGCTGATCGAGGGCATCGTCCGGCTCCTGCCCGGCGTGCTGGGAAACCCGGATTCCGCCAGGACGGAGTCGTTTCGGGAGGGCATGCTGGAAGGTCCGCAGTACACTCGGCCGGCCGTCTTCCGCGGTCTCGAGGTTCCCGGCGTGCTTCGCTCGGGGGACCACGCCGCGGTGGCGCGCTGGCGCAGCGAGCAGGCGCGCGAAGCCACGCGCCGCAAGCGGCCGGATCTGATGGAATCGGATGCGCTCGGGAATCGTCACGGGGCGCGCGAAAAGGAAGAGTCATGAACATCATCGACGCCGTACATCCCGCGACTTCGCGTCGCGATCTGCCGCCGTTCCGCCCCGGCGATACCGTGCGCGTGCACGTGAACATCACCGAGGGGGACAAGCAGCGCATCCAGATCTTCGAGGGCGTGGTGATCCGTCGCCGCGGCGCCGGCCAGTCTGCCAGCTTCACCGTGCGCAAGGTCTCCTACGGCGTGGGCGTGGAGCGCATCTTCCCGGTGGAGTCGCCCATCGTGACCAAGGTCGAGATCAAGGCGCGCGGCCACGTGCGGCGCTCGCGCCTCTTCTACCTGCGCCAGCTGCGCGGCAAGAAGGCGCGGCTGCGCAGCAAGGTGCGCGATCTCTCCGCGCTGGTGGCCGAGGACAGCGAGGCGGGAACCGCCGAGGCGGCCGTGGAGGCGGGCCTGGTGGATGTCGTGCCGCCGGAGCCGGAAGAGGGCGAGGCGGCTCCGGCCAAGACGGAGGCTTCGGAGTCGGCGAGCTGATCAGCGGCTGGCGTCGAAGGCGCTCGGCCAGTGGACGAGTCGCCACTGGCCGTCGGCGTCGAGCTGGCAGCCGATCACGTCGAAGCGCACGCGCCGGTAGTGACGCCCCGCGGCGTGCAGCCAGGCGGCGGCTCCGCGCGCCAGGCGCGCCTGCTTGCGGGCATCCACGGCAGCCTCCGGCGGCCCGTGGGCACGCGAGCGGCGCGTCTTCACCTCCACGAAGATCAGGGTGCCGGCGCGTTCGGCCACGAGGTCGATCTCGACGCCGCCCGCGCGCGCGTTGCGCGCGAGGATGTGGTAGCCGCGGCGTTCCAGGTGGGCGGCTGCGCGCGCCTCTCCCAGCGCGCCGAGCGCGCTGCGTGTGCGGGTCATGGGGTGCGCTCCCCGGGACCGGGTGCGCGCGAGGGTAGCAGCCGCCGCGGCGGCCCCCGCGGCATCCCCACCGGCCGAGAGGGCTTCGCTACGCTGACGGGCGCCCGCCACAGCGGGGGCTCCGGTGCCAAGGAGAGCGAGCGATCATGACCGTGGTGGGCGTGCTCGGTGGGAGCGGTGTGTACGAGCTCGAGGGCCTGCGCGGCGCGCGCTGGGAGACCATGCGCTCTCCCTTCGGCGCGCCGTCGGACGCGCTGCTGCGCGGCGAGCTCGACGGCGTGCCGTACGTGTTCCTGCCGCGCCACGGTCGCGGGCACCGCATTCCCCCCTCCGAGATCAACTACCGCGCGAACATCGACGCCCTGAAGCGCGCCGGCGTGACGGATCTCATCTCGGTGAGCGCGTGCGGGTCGCTGCGCGAAGAGCTCACCCCCGGCACCTTCGTGCTGGTCGATCAGTTCGTGGACCGCACGACCGCCCGCGAGAAGAGCTTCTTCAGCAGCGGCCTGGTGGCGCACGTTTCGATGGCCGATCCTGTCTGCGCGCGCCTGCACGACGCGCTCGAGGCCAGCGCGCACGGGGCGGGCATCGCGCTGATGCGCGGCGGCACCTATCTGGCGATGGAGGGTCCGCAGTTCTCGAGCCGCGCCGAGT
>JAOUNA010000312.1 GCA_029881215.1 Myxococcales bacterium | reverse complement strand
CGGGGAGACTCGTCCGATCCGGTCGCCGAGGCGAGAGCGTACGAAGCACTGATCGAGAGCCGCGGCGGAATCGACCTCCAGATCTTGGGGATCGGTCGGAACGGGCACATCGGCTTCAACGAGCCGGGTTCGAGCCTCGGGTCGCGCACGAGAGTCAAGACGCTGTCTCGCGCCACGCTTCGCGACAACCAGCTCGGACAGCCAGACTTCGAGGAGCCGATCATGGCCATCACCATGGGAATCGGGACCATTCTGGATGCGAGAGCCCTCGTCGTGATTGCGACCGGAGCGGCGAAAGCCAAGGCTGTGGCTGCCGCGCTCGAGGGTCCACTCGCAGCGAGCTGTCCGGCGTCGGCCATCCAGCTTCATCCCGAGGCCACGGTCGTGCTCGACCCGGAGGCCGCAGCGGATCTGCGCTTGACGGACTACTACGAGTTGGTGGACCAAGCGCGCCGCCGCCTAGCCGGGCGTTGCAGCTGACCGAGTGGAGCTCATTTCAATCGGACTCTGGCGAGAACCGCGCACCTAGCTGGCCTCGCGTGAGCGGTTCGGCTGATCCTGCACGAGAGTGCGGATAGGCCGCTCGGGCCTCCATGCGGGTGGTCTGGCGTGACGCGTTGCCATGGTATGCTGGCGGCTATTCATTCCGAGCAGGTCTGCAGCGCGACGGCTCGTGCAGTGGGCGACTTCGGGAGCAGCCACGTGACCGAGCGACTTCTTGGGCTACCGCCTCCCGTCGGCGCGAAGCCAGCTGGCTCGGGTCGAAACGGACGCGCGCTCGAGCGCGTCTGCTGCGCGCTCCCGGCGCTGATCGGGATGATGCTGTCGGCCGTCGCATGGGCCGTCGACTCCGGCGCGACCGGCTCGACCGTCCCGGATGGGCGCGCGATCTTCGAGGCGCGCTGCGCGGCCTGTCACGGCAGCGACGGTAAGGGTGCGCCTGGGCGCGCGGCGCTGAAGATTGCCATGCCCGATTTCAGCGACTGCTCTTTCGCGAGCCGCGAGCCCGACGGCGATTGGCGCGCGGTGGCGCACGATGGCGGCCCGGCCCGGGGTTTCAGCGAGCTGATGCCCGCGCACGGCAAGCTCCTCAGCGAAGCGGAGATCGCGGCGGTGGTGAAGCATCTGCGCAGCTTCTGCAGCGATCGGCGTTGGCCGCGCGGCGAGCTCAATCTTCCCCGGCCCCTCGTCACGGAAAAGGCCTTTCCGGAGGACGAGGCCCTGATCACCACCTTCGCCAACGTCAATCGAGACGGCGAGGTCGCCACCGATCTCCTCTTCGAGAAACGCATCGGCCCGCGCGCCATGCTGGAGATCGCGCTGCCGGTGGTTGCGGTGGAGCAGCGCAGCGCGACGTCCAGCCACTGGAACGCCGGCGTCGGCGACGTCGGACTCGGCGCCAAGTACGCCTTCTTCCACAGCCTCGAAAGCGGCTCCATCGCGAGCCTGGGTGGCGAGCTCAAGATTCCCACCGGAGACGAGGATCGCGGGCTCGGCCAGGGAACGGTGGTCTTCGAGCCCTACCTCGCGGCCGGCCAGCGCCTGCCCTGGAACTCCTTTGCCCAGCTGCAGCTGCTCGGAGAGATCCCGACGGAGCGGGACATGGCAGACGAGATCCAGCTGCGTCTCGCCCTGGGAAACGCCTTCTCGCTCCGCCCCCACGGACGTGTCTTGGCCCCCATGGTCGAGATGATTGGCGCCTGGAAGCTCGGCGACGAAAGCGAAACCGACTGGGACATCGTTCCGCAGATCCAGGTCCCGCTCAGCCGCCGCCAGCATATCCGCGTCGACCTGGGCGTACGCATTCCGCTCACGAACACCGACGAGCGCGCCACGCGCTTCGGCGCGTATCTCCTGTGGGACTGGTTCGACGGGGGCCTCCTCGACGGCTGGTGACCCGACAACGTCCCCGACCCTCCCCGACCGATCCCTCTTTTGTCCGACAACGTCTCTGCCTACTCTGCATCGCATGTCTCTCGGGACCCAGAGGGGGCGAAGCCGGCGCCTGCGCCTCGGCCGGGTGCCGGATCCCGCCAAGGCCCACGGGGCGTGGGTCTATCTCGTGCTCTCCATTCTTGCCGGAACGCTGACCGCAATCGGGCGGGGCTTCCTGCCGGCCTTGCTGGTCGGCGTCGGATTCGCCGGCGTATTCTTGTGCGCCAGCGCGGTGGCCCTGGTCGGGAAGCGGGGCATGGCCGCTCGGCTGATCGCCGGCCTGCTGCTCGCCGTGGCGGGTCCCGGCGCAGCGCTCTACCTCGGGGCCTCCCCCTCGTTCTTTGCCTTGAGTCTGGTCGCGCTGGGTCCGGCGGCGCTGGCGGGCTATTGCGCAGAGAAGCACGGCATCGTGTCGCCTCAGGCCATGGCTTTTGCGGTGGTGGCTCTCGTGGTCGCCGCACCCTCCAGCGCCTGCGCGGGCGGAGCCTCCGTGAGCACGGGCTTGCTCCTGCTGGCCCTGCTGGCTCCATTCTTCGCCTATCGCACGTGGAGGGTCCGCAACGCAATCAGCTCCGAGACGGGATGGACCCGGCCCAAGCTCAGGAAGCAGGGCTGGATGGAGGTGGTCTACGGCCTGGGCTGGATCGGAATCGTGGTTCTGGCGTTCCATCTCTACGCTCTTCTCCCTCCGCTTTGATCTGCTCGGAGTCTGCGTGCGGGGCGCGCTCAAGAGGCCGCGAGGCCCAGCGTCTCTGCCATGGCCCGGGCCAGAGCCTCGGCCTCGCCCTTGTCGCGAATGCGCGTACCGGCGGCGATCTTGCGCAGGAACGGTGGCG
>JAOUNA010000310.1 GCA_029881215.1 Myxococcales bacterium | reverse complement strand
CGCCGCACGGGCGAGCGCGGGAGAGCCGCAGCGCCTGCTGCGCCCGAACATCTGAGCCGCGCGCTCGGGCCGCGGCAGACGCCCGATGGGAGCCTCCGAACCGGATCGCGGACCGGGATCGACCCTTAACCGGATCGGCGAAAGTGTCGATGACGTGCTGGCGGGCCGTTCGCGCCGCTCGGACAGCACTGCGTGAGCGCCGGCACGGGTCTGGGGCCAGCCATGGAAGAGAGCGCGTACTTCTTCGAAGTCCTCGCGGGGCTGCTGTACGCGCTGGTCGGCGGGCGCCTCTGGCTGCGCGCGCGCAACACGGGCGAAGTCATGGCGCGGATCATCGGCGCCACGTTCCTGCTCTGGGGCCTCTCCTATCTGCTCTACAACCTGCCGTTCGCGATTTCGACGCAGATGCTGGTCCCGCCGCTCTTCTTCATGGGCCGCGTTGCCTACGATCTCGGCGCGCTCGCCATCGCGGTGTTCACGTGCCGGGTGTTTCGCGCGGGAGCGGGCTGGGCTCGTGCCGTGCTGGCGCTCATGCTGCTCTCCATCCTGATCGGCCTGGTCGGCTCCGCCGCGCTCGGCGACTGGGAAGGCACGGACGTGCGCGGCAACCCCTGGTTCTGGGCCGAGTGGCTGGGGATCACCGTGCCCCCCGTCTGGATGGGCGTCGAGGGACTGCTCGAATATGCCAGCGCCCGCCGCCGCCGGACGCTCGGGCTCTGCGATCCCATCCTCTGCAATCGATTCCTGCTCTGGAGCCTCATGGGCCTCTTCGTGGTCGTGTCGAATCTTGCGGTCCTCCCGCAATACCTCGAGTACCAGCAGGCGGCGCGATTCTCTGTCGTCTGGGACGCTGTGCTCGGCTGGCTGGAGATCTTCACGGTCGTCGTCATCTGGCTCGTGTTCTGGCCACCGATCCTGTATCGGCGCTGGATCGACGCCGCGGCGCATGCCGGGCACGCCAGCGAAGTGCGAGCGACCGGCCCGTCCGCGCCGCAGTAGATCGCCTGGCCCGCAGGCAGGCTCCGTGCCGCGGCTGCCCGTGTTACCGTACGGGCCTCGCGCTGCAGAGGGGTGCTTGCACCAGGGGATTGCATGAAGAACGGAGCCTACGACGCCATCGTCGTCGGGGGAGGACACAACGGACTCGTCAGCGGCGCCTACTTTGCACGCGCGGGTGCGCGTGCGCTGGTGCTCGAGGCGCGCGATCGAGTCGGCGGGGCGGCAGACACCAGCGCACCTTTCGCGGAGCATCCGGAGATCAAGCTCTCGACCTACTCCTACGTCATGGCGGTGATGCCGCCGACGCTGATCCGTGAGCTCGAGCTCGAGCGCCATGGCTACCGCGTGGCGCCGGTCTGGGGCGTGACGCATCCGCTGCCGGACGGCCGGGCGATCCAGACGTTCAACCACGATCCGCAGCGCACCGCGCAATCGCTGGCCCAATTCTCGAAGCGCGATGCCGAGACCTACGCCGCGTGGAGCCGCTGGCTGCGCGGCGTGGGGGCCGTGCTCGGGCCCCTGCTCCTGCAGGTGCCGCCGCGCCTGGGCTCGCTCGCGTTCGGCGACCTCTTCGCCCAGGCGCAGACCGCCTGGAAGCTGCGCGGGCTTGGCGCGCGCGGCGTGGCCGATCTGACCCGGCTCTTCACGATGAGCATCAACGATCTGCTCGACGCGTGGTTCGAATCCGAGGAAGTCAAGGCGACGATCGCCGCCGGAGCGGTGATCGGCACCTGGTCGGGCCCCGCCGCGCCCGGTACCGCGTACGTGCTGCTGCACCACGCGATCAGCGACGTGGGTGACGGGGCCATGGAATCCTGGGGCTATCCACACGGCGGCATGGGCGCGGTGTCGGAGGCGATTCGCCGCTCGGCCGAGGAGGCCGGCTGCGAGGTGCGCACCGCTACGCGCGTTGCGAAGATCCTGACGCGCGCTGGGCGGGTGCAGGGCGTCGTCCTCGAGAGCGGCGAGGAGCTGCGCGCGCCCGTGGTCGTGAGCGCCATTCACCCGCAGATCGCCTTTCTCCAGCTTCTCGAGCGCGACGAGCTTCCGGGCGAATTCGTCGAGGACATCGAGCGCTGGAAGTCGCGCTCCGGCACGGTCAAGATCAACCTGGCATTGTCCGAGCTGCCGGATTTCCGTTTCGCGCCGGGTTCGCAGCTGCAGCAGCATCACACGGGCTCGCTCAATCTCTGCTTCTCGCCGCGTTACATCGAGCGGGCCTTCCAGGACGCGCACATCGATGGCATGGCGGCGACGGCGCCCTTCGTGGAGGGAACGATTCCCAGCACGCTCGATCCCGGGCTCGCACCGCAGGGCGTGCACGTCTTCTCGATGTTCAGTCAGTGGGTTCCGCACACCTGGAACGCGGCGCCGCACCGCGAAGAGCTCGAAGCTTACGCCGACCGCACGATCGATCTCTACACGCAGCTCGCGCCGAACTTCCGGCGCGCCGTGATCGATCGTCAGGTGCTCGGACCGTACGAGATGGAGCGGGATCTGGGCATGCTCGGCGGCAACATCTTCCACGGCGAGCTCTCGCTCGACCAGCTCTTCCACATGCGACCCGCACCCGGCTACGCCGACTACCGAACGCCGATCCGGGGGCTCTACCACGCCTCGAGCGCCACCCACGCCGGCGGCGGCGTCAACGGCATCCCGGGCCTGCAGGCCTTCCGACAGGCGCAGCGGGATCGCGCGATCCGCAGTCGCTCATGAAGGTCGTCAAGGATGCACAGCGGTCACCGCACGCGGGGGACGCAGCAGCCGGCGTGACCGCTGCCGTTGCCG
>JAOUNA010000100.1 GCA_029881215.1 Myxococcales bacterium | reverse complement strand
GGCGATCACCAGACCCCTCAGGTGCAGCGCCTTGCCCTGGCACGTCGCCAGCGCGGCGATGGGCACGTTGCAATCCCCTTCGAGGCGCGCCAGAAAGGCGCGTTCGGCCGTCACCCGGCGCGCGCTCGGCGCGTGATCCAGCGCAGCCAGATTCCGCACGAGCGGCGAGTCGCCGCGCGTCTGGATTGCGATCGCACCCTGCGCCACGGCCGGAAGCAGCACCTCGGGCGCGATCCGCTCGTCGATGCGCTCGCCCATGCCGAGCCGGTCCAGGCCCGCGCACGCCAACACCACCGCGTCGAGCCGCTCCGATTCGAGCTTGCCGAGGCGCGTCGGCACGTTGCCGCGCAACGGCACGATCTCGAGATCGGGTCGGTAGCGGCGCAGCTGCGCGGTGCGCCGCACGCTCCCCGTGCCCACGCGCGCACCGCGCGGCAGCTCCGCGAGCTGCGCGCCGCGTTCGCGCGCGACCAGCGCGTCGCGCGGATCCGCTCGCTCGGGAAACGCGACCAGGGGCAGATCCGGATGCAGCGCGGCGGGCAGATCCTTGGAGCTGTGCACCGCGACGTCGGCGCGTCCGTCGACCAGCGCCTCCTCGATCTCCTTCACGAACAGGCCCTTGCCACCCACCTTCGCCAGGGAGATGCCCTGCAGCCGATCCCCGGTCGTCTTGAGCGGAACGAGCGCCGTCGGCGCGCCGAGCTCCCGCTCAATACACGCGGCCACGTAATGCGCCTGCCACAGCGCCAGATCGCTGCCACGCGTCGCGATGCGAATCGGCGTCATGTCGGATCGGAATCTTCGGATTCGGATCGCGCGCCATCCGACTGTGAGTCGTCGCCCCCGGGCTCGTCCAGCCCGAAGAGCAAGCGCGCCACCTCCAGATAGGCCATGCCCTCCTCCCGTTCCGCCTCCTGGCGCAGTCGGCTCAGCGGCGTGTGCAGAATCTTGTTCACGATGGCGCGCGTGAGGGCTTCGACCGCGCTGCGCTCGGCCTCGGGCAGATCCAGGCGCGCCAGGGCGCGCTCGACCTCGGCGCTGCGCATCGCCTCCACCCGGGAGCGCAGGTGCTTGATGGTGGGAACCGCGCGCAGCGCGGTGAACCAGCCGTCGAAGCGCTGCTGCTCCTCGGCCACGATGGCCTCCGCGCGCACCATTTCCCGGCGTCTCTCTTCCGCGTTCTCGTTCGCGACACCGACGAGATCGTCGATGTCGTAGCGGTACACCTCGTCGAATTCGTCGATTGCCGGGTCGACGTTGCGCGGCACGCCGATGTCGATGATGAACATGGGTGAACTGCGCCTGGCGTGCAGCGCCGTCTTCACCACCTCACGTGTCAGGATGGGTCGATCTCCTCCGATGCAGGTCAGCACCACGTCGGACTCCACCAGCAGAGCGGGCAGCTCGTCGAGGCCGTGTGCCGTCGCGCCGAATTCGACGGCCAGGCGCGCCGCCCGTTCGGCCGTGCGATTCGCCACCGCCGCTCGCTGCAAGCCGTTGTCGCGGAGTGCGGCGAGCGCCATCTCGATCATCTCGCCCGCGCCGACCAGCAGCGCGCGCTTGTCCTCGAGCTCCTCGAAGATCTGGCGCGCGAGGCTCACGGCGACGCGCGCCACGGAGACCGAACCCTCCGCAATGCGCGTATCGTTGCGCACGCGCTTGGCGGTGGCGAAGGCCCGCTGGAACAGGCGATCCAGGATCGGGCCCGAAGCGCCGCACTCCACCGCCGCGCGATAGGCCTCCTTCGTCTGCCCCAGGATCTGCGGCTCGCCAACCACCATGGAATCGAGCGCGGAAGTCACCCGGAGCACGTGTCGCATCGCGTCGCCGTCGCGATGCTCGTAGAGGCTCTCGTCGAGTGCCCTGGCGATGGCGCCGTCATCGCTTCCCGCCAGATCGCGCCGGAAGAAGGACCCGAGCCGCATGCGCGCCGCATCGGCGTTGCGCGTCAGGACGACGACTTCGATGCGATTGCAGGTGGACAGCAGGACCGCTTCATCGATCTCTTCGCTCGCCAGCAGCTTGCGCAGCATCGGAGCCGGATCTTCGACGGCGAGTCGCTCTCGCACTTCGAGCGGCGCACTGCGGTGATTCATCCCGACGAGCAGCAACTTCACGTGAACAGCCCCACACCGATCACGGCAAAGCACAGAAATCCGAACCCGGCGATCGCACTCACGGCGCACGGGCGCGCGCCCTGGCGGATCCCGAAGCGCTGGACGACGAGCACCGCGTAGATGGCCCAGGCGATCCAGGTGAAGATCTCGTGGAGGCTGCCCTGCCAGGGCGAGCCGTGCAGCGCCTCGACCCACAGGGCGCCCGTGATCACGCCCAGCGTGAGCAGGGGGAAGCCCACCGCGAGGGCCACCGCGTTGACCCGGTTGAGCGCCTCGAGGGAAGGCAGTCCCGACTTGCCACCGAGGGCGCGCTTGCGCTTGATGCGCCGGTGCTCCGCCAGGAACAGGGCGCCCGACAGACCCGACAATCCCAGCAGGGCGAGCCCCGCGCTCGCGAGCAGCACGTGCGCGTGGGGCACGGACCCGGTCTCCGCGGCGGGTGCCTGCTCGACCCAGGACAGCCGCAGCGAAGCGTAGAACACCCCGAGGAAGGCCATCGGCGCCACCAGAACCAGCAGGCCGGCCAGCCGGGCGCGCCGCAGCAGAAGCAGGAACGCCAGCACTCCGATCCAGGCCATGAAGGAGATCGCGGACGGCGCGTCCGTCAGCGAGGGCGTGCCCTCGACCACGTGGATCAGGGAGAAGCAGGCGGCGTGCAGGATGGCCCCGGCGCCCAGCGTGGCGACCGACGCGCGCACCAGCCGCAGCTGCGAGAGCGCCATCCCCGCGCCCGCAAGCGCCCCGGCCGCCAGATACAGCAGCGCGGTCGCGTGGTGCAGGCCGACGATCCACGATGTCTGCATGCGCTCGGTCCTCCGTCCCGGCTCGTGTCCTCGACCGGTTGCGCGGCGCGCGGCGAGAACGTAGCGCGCCTCGCCGGAACCCTGGGCGCTAGCGCTTCTTCAGTCGCTCCATCTGCTCGCGGACGGCCACGGCATCGTTGACGCTCTCGAAGATCCGGTAGGTGGGCTCTCCGAAGAGCACGAAGCGGATCTCCTCGAGCGTCGTCTCGCCGCGCAGGTGTGCGCGGGCCTCGTCGATCAGGATCTCGGCGCAGCGCTGTGGCGACAGACCGCCGATGCCCGCGCCGATGGCGGGAACGGCAATCGTCCGGCAGCCGCGTTCGCGGGCCAGCTCGAGGCTGCGGCGCAGGGAGCTGCGCACGCTCGCTGCGTCCGCCTGGCCACCGGGCGGCATCCCGGCTGCGTGAATCACGAACTTCGCCGCGAGCGCTCCGGCGCCCGTGAGCGCCGCGTCCCCGACCTCGATCGGGCCGAGCGCATCGCACTCCTGCTGGATGGTCGGCCCGCCCCGCTCGCGGATGGCCCCCGCCACCCCCGCCCCGAGCACGAGCTGGCTGTTGGCGGCGTTCACGATCGCGTCGACCCGCTCCGCGCTGATGTCTCCCTCGCGCAGGATGATCCGGCCCCGCATCTACGCGCCCGGCGCCTCGGGAAACAGCGCGTCGTCGACGAGCTCGCACAGCAGATGCACCACGGTGATGTGGGTCTCCTGGATGCGCGCCGTCGCGTCCGCGGGCACCACGATCGGAACGTCGACCATCCCCGCGAGCTTGCCCCCGCCCCTGCCGGTGAGCCCGACGCTGCGCATGCCCTGCTCGCGCGCGGCTTCGACCGCTGCCAGCACGTTGGCCGAATTCCCCGAGGTCGAGATCGCGACGGCGACGTCGCCGGCGCGTCCGTGCGCCTGAATCAGGCGCGCGAAGACGCGCTCGAAGCCGTAATCGTTGCCGATCGCCGTGACGTCGGAGCTGTTCGCGGAGAGCGCGAGCGCCGGCAGACCCGGACGCTCGCGCCGATAGCGCCCCGCGAGCTCCGCAGCGAAATGCTGCGCATCGGAGGCCGAGCCGCCGTTGCCGAAGGCGAGGAGCTTTCCCCCGCTGCGGAACGTCTCGATGACGAGCTCGGCCGCGCGCACGATGTGCGCTTCGCACGCTTCGAGCGTCGCCCGCTTGACCGCGGCGCTCTCGGCGATGCCCGCGCGCACGCGCGCCAGCTTGTCCGGACCGCCGACCCCTCGCCTGGACATGGTGACCTCCGAGCCAAGTCCGGCGCCGCCGGACCCGAATCCACCGGGACCGTTCCACAGCTGCCCGCGCGGCGCGAGAGCTGCTTGAAGATTGGGCTCGAAAGGCTCGCAGCGGGGAGAAATGGGGCAGCACGGCAACGGCCGAAGCGCACCTCCGACGCGGTGACCGGACGCCGGATCGGCTACGGTCGATGGGTGCGCGTGACCCCGTCGCGGCGCCGGCATCCGAGCCCAGCGGTCCTCGGAGCGGCGACGCGAGAATCGGGGGTCAGCCTGGGAAGCAGCGCAAGCTGCCAGCAATCGAGAAGCAGCGCGGGGCACGACCCCGGAAGCGGAGCGCCGAGGCGCCCGCGAAGGAGCGACAGTTCATGGCTGATGTACTCGAAGTCACGGATCAGACTTTCGAAGCGGAGGTGCTTCAGTCCGACAAGCCGGCCATCGTCGATTTCTGGGCGGAATGGTGCGCACCGTGCCGCCAGATTGCACCGATCATCAAGGAGCTCGCCGCCGAGTACGGCGCTCAGGTGAAGATCACCAAGATGGACATCGAGTCGAATCCAAACACGCCCGGCCAGTTCGGGATCCGCGCGATCCCCACGATCCTCGCCTTCAAGGGCGGTCAGGTCGTCCAGCAGCTCCAGGGCGCCCGGCCGAAGGCCGACTTCGAGAGCATGGTCAAGAACCTGATCGGTTGATCGTCGGGGCGCGAGCCCCCACGAGATGGCGCGATCAGCGGCGCGCAGCGCGAAGCGGCGGATCGAAGAAGCGCACGGGCCAGCAGCGGCGCACGGCCTCGAGATAGAGCAGGGGATCAGGGTTCACCGCAACCGGATGCCCGATCAGGTCGAGCAGCGCGCGATCCGTGATCGAGTCGGTGTAGAACCAGCTCTTGGCGAGATCGATCCCCTGCTCCTCGATGAATTGCTGGAGCCAATAGATCTTGCCCTCCTCGAAGCAGATGGGCTCGATCACGCGGCCGGTGAAGAGCCCGTCCTCCACTTCGAGGCGCGTGTAGAGCATGTGCTCGATGCCGAGGCGCGCCGCCAAGGGTCGCACCACGAACTTGGTCGCGCCGGAGACGATCGCCACGACGTGCCCGGCGGCCGCGTGCTCCCGGACCAGCTGCTCCGCCTCCGGATAGATGGTCTCCGCCACCATCTCGTCGAACCACTGCAGCGCCTCCTTCTCCAGCTCGGCCTCACTCCGGCCGCGGAACTGCAACATCATGTTCTTGGTCCAGTTCCGGATATCCAGAATGCCGAGCTTGTACTGCAGGTAGGCGCCGATTCCCTTGAGGAGCTCCACGCCGTCGATCTCACCGCGCTGATAGCGGTGCTTCATGTACAAGCTGCCCGAATTCTCGCAGATCAGCGTCTTGTCCATATCGAAGAAGGCGCCGATGGGGGGTCGGGCGCGCACGACGTCCGCGGGAGGCATGCTTCGATCCTACCAGAGATGTGGGATCAGAAGACGTAGCGGCGCATCGAGACGTTCAGCAGCATGCCGATCAGGACGAACGTCGTCACGAGGGCGGAGCCCCCGTAGGAGAACAGCGGGAGGGGCACGCCGATCACGGGGGCCAGGCCGAGCACCATGGCCACGTTCAGCGCGGCGGGCCAGAACAGACAACCCACGACACCCACCGCGAGCAGCGCCCCGAACTCGTCCTTCGAGTTCCGGGCGACGACGAGTCCCCAGAGCAGGAGCAGACCGTACAAGCCGAGCACCACCGTGCTGCCGACGAAGCCCCACTCTTCGGCCACCACCGAGAACGCGAAGTCGGTGTGCTGCGTGGGCAGGAAACGCAGCTGGGTCTGCGTCCCCTCCATGTATCCGGTGCCGAGCAGACCGCCCGACCCGATCGCGATGCGCGATTGGTTCACCTGGTAGCCGGAAGCGAGCGGGTCGCGCCCCGGATCGACCACGGCGAGGATGCGCTCTTTCTGATACGGGGCGAGGGCGAAGGTCCAGAGCGCCGCGAAACCAGCCAGCGCGAGCACGATCACGGCGGACCAGGCGCGCCAGGGAATGTGCACGAAGACCAGATAGGTCGCGGCGATCAACAGCGTGAGCAGCGCGACGCCGAGATCTCTCTGGGCGACGATCAGTCCAATGGGCAGGGCCGCGATGGCGCCGGGCCAGATCAGATGGTGGAGTCGCGTGATCTGCCGGGGCGGGTTCCGGTGCAGGAAGCGCGCCAGCGCGAGGATCAAACCCACCTTCGCGAATTCGGAGGGCTGCACCCGTCCTTCGAAGAGCCAGCTCTGGCTTCCGCGCGTGACGGGGGCGAAGACGAGCGTGGCTGCGAGCAGCAGCACCGTAACCAGGTAGAGCGGGAACGCGAGCCGTTCGAAGTGCCGATAGTCGATGCACGCGACGACGATCGCCGCGATCGCGCCGATTCCGCAGGCGAGCAGCTGGCGGCGCATTTCTTCCGACATCTGGCCAGCAGCGTGCGTGGACGAGAAGAGGTTCACCAGACCCATCACGGCCAGCACGAGCACGAGCACGAGCAGCGTCCAGTCGAAGTTCTGGAGCAGACGACGGTCAATCGCGAACACGGGGTTCCTCCTGCGCGCTCGCCACTCGCGTCGCCTCCACGACGGGGTGCTTCTCGAAGTACCGGGCCAGCACCCGTTGCACGATCGGACCGGCCGACGAGCCCCCGTGTCCACCGTGCTCCACCAACGCCGCCACGACGATCTCGGGGGCCTCGGCCGGCGCGAAGCCCACGAACCAGGCGTGGTCCCGGTGCCGGAACTCCACCTCGTCTTCGTCCAGCCCCTCGGTGTGGTCGAGCGCGACCACCTGGGCGGTGCCGGTCTTGCCCGCCACGCGGACGCCGGGCACGCGCGCGCGCGCGCCCGTGCCATGGATCTCTCCAACGACGGCTTCGAGTGCTTCGCGCAGCCGCTCCAGGTGCTCGTCCGACACCGTAACGGTGCCGCGCACCTCGGGGGGCGGTGCGGGAATCACGTTCCCGTCGCGATCCGCGCTCTGCAACACGAGACGGGGAGCCAACACCTTTCCGCCGTTTGCGATCGCGGCGTAGGCGACCGCGAGCTGCAGCGGCGTCGCCAGATTGAAGCCCTGGCCGATCGAGGCCGAGAGGGTCTCTCCACGCAGCCAGACCTCGTCGAAGCGGCGCTCCTTCCACGCGCTCGTCGGAACCAGGCCGGGCTTCTCGTGCGGCAGTTGGATGCCGGTGAGGCTACCGAGACCGAAGCTGCGCGCATAGGAAGCCAGGCGATCGACGCCGATCTCGAGCCCGAGCTGATAGAAGTACACGTCGCACGACTCGACGATCGCGCGACGCAGGTCCACCCATCCGTGGCCAGCGCGCTTCCAGCAGCGATACGTGCGACGGCCCAACCGGAAGGAGCCGGGACAGAAGATCTTCTCCTCGGGATCGACGATGCCCGCCTGCAGACCGGCCGCCGCGACGAACGGCTTGTAGGTGGAGCCCGGGGGATACTGGCCCGAGATCGCGCGGTCCTGGATGGGGCGCCACTCGTCCGACAACAGCGCGTTCCACGTCTCGCCGTCGATGCCTCCGGCAAAGTCGTTCGGATCGAACGACGGCTTCGAAACCAACGCCAGAACGTCCCCGCTGCGAACATCGAGCGCCGCCAGCGCGCCGATCTTCGCCGGCCCGCCCAGGACTTCGGGCAGGAACGCCTCCTCGGCCGCGCGCTGCAGATCGAGATCGAGCGTCAGCGCGACGCTCCCGCCCGGGTCGGGATCGATCTCTGCCAGGACATCCACCACGCGTCCGGCCACGTCGACGACGAGATTTCGCCCGCCGGCGCTGCCGCGCAGCTGGGATTGCATCACCCACTCGATGCCCGCCTGACCGATCACATCGCCCTGCCGATAGTCCGCAAAGGAGCGCGTGGCCAGCTGCTGGCGCTGGATCTCGCCGAGATAGCCGAGAACGTGGGCGGCGAGCTGTCCACCCACGTAGTGGCGGCGCGGCCGCACGTCACTCACCACACCCGGGAGCGCGTAGAGGTGCGACTCGAGGCGCGCCCGTTGGTCGTACGAGAGATCGCCCGCGAGGCGCACGGGCTGGAAGCGGCCACGACCGCGCGGAGATTCGACCAGCTCGCGCAGCTCTCCCGATTCGCGATCGATCAGCATCGAGAGGAGCGCGTAGGTGAGCTCGGATTGGTGCACGTCGCTCGGAATCACCTGCAGCCCGAACGCCGGACGCGTGGTGGCCAGCACGCGTCCCTCCCGATCCAGGATGTCTCCGCGAGGTGCTTCGAGGCGCACCGTGCGCACGTAGTTGCGCTGGGACCGCCGGCGCAGGTCATCGGTCTGCACGAGCTGGAGCTGGAACAGGCGGGCAAAGAACACGCTGAAGATCACGACGATGAGCACCGCAACGAACGGAATGCGGCGCTCGATTTCGACGTCGCCACGCGCTCCCAGTCGACCGCGTCCGCCGGGCCCGATCACGCGGCCCACCCGCGCGGCTCGATGCGCACCAGACGACGTCCGCCGTCCTCGTCGCGCAGCCGACCGAGCAGCCAGCTCACCAGCCGCACCGTCGGGAGCGCGGCCAACGCGTTGATGCCCGCCATCAGCACGAGCGTGCGGAAGCCGATCCAGACGAAGCGGGCTCCGGGCGAGAAGAACGCCGTGAGCCCCCCCATCGCCAGGCCGTCGAGGAGCGTGAGCACGGCGACGAAGAGCGCGCGGCTGCCCGTGCCGACCAGGTTGACGCGCACGCTCGCGCTGCGCGCCGCCGCAAAGGCCAGCACCCGCAGCAGAACGTGCTGGCCCAGGAGGGAGCCGGAGAGCAGATCGGCGACGCAGCCCAGGAAGGCGGAGAAGATCAGGCCCCCCGCGACGCTGCGTCCACACAGACCGATCGCCACCGCCAGGAGCAGGGAGAGATCGGGGCAGAACGGGGCCGGCAGGAAGCGCACGAGCGTGCTCTGCAGCATGGGCACGATGCTGCCCAGTGCGATCCATGTGAGTGCTTGCCTCACGAGGACGGAGGCTCCGCGGATTCCGGCGCGTCCCCGTCCTGCGTCGAGTACAAGAGCTCCATGGTGGGCCCGCGGCGCAGCATCACGTACACCTGCTCCAGCCTGCCGAAGTCCACGGCGGGCTCCACCGTCGCCGTCTGCAGAAGTCGCGCGTCGGGGGCGGACAGCGCCGTGACCTGCCCGATGCGAAAGCCCTTGGGATACACGCCGCCGAGGCCGGATGTGATGATCTCGTCGCCCACCTGGACGTCTCCGCCGCGCGCCACGAACTCGAACTCGAGCGCTTTCTTGCCGCCGCGAACCACGCCGCGCGCGCGGCTGCGTTGCACCAGCCCGTCGACGGCGCTCTGGCGATCGATGAGAAGCATGACCTTGGCGGCGCGCAGCGAAGTCGTCGTGACCAGGCCGACGAGTCCGAAGTGCTCCGGCGAAACCACGGGCATCCCCGCGTGCACGCCGCAGCTGCGCCCGCAATCGATCAGCGCCGACCGGAACCACGCGGAGACATCGAGGCCCACGAGCTCGGCCGGCCGCATCGGGACGTCGAACGCGTCGGTCATCTCGTCGACGAGCGCGAGGCGGCCGCTCGCGACGAGCGCCTCTCGGAGCTGGAGATTCTCGTCCTCCACCGCGGCCAACTTGGAGCGCAGCGCCGCGTTCTCGTCGCGCACGTCTTGCAGCGCCACGTAATTCCACCACGTGCCGCGAATCAGATCGAACGGCACCGCGATCGTCTTCTGCACGGGAACGGCCGCGTCGAGCAGGAGTCCGCTCCACCACGAGAGCTCTTGATCGCCGGCGCCGAGCGCGCGGCGGTCCACGACCATATTCACCAGTGAAAAGCCGACCAGGCCCACCACCAGGAAGGCAATGAAGACTCGACTGCGATACTCGGTCATGGCATCCGCGCCGGACCGGGCAGCTCAGGAGCGAATCGCGACCTCGCGGAGAAGAGGCAGCTCGTCCAGTGTCCGCCCAGTTCCAATCGCGACAGCGGTGAGGGGATCCTCTGCCAGCATGACGGGAAGGCCAGTCGCTTCCCGAAGCAAGACATCCAGGTTGCGCAGCTGGGAGCCGCCACCGACGAGGACAATGCCCTTGTCGACGATGTCCGCGGCCAGCTCCGGAGGCGTGCGTTCGAGCGCAATCTTGGCGGCCTCCACGACGGCGTTTACCGGTTCGGAGAGAGCCTCATAGATCTCCTCCGACTTGAGCTCGAGGATCTTGGGAACGCCGGCGACCAGATCGCGACCCTTCACTTCCATCAACTCGTTTTCCCGCGGGAGCGTGGCCGTTCCGATGTTGATCTTGATCAGCTCCGCGGTGCGCTCTCCGATCAGAAGATTGTACTTGCGCTTGATGTAGTTGATGATCGCATCGTCCATCTTGTCGCCGCCCACGCGAGCCGAGTTGGAGTAGACGATCCCCGAGAGCGAGATCACGGCGACCTCGGTCGTTCCGCCGCCGATGTCGATGATCATGTTGCCCGACGGCTCGGTGA
>JAOUNA010000309.1 GCA_029881215.1 Myxococcales bacterium | reverse complement strand
CGATGTCCACGTCGTCGAACAATCCTGCTCGGATCATGTAGACCTTGCCGCCGATATCTTCTTCAGCGGGCGTGCCGTAGAAGCGCACCGTGCCCTTCAGATCCCCCGCGGCGATGCGCTCCTTGATGGCGATGGCGGCGGCCAGGCTGGCCGGACCGAACAGGTTGTGCCCGCAGCCGTGCCCCGGAGCGCCCGCTGTGAGGGCTTCTTTGCGCGGCTGGGCCTTCTGCGAGATGCCCGGCAGCGCATCGTACTCGCCCATGATGCCGAGGATCGGCCGACCGCTCCCGTAGCTCGCCACGAAGGCCGTGGGTAGCTGCGCCACGCCGCGGACGACCTTGAATCCCTGGGCTTCGGCGTAGTCGGCGAGCAGCGCGGCGGAACGCGTCTCGCGCAGCGCGGTCTCGGCGAACGCCCAGATCTCGTCGGAGAGCGTGGCCATCTGCGTGGCCTGGCGGTCGATGCTGGCGACCGCCTTCTCCTTGGCCAGACTCGCGGCGGCGACCTGCGTCGGAGACAGCGTGAGCGCAAACATCGACAGGGACAGTGCCGTGAAGAATCGTTGCATGGGGGATGTCACTCCGCTTCTGGGGTTCTCGCTGCGCTCGCCGCGGTCTCGGCCGCGATCGACACAAAATAGTGACGCGTGGCTCGGGTCGTCGTCTCTCACCGGAGATACCGCGCGAACCAGGCCAGGTAGCGTCCGCGCAGGTCTTGGATGTGCGTCGGGGTGTCGATGCCGTGAAATTCTCCCGGGTACACCACGAGCTCGGTGGGAACCCCCCGGATCTTCAGGGCCAGGAAGAGCTGCTCCGAATTGATGATGGGAACGTTCCAGTCCTCTTCGCCGCCGAGAATGAGGGTGGGCGTGACGACGTTCTCGATCTTGTTGAAGGGAGACATCCTTTCGTAGAGCTGCCGGCTCTCCGGCTTCCACGGCAGGCCCACCTCGTACGTCCACCAGCGCTGGTAGTGATCGTGGCCGAAATTCACCACGTAGAGCGCGGCGCTGGCGCCGGTGGCCGCCGCCTTGAAGCGGTTGGTCTTGGTGATGACGTGGTTGGTGAGCATGCCGCCGTAGGACCAGCCGGTGACCGCCAGGCGCTTGGGATCGGCCCAGCCCTTGGCGACGATGGTGTCCACCGCGGCCATCACATCTTCGTAGTCCCGCTCGCCCCAGGCCTGCCAGATGGCCATGCAGAAATCCTGGCCGTAGCCGGTCGATCCGCGCGGATTGGGCATGACGACGACGTAGCCATTTGCGGCGTAGAGCTGCCCATCGAAATCGAAGCGATGGTCGAACTGGGCCTGGGGGCCGCCGTGGATCAGCAGAATGCCGGGGTAGCGGCGGCGGGGCTTGAAGTCGGGCGGCTTGATGACGAAGGCCTCGATTTCCGTGCCGTCCGCGCTGGCGAAGCGAATCTCCTCGACGGCGCCGAGTCGGAGGCCGGCCAGCAGTGCGTCGTTGACGTGCGAGCGCTGCTCGATCGCGCCGTGCGCAACCCGGAAGACCTCGGCCGGGAGATGGGGCTCGGAGAGCGCAATGGCGATCTCGCCGGACGACGCCTCGTCGAAGGCCGTCACGACACGCGGGCCGCGCACGAGCCGCTCGATCGCGCCACCCGATGCGGAGATGCGCGCCAGGTTCTGCTCGCCGCTGTCCTCGAGCAGGAAGTAGATCGCGTCGTCGCGCTTCGAGAAGCGCGGCGCGAAGATCATGCGGTCGAGCGCCGCGGTCAAGAGCGTCGAATCGCCGCCGGCCGCGGAGGACACCGCCAGGTGGTTGGTGCCGTACAGGGCGGCGTCGGTCTCGGTGTTCGCGTTGTGCGCAATGCGCGTGCCGTCGGGGCTCCAGCTCGGCGTGGCGTCCGGACCGGGATTGGTGGTGATCTGGAGCGGGCGGGCGCCCCGATCCCTGTTGTCGGCCTTTACCACCCAGATGTCGGTGTTGTAGTTGGCGTCCGGATCTTGGGTGCGGTTGCTCACGAAGGCGATCCGCGTGCCGTCCGGCGACCAGGCGGGCTCGGCGTCGTCGAAGTCGCCGGACGTGACCTGCGTGAGCGTTTGCGTGGCCAGATCGAGCACGTAGAGGTGGGTCCGGCGGCTGTCGAGGTAGCCCACGTAGTCGCGTTTGAACTGCCGGCGCGTCACCACCCACGGCGCGGGCGTCTTCTCTTCGAACGGCTCTCCCCGGTCGCGCGCCTGCTTGGCCTCGAGATCTTCGGGCTTCGGATCCTGCAGAACCAGGAGCATCCGCTTGCCATCCGGCGACCACGCGAAGGATTCGACGCCCTGCGCCGTATCGGTGCGCTGCACCGCCTCGCCGCCTTCTCGGAAGAGCGTGAAGACCTGCGCCTGGTCCTCCTGACTCGCGTCTTCGCCTCGGGCGGAGAGGAAGCCCAGGTACTGGCCGTCCGGGCTCCAGCGGGGAGAGGAGGAATCCCGGTCCTCGGCGGTCAGCGGCACGGCATCCCCCCCAGCGGCGGGCACCATCCAGATGCGCGTGCGGGATTCGTCTTCTTCCAGATCTAGGGTCGTGACCGTGTACGCGATCCAGCGACCGTCGGGCGAGATCTGGGGCTCGGCCACGTCGCCGATCGCGAACGCGTCGTCCGGCGCGAGGAGGCGGGGCTTCTTCGCGCTTGCGGCCGCCGCCGCGTGTGCTGCGGAGAAGGACGTTGCGCCGCAGAGCAGGAGAGACGACATGATGCCCGCGATCACCCGAGCTGTGGTGCGCAAGAGGAGCTCCTTCTTCGATCGGATCCGTTTTCGAGCAGCGGCCCCGGGCGGTCGCCGCTGGCA
>JAOUNA010000099.1 GCA_029881215.1 Myxococcales bacterium | reverse complement strand
CCGGCGGGTGGCGGGGGCTGGATCAGCAGCGAAAGGATTGCGAGACTCGCGATCAGCGCCGTGCTCCACAGACGCTGGTGGCGCGTGGCGGACGCCGGCCCTGGCGCGAGCGGCGCGCCGGGCGCGGCGGGGAGCGGCGCCCCGGATGTCCCGCGCAGCCGTTCCATCGCGAGCACGATGCCGAAGAGCACCACGCATCCCCCGATCAGCGTGGCGATGCCCTGGCCCGTGTGCTCCAGTGCCTCGTCGGGGTTCGGCATCAGCGCAATCACCGCGATGCGCACGCCATTCAGAGCGAATGCGACGAACGGCGCCAGCAGGAACAGCGCGAGGGTCTCGAGCTTGCGCAGCCCGAAGAGCTCTTTCATGAGCAGCGAGAGCAGCATCAAGATCTCGATGCTGCGCATGCCGCTGCAGCCCTCGATCACGTTGAGCAGGTGGCGATCCCGGAAGATCAGGTCGGCGGAGACCGTGGCCTCGATTCCGATCGCTTCGAGCAGCCAGGCGGAGTAGCTGGAGGTCCACAGCTGGAGCTTCCAGATGACCGCGTTGTACAGCGGCGGGGGAAGCGTCAGCACGAACAGCAGCATCAGCAGCGGAAGGGCGAGGACGCGCCGCGCCGCCGCGCCGCCGCGCAGGGTCGCGAGTCCGACGCCCGCCAGCGCGAGGGACGGCGCCAGGAGATCCGAGGCGCGCGCGTAGATCGCCCAAGCGAGCAATGCCGAGGCGGCGCCGAAGCTGAGTGCGATGAGCACGGGAGAGCCCGCTCGAAAGGGCACCGCGCGCAGCTGGGGCCAACGCCGGAACACCACCCAGGCCGCGAGCGCCACCACGACGAGGCCGCTGCCGGCACCGGGCAGAAACATCCAGCGCTCGAACTGCTGGTGCAGATCGCCCCGCGCGCTCTGCGCGGTCAGCAGGCTTCTGTAGGCGAATGCGAGCAGCAGCGCGTTCCCGACCAGGAACGCGCCCTTCGTGAGGCGTGCGCGAGCGACGAGCGTGGAAATTTTCGTGAATCCCCCGGGGATGGCGTCATGCTATGGGGTGCCGATCCGAGCCGGCGATCGAGCGTACCAAGATTGCGTGCGCAGGCACGACACGTCGTGTCTCGCGCGCATGGATTACTCACCTGATTCGCCCGTGTTGGGCATCTGCATCACCTCCCGGACATCCTCTGCGCCGGGGCTCGGTTCTTGCTTGGGAGCCCCGCCGACGCCAAGGACCTTGCCGAAGGGGACAGCCCCGCTAACTTGCGCGCCCGAAGCCTTCAGGAGATTCCCCACATGCGTCCCATACGACTCCCCATCCGGAGATGGTGCGTTCCCGTCGCAGCGGCCCTGCTGCTCGCGAGCGCGACCGCGCCCGCACAGACACTCGCCCAGGCGGTGGACGTGCGGACGAAAGCCAACGCGGAGGGGCTGGAATCGCAGCGCCGCGTCGATTCGTTGAGCGACGAGACGGAGAAGATGCTCACGGACTATCGGATCACGCTCAAGCAGATCGACGCGCTGCGCGTGTACAACCACCAGCTCGAGCTGCTCATCTCCTCCCAGGAGGAGGAGATGGCGTCTCTGCGCCAGCAAATCGACGACGTGGAGATCGTCGGGCGCGGCGTGACGCCGCTCATGCTCAAGATGATCGACGCGGTCGACGCGTTCATCTCGCTCGACGTGCCGTTCCTGAAGGAGGAGCGGAGCGAGCGCGTGGCGAATCTCCGCCACCTGATGGATCGGGCGGACGTATCCAACGCCGAGAAGTACCGCGCCATCGTGGAGGCCTACCAGATCGAGAACGACTACGGTCGGACCATCGAGGCGTATCGGGGCTCGCTCGAGGAAGGCAAGGTGGTGGACTTCCTGCGCGTCGGTCGCATCGCGCTCGTCTACCAGACGCTCGACGCGGATGAAGCCGGAGTCTGGGACCAGGCGTCGCGTCAATGGGTGAAGCTCGATAGCAGCTATCGGTCGTCGATCAAGGAAGGGCTGCGCATTGCGCGAAAGCAGGCGGCGCCCGACCTGATCCGGCTGCCGCTGCCGGCTGCGCAGGCGGGAGGTCAGGGCTGATGCAGTCGAAGATTCGGGGTTTCGTGGCGCTCGGCATCGCGGTCACCGCGCTCGGCTGGAGCGCGCAGGCGCAGCAAGCCGCGACCAAGACGAGCGAGAGCTCGGCCGAGGCGGCGGCGCCGGTCGTGCCGGCACAGCCGCAGGCCACCTCCCTCGACCAGCTGCTCGGGCTGGTGCGCGCCGAGTGGAAGGACGAGAGCAAGGAGAGCAAGGAGCGCGAGGCGCGCTTCCTGCGCGCCAAGGAGGAGCAGGCGAAGCTGCTGGCGGACGCGCGCGCACTGAAGGGCAAGCTCGAGGATCGCAGCGAGCAGCTCGAGGGCGTGTTCGAGGGCAACGAGCGCACGCTGGCCGAGCTCACGAATACGCTGGCCGAGCGCATGGGAACCCTGGGCGAGCTGTTCGGGGTGGTGCGCCAGGTGGCGGGCGATGCGCGCGGCAATCTGGAGAGCTCGCTCGTGAGCGCGCAGCTCGCCGGCGATCGCGTCGAGTTCCTCGAAGGGCTCGGCAAGAGCAAGGCGCTGCCCGCGATCGCCGACCTCGAGCGGCTGTGGTACGAGCTGCAGCGCGAGATGACCGAGCAGGGCAAGGTGGTGCGCTTCCAGGCGTCCGTGCTCAACCTGGATGGCGCAGAGGAAACCCGCGAGGTGGTTCGCGCGGGCCCCTTCACCGCGGTCTCGAACGACCGCTACGTGCTGTGGGAGATCGATGCCGCTGGAGCGGGCAAGCTGCGCGATCTGACCAAGCAGCCGCCCGCGCGCTACGTGAACACGGTCGGGGATTTCGAGCGTGCGAAGAGCGGGATCGTCTCGCTGGCCGTCGATCCCTCGCGCGGCTCCCTGCTCTCGCTGCTGATTCAGACGCCGAACCGCTGGGAGCGAATCCAGCAGGGCAAGTCCGTGGGCTACGTGACCATCGTGCTCGGCATCATCGCGCTGATCATCGGCGTGGTGCGCTGGTTCGTGGTGACGATCACGGGGCGCAAGGTGGCCGCGCAGCGCAAGGCGAGCACGCCGGATAGGGGCAATCCCCTCGGCCGCGTGCTCAGCGTGTACGCGGAGAATCGCAACGCGGACGCTGAGACCCTCGAGCTCAAGCTCGACGAGGCGGTGATGCGTGAGACGGTCCGCATCGAGCGCTTCCTCTGGCTGGTGAAGGTGGTGTCAGTGGTGGCGCCGCTGCTCGGTCTGCTCGGCACCGTCACCGGCATGATCCAGACCTTCCAGGCGATCACGCTGTTCGGCGCGGGCGACCCCAAGATGATGGCCAGCGGTATCGCGGAGGCGCTCGTGACGACGATGATCGGGCTCATGGTGGCGATTCCGCTGGTGCTGCTCCACGCGCTGGTGTCGAACGGCACGAAGGGGATCGTCGACATCCTCGACGAGCAGAGTGCGGGCCTGATCGCCACGCAGGCGGAGAATGCCGGTGCCGGAGCTTGAGGCCGTAGGAGCGGTTCGCGACTTCCTCGAAACCGGGGGAGACGTGCTGCTGTACATCGGAGTCACCACGCTCGCGATGTGGACGCTGATCCTCGAGCGGTTCTGGTACTTCCGCAGGATTCATCCGGGCGAGGCGAGTCGGGCGCTGAAGACGTGGAACGGCCGCCGGGACCGCAGCTCGTGGAACGCCCATCAGATTCGACGGCTGCTGGTCTCCGACGTGCAGACGAAGCTCGACAAGGGCCTGATCATGATCAAGACCCTGGTGGCGCTGTGCCCCCTGCTCGGCCTGCTCGGCACGGTCACGGGCATGATCGAGGTGTTCGACGTGATGGCCATCGCGGGCAGTGGCAACGCCCGCGCGATGGCCTCGGGCGTGCAGAAGGCCACGATTCCCACGATGGCGGGCATGGTCGCGGCGCTCTCCGGCCTGATGCTGAGCATCCAGATCGAACGCTTCGCACGCGCCGAGGGAGAGCGGGTCGCGGACCAGTTGACCATCCATCACGAGTGAGGGCGCCATGCGCAAGCGACGTTCGCGAGGGGGAGAAGACGAGAGTGAGATCAACCTCACGCCCATGCTGGACGTGGTGTTCATCATGCTGATCTTCTTCATCGTCACGGCATCCTTCGTCAAGGAGTCGGGCATCGATGTCAACCGACCCGACGCGGCCACGGCCGAGAAGAAGGAGCGCGGCAACATCCTCGTGGCGATCTCCGGAAACAACCAGATCTGGATCGACAAGCGGCAGGTCGATCCGCGCGCGCTGCGCGCGAACATCGAGCGGCTGCACGCGGAGAACCCGCAGGGCGCGGTCGTCATCCAGGCTGACAGGGAATCGAAGAACGGCCTGCTGGTGAAGGTCATGGACGCGGCGCGTCTGGCAGGAGTCTTCAACGTATCCATCGCGGCCGAAGTCACGGACTGAATGGGCCCCCGACACTTCATAGCTTTCCTCGCTGCGCTCTTCGTCACCTTCGGGCTGTTCTGGGTGATGCAGGCGCTGATCGGCGTGAAGTTCGAGCTCGATGAGAGCATGCGCGGGCGCGTGATCGACTTCGTCCGCCTCAAGCGCGAGAGCGAAATCGAGGAGAAGGAGCGCAAGCTTCCGGACAAGAAGCCGCCCGAGGAGCCGCCGCCGCCGCCGGATCTGAATCTCGCGCAGAATCTGCGCCCCGACTCGGATATGGGCGAGGTCATTCCGCTCTTCGACAGCGGGATCGAGCTCTCCGGGGGCCCCACCGTCGGCGGTGCGGCCACGGATAGCGACGTGGTGCCGCTCGTGCGCGTGCAGCCGCAGTATCCGGAGCGCGCGCGCCAGCGCGGGCTCGAAGGCTGGGTGGAGGTGGAGTTCACGATCAGCACGGCGGGAACGGTCAAGAATCCGCGCGTCACCAACTACTACCCGAGCACGATCTTCAACCGCGCCGCGTTGCGCGCGATCCGCAAGTGGAAATACAACCCGAAGATCGAGGACGGGCAGCCGGTGGAGCGACCGGGCGTGAAGGTGCGGCTCACGTTCGAGATGGACCAGTCATGACAGGGGTCCCGGCGATGCAGCGTGTCAGGGATCTGCGCGGCGGTGGATTGCGATTCTGCGGGATGCTGCTCGCGCTCGCGGTGTTGGTCTCGGTGGCGGCTGGAGCGGCGCAGTACACCGTCGACGAGCGCACCAGCAAGCGGCTGACCATGGTTCAGGAATTTCTCCAGGCGGAGCAGTACGACGAGGCCGAGCAGATCCTCAAGGGCTTTACATTGGTGCGCCTGAACGCCTACGAGCGCGCGATCGTCTTCCAGATGTGGGGCTACGTCGCCGCCGGCCGCGAAGATTACGAGGCAGCGGCGAGCTACTTCGAGAAGTGTCTCGCCGAGGACGCGCTTCCCGAGGAATCGGCGATCAACATGCGTTTCAACATCGCGCAGCTCTACATGGCGCTGACGCGCTGGGACGACGCGATCGCTGCCCTCGAGCAGTGGTTCGCTGCCGTCGAGGCGCCGAATTCGAACGCCTACTACACGCTGGCGATCGCCTACTACCAGAAGGCGGAAGAGGACGACCTGCCGGAGTACAAGGCGAAGGCGCTCGTGCCGGCCGCGAAGGCGGTCGAGATAGCGACCAAGCCGCAGGAGCGCTGGCTGCAGCTGCTGCTCGCGCTCTACATGGAGAGCAAGGACTACAAGAGCTCGCTGCCCGTGCTGGAACAGCTGGTGAGTCTGTATCCGAACAAGTCCTACTGGATCCAGCTCTCTGCGATCTACGGTGAGCTCGGGATGGACCAGCAGTCGCTCGCGGCCCAGCAGCTCGCCTACCTGCAGGGTCTCCTCGACAAGGACAAGGAGCTGCGTCGTCTGGCGGAGCTCTACCTCTACTACGAGCTTCCGTACCGGGCGGTGAAGGTGCTCGAGAAGGGATTCGAAGAGGGCAAGATCGAGGAAGACAAGAAGTCGCTCGAGCTCTACGCCAACGCGCTGCTGGCGGCGCGCGAGTACGAGACGGCGCTGGAGCCGCTCGAACGCGCGGCCAGCCTCGCCGAGGACGGCAATCTCTACGTGCGTCTCGGGCAGGTGTACGTGACCCAGGAGGAATGGCAGAAGGCGCAAGACGCCTTCGAGCACGCGCTGGAGAAGGGCGAGCTGCGCAACGCGTGCAGCTCCCAGCTGCTCCTCGGGATCACGATCTACAACCAGGGCAAGCGCGGCCCCGCGCGGGAGTGGTTCCAGCGCGCAGGGCGCGACGAGGCCTGCGAGACCGCGTCGCAGCAGTGGATCCAGCACCTGGACCGGGAGAGACAGAGCGAGCTGGGCGGCTGAGCCGAGCCGTCTTGCCGCGCTAGACGCTCGGCGGGCTGCAGGCCGTCACGATTTCGCACTCCTCCGATCCGGAGTTGCGAAAGCGGTGGGGGCGCGAGCTCTCGAAGTAGTAGGCGTCGCCGGGGCCGAGCGCGTAGCGCCTGCCGTCCACGGTGAGCTCGAGGCGGCCGCGGATCACGACGCCCCCTTCTTGTCCGCTGTGGTGCAGGGCAACCTTGCCCGTGTCCGCGCCCGGCGCGTAGCGCTCGTGGAGAATCTGCACGCTGCGGCCGGCGAGCTCGCGACCTACCTGGCGGTAGGAAATCTTGCCGCGGCCGATCTCGATCAGCTCGTCGGAGCGGTACACCACCGGCTCCGGATCTCCCGCTTCGGCGGCGAAGAACGCCGAGAGATCCATCGGAATGCCGTCCAGGATGCGTTTGAGTACCGCGACCGACGGATTCAGCTTGCGCGACTCGATCAGGGAGATCGTGGCGTTGCTGATGCCGCTGCGTTTGGCGAGGGCGCGCTGGGAGAGCCCACTGCGCTCGCGCACCTCGCGCAGCCGGGGACCGACGTCCGGATTCATGTGAGGCTCCGTTAAGGTGTTGAGGATCGCGAATGTAGCAAAGTATTAGCCCATATAAAACGAGTACTTGCAAATATGAAAGAAAAGACTTGTTGATCTCCTTGAACGGGGCGAGACTCTCCCCGCGTCGTTTCGCGAGGAGGAATCGCCGTGGGCACGCTGCTCGACCGCCACCGCAAGGTCATGCCGTCCTGGATCGGGTTGTACTACGCCGAGCCCATCGAGCTCGCGCGCGGCGAAGGGCGTCACGTCTGGGATGGCGACGGGCGCCGCTATCTCGATTTCTTCGGCGGCATCCTCACGACCATGACGGCGTACAACCTGCCCGAGGTCGTCGACGCCGTGCGCGAGCAGGCGGGCAAGATGCTGCACAGCTCGACGCTCTACCTCATCGAGCCCCAGGTCGCGCTCGCGGAGGAGATCGCGCGCCTCTCGGGCATCCCGAATGCCAAGGTCTTCTTCACGAACTCGGGAACCGAGGCCAACGACACCGCGTTGATGCTGGCCACGGCATATCGGAAGTCGAATCAGGTGCTCGCCATCCGCAACAGCTATCACGGGCGCTCCTTCTCCGCGATTGCCATCACCGGCAACCGCGCCTGGTCGCCCTCGAGCTTGAGCCCGGTCGCCGTCTCCTACGTGCACGGCGGCTACCGGCTGCGCAGCCCCTTTGGCCATCTGCCCGACGATCAGTTCACCGCCGCCTGCGTGGCCGATCTGCGCGACGTGCTCGAGGTGTGCACCGCGGGTGACGTGGCGTGCATGATCGCCGAGCCGATCCAGGGCGTCGGCGGCTTCGCCATGCCTCCCGACGGCTTCTTCGGCGAGATGAAGAAGGTGCTCGACGAGAACGGCATCCTCTTCATCTCCGACGAGGTGCAGACGGGCTGGGGTCGGACGGGCGAGAACTTCTGGGGCTACCAGGCCCACGGCATCGTCCCCGACATCATGACCTTCGCGAAGGGGCTGGGAAACGGTCTCACCATTGGCGGCGTGGTTGCGCGCGCGGAGATCATGGACTGCCTGAAGGCGAGCTCCATCTCGACATTCGGCGGCAATCCGCTCTCCACGACGGGTGCGCTCGCCAATCTGCGCTACCTGCTCGCGCACGATCTGCAGGGGAATTCGCGCAAGCTGGGCGCGCATCTGCGCAGCAAGCTCGACGCGATCGCTGCGCGACACGCCATCGTCGGCGAAGTGCGCGGCAAGGGATTGATGCAGGCCATCGAGTTCGTGCATCCAGGCGGAATCACGCCGTATCCCGAGGCGGCCGGAATCCTGATGGAAGAGACCAAGACCGCGGGTCTGCTGATCGGCCGCGGCGGTCTGTATGGAAACGTCGTCCGCATCGCGCCGCCCCTGACCATCACGCGCGAGGAGATCGACGAGGGCGTGGAAATTCTCTCCAAAGCCCTCGAGAAGACGGCGGCCAACGCCCCGTAGCACTCGCGAGCGCCCCGATCCCCACCGCCCCATGCACAACGAGGAACTCTCGATGGACACGACCATCTCGCACTGGATCAACGGCAAGCCCCAGGACGGCCAATCGGCCCGCTTCGGTTCGGTCTTCGACCCGGCCTCGGGCACGGAGATCGCGCGCGTTCCCTTCGCGAGCAGCGCGGAGGTCGATCGTGCCGTCGCCGCGGCCAGGGCCGCCTTTCCCGCCTGGCGGGACAAGTCGCTCACGCGGCGCACGCAGATCCTGTTCCGCTTCCGCGGCCTCCTGGAGGAGGCGCGGGAGGAGCTCGCGGCGATCGTCTCGCGCCAGCACGGCAAGACGCTTCCGGACGCGCAGGGCGAGGTGCAGCGCGGGCTCGAGGTGGTCGAGTTTGCCTGTGGGGCCCCGCATCTGCTGAAGGGCGAGAACTCGCAGCAGGTCTCGACGGGCGTGGATCTCGCGTCGGTGCGCGAACCGGTTGGGGTGGTCGGCTGCATCACGCCGTTCAACTTCCCGGCGATGGTTCCGCTCTGGATGTTCCCCATCGCCATTGCGTGCGGGAACACCGTCGTGCTCAAGCCTTCCGAGAAGACGCCGTCCGCGGCGATCTTCCTGGCGGAGCTCTTCAGCAAGGCGGGATTGCCCGAAGGCGTGTTCAACGTGATCCACGGAGACCGCGTGGCGGTCGAGCGCATCCTCGATCACCCGGACGTGGCGGCGATCAGCTTCGTCGGCTCGACGCCGGTCGCGCGCGCCATCTCCGAGAAGGGCACGGGCAACGGCAAGCGCGTGCAGGCGCTCGGAGGTGCCAAGAACCACATGCTGGTGCTTCCCGATGCGGATCTCGACGTCGCCGCGGATGCGGCGATCTCGGCCGGCTACGGATCTGCCGGAGAGCGCTGCATGGCGATTTCCGTGGTGGTGGCGGTGGGGGATGTGGCCGAGCGGCTGATTCCCAGGCTCGAGGAGCGCATCGCGAAGCTGCACGTGGGCCCCGCGGACGATCCCGCAGCGGAGATGGGCCCGCTGATCAGCCGGGAGCACCGGGATCGGGTGGTCGCGTACATCGATTCGGGCGTCGAGGAGGGCGCCACGCTCGTGGCCGATGGCCGCGGGCTGCGCGTTCCCGGCCACGCGGGCGGTTTCTTCGTCGGGCCCACGCTCTTCGACCACGTGGAGCCGCACATGCACATCTACCGCGGCGAGATCTTCGGGCCGGTGCTGTGCGTGGTTCGCGTCGAGCAATTCACCGAGGCCATCGATCTCGTCAATCGCAATCGCTGGGCGAACGGAACCGCGATCTTCACCAACGACGGCGGTGCGGCCCGCCGCTTCCAGCGCGAGATCCAGGTGGGGATGATCGGGATCAATGTTCCGATTCCGGTGCCGCTCGGCTTCTACTCCTTCGGCGGGTGGAAGGAGTCGCTGTTCGGCAGCCACTCGATCTACGGCCCCGAAGGCGTGCACTTCTACACGCGACCGAAGGTGGTGACCACGCGCTGGGTGGATCCGGTTCACCGCGGGGTGGATCTCGGATTTCCGCGGGCCGAGTAGGGCGGCGAACACCCGCAGAGTCCCCTGCGAGACAGGTGCGCGATGGCGTGCGACGCGATTCTCGACTCCTTGCCGGTTCGGCTCGCAGGCCGCGCCGCGGGGCATCGGCCGCCGCGCGATCCGGATGGCGTGCCGCGCGGCCATTCCCGGTTCCCGCGCCGCGGGTATCATCCCCACGCCGTCGCGGGACCGGGCAGGGGGATCCCCCTGTCGCGGTCGCGTGGCTGCGGGGGGCGAGCCCGCTTCGCAGGATCCCCGGGATTCGACGCGCCGGCGCGCGGCTGGCGCGGCTCCAGGAATGTCGTTCGCGGCGCCGCCGGCTGCGATCGCTGCGCCGGGTGGCAACGCTGCGGAATCCAGGTCGTGAGGCAAGAAGAATCTTGGCGACTGCTTCGCATCTTCCGATGGCGAGGATCGACGACGCCGATCGCTCGACGCGTGGCGCGCGCCGTAACTGCAGGAGATTGAAATGATCGTTGGTGTACCTCGCGAAGTAAAACAGGACGAGTATCGCGTGGGGCTGCTGCCCGTCGGTGCCGAGCTGCTGGTGCGAGATGGGCACACCGTGCTCGTGGAGGTCGGCGCCGGCGAGGGCTCGGGATTCGAGGACGGGCGCTACCTGGCCGCGGGGGCGAAGATGGTGCAGACCCCGGAAGAGATCTGGGGAGAGGCGGAGCTGATCGTCAAGGTGAAGGAGCCCCAGCCGCAGGAGATCTCCCGGATGCGCAAGGGGCAGGAGGTGTTCACCTACTTCCACTTCGCCGCCGACGAAGCGCTGACGCTCGGCTGTCTGGAGCGGTCGATCACCGCAATTGCCTACGAGACGCTCGAGGCGCCCGGGCCGCACGGACGCAACACGCTTCCCCTGCTCACCCCGATGAGTGAGG
>JAOUNA010000009.1 GCA_029881215.1 Myxococcales bacterium | reverse complement strand
CTTCGCCCCTCCGTCGAGCAGCGCGGTCACCGCGTCGTGACGCCCGCGCGCCGCCAGCTCGGCCGCCGTGCGATGATCGGCATTGCGAAGCGAGGCCCGCGCGCCGCGTTCGAGCAGCAGTCGCACTACGTCGGCGTGCCCGTGCTGCGACGCCAGCAGCAGTGCGGTGTTGCCGCGGTAGCCGCGCGCATCGGGAACGGCGCCGCGGTCCAGCAGGAGCTGCACCACGTCCGCGTGGCCGCGGTCGGCCGCCAGGAGCAGCGGCGCGTTGCCGTTCGCACTCGCCGCGTCGGGCTCTGCGCCGCGCTCGAGCAGTGCGGCGACCATGTCGGCGTCGCCCGCGGCGGCGGCGCGACCGAGCAGCGTCACCCCGTCGGCGCAGCGCGTCTCCGGCGAAACGCCGCGGCCAAGAATTTCCTCCAGCGCGGCGCGGCGAGCGGAGGCCTGCGCCCAGCAGGCGGGCGGATTGCCGTCGCGATCCGCGCGCGACGCATCGGCACCCGCCTCGAGCAGGGCGCGCACACTGGCGGTGTGGCCCGCGCGAGCCGCGAAGGCGAGCGCCGTCATGCCATCCCGATCGACACGCTCTCGATCCGCACCGGCCTTCAGGAGCGCGTTGAGCGCGGACTCGTGTCCGGCCTGCGCGGCGAGCATGAGGGGCGTCGAGCCATCGGCGTCCGCTGCATCGAGCGGGCCGTTGCGCGCTGCGAGCACGCGCACCACGTCCGCGTGCCCGGCCTGCGCGGCGCGTGCGAGCGGACCGCGCCCATCCCGCGGTGCGAGGTCCACGCGGGCCCCGGCATCGAGCAGCAGCCCGACGATCGCAGCGTGCCCGTGCCAGGCCGCTCGCGCGAGCGCCGTAAAGCCTTCTTCGTCCCGCACGTCGACGTCGGCGCGCTGCGCGAGGAGCGAGCGCACGATGGGCTCGCGCCCGCGCCCCGCCGCCAGCACCAGCGGCGGCCCGACCTCCTGCGCCCGCGCCGCCGCGCTGCGCTGTTCGAGCCACTTGGCGTCGCGTGCGGCGGCGGCGGATGCGGCGCGCGACGACTTCCCGCCGGCATCTCGGATCTTTCGGGCGAGCGCCGCGTGACCGGCATCTGCGGCGAGGCTCCGCGCCCGGCGTCCCTCCGCGTCCGCTGCGTTCGGATCGGCGCCGGCGCGCAGCAACACAGCGACCGTGGCCGCGTGACCCTTGTAGGCCGCGATCATCAGGGGTGTCTGATCGATGCGGTCGCGCCCATCGACCGGCGCACCGCCGGCCAGCAGCGCGCGCACGCTGGCACTGTGCCCGTTGCGGGCTGCGAGCGTCAGGGCCGTGTCGCCATAGGCATCGCGCAGCTTCGGATCTGCGCCGGCCGCCAGGAGCGCCTTCAGCACGGCCTGTCGATCGCCCGCCGCCGCGCGCATCAGCAGCGTGCGCCCGCCCGGATCGCGGGCGTTCGGGTCCGCCCCCGCGGCGAGCGCCGCGCGCAACCCGTCGATTGCGCCGTCGTCCACGGCGCGAGCCGCCCGCTCTTCCGCATCGCGCCCGCCCACGGCACGCACGCGCGGCGAGCCGGCGGCCTGCTCGGCGAGATGCGCACGCGCCGCTTCGTGCCCCTGCGCGGCCGCGCGCTCGAACCATTGTCGCGCGGCGTCGGGGTCGGCCTTGACGCCCCAGCCCCGCTCGTACCACCGCGCCAGGTCGTACTGCGCCTTCACGTGACCGGCGCGCGCCGCCCGCTCGAGCCACTGCAAGGCGCGTCGCGGGTCCTTGGCGACCCCGCGGCCCGACCGATACAGGACCGCCAGGCTGTACTGGGCCTCGACGTTCCCCTTGCGGGCGAGGGGCTGCCAGATCGCGGCCGCCTCTGCGTAGCGCTGCAGCTTCGCGGCGGCGAGCCCGTCTTCGAAGCGGCCGGCGCGCGCGGCGCCGCAGAACGCACCGATCAGCACGACCGCGCAGACGGAGCGCGCGACGCGGCGCCGGATGCTCGCCGCGCCGCTCATCTCGGGCTCCCCCCCGCCGCTCGGGGCGGCCGGCCGTAGAGCGTCTCCGTCTCGACCCCGATGGCCTGCAGGAAGCTCGTCGGCAGCACGCCGCCCGCGCACACGAAGACCGCCTGGTTCGGAATCTCCTTCAGATTGTCGGCGATCTCGATGTGCGCACTCGACTCGGCGATCTCCCGCACCTGGGAGGCGAGCCACACCTGGAGGCGCCCGGCCGCCGCGGCCTGGCTCACGAGCTCGCGATTGCGCGGCTTGGCGCGGCTGAACGCCGCGCCGCGATACGACAAGGTGACGGTGGTGCCGGGCTCCTCGGCCAGGCTGCAGGCGGCCTCGATCGCGCTGTCGCCACCACCGACCACGAGTGTGTGCAGACCCCGATACTGTGCGGCGTCGCTGAGCCGGTAGACGACCTTGCTGCGCTCCTCTCCCGGGACCTCGAGCTTGCGCGGCGTGCCGCGCCGGCCGATGGCGAGCACCACGGAGCGCGCCGTGTAGGCGGCGCGCTGCGTCGTCACGCGGAAGCCGCCGCCGGTGCGTTCGATGTGCTCCACCCGCTCGCGGTAGTGGATGCCGAGACCCACGTCGGCCTCGACCCGCATCCAGAGCGCGAGCAGCGCCTCCTTGGTGGTCTCGCGCAGATCGATGCGACCCACGCTGGGCAGCACGACGGGGGCCGTGAGCACGAGCTTGCGCCGGGGATAGTGCGCCACCGCTCCGCCCAGCTGCTCCTGCTCGAGGGTCAGCGCGCGAAGTCCGCGCTCGCGCGCGGAGAGCGATGCGGCGAAGCCGGCGGGCCCGGCGCCCACGATGATCACGTCGTAGTCGAAGCGGCCCGAGGAGCCTCCGCGCCGGCACACCGATTCGATCACCTGGCTGCCCTGGGTGATCGCGTTGCGAATGAGTCCCATCCCGCCGAGCTCTCCGGCGACGAAGAGGCCGGGGAGATTCGTCTCGAACTTCGCATCGAGCCGTGGAATCTCGACGCCGCGGCGCTCGGTTCCGATCACGAGGCTGATCGCATCGAACGGGCAGGCATCCTTGCAGGCCCCGTGACCGACGCAGTTGGCGGCGACCAGGATCTGCGCCTTGCCGTGAACGAGTCCCAGCACGTCGTGCTCGGGGCAGGCATCCACGCACGTCGCGCAGCCGAGGCAGCGGTTGGGGTCGATCTGGGGATGCAGCGAGGGCGGCTCCGTCAGCCCCTCGCGCTGCGCCCGGCTCAGCGTCGCGAGGTTCTTCTGCGTGCGCGCCTCGTTGCGCCACAGGTACAGGACGCACAGCGCCAGCATCGGTGCGACGTAGACCAGACCCGTGAACACTGCGTCAGAACTCATAGCGAAGCCCCAGGTCGATGCTGTAGAACGATCCCGTGTCGGAAACCCGTGGCGTCGACAGCAGGCGCACCTCGTAGCGACCCTCCAGGTCGAAGATCAGCTGATCGAGGCGGTACTCGACACGCAGCGCGGGGGTCAGCAGCCACTGATTGGCTCCCGCCGCCGCATCGCGGAACTCTGCCAGCAGGCGCGGATTCACGTACAGCCGATCCGAGAGCGGCAGGCGTCCGAGCCAGTACACGCCGGCGCTGCGCGCGCTCTCGCCGTCGAAAGCCCGCACGCCCAGCGTGTGCGAATCCCGGCTCAGGAATAGCGCGTCGCGCGATACCTGAGCGAGGTACGAGAACTCGAATCCCGTCGCGTCCTGTTCGTTCAGGGCGCGCGTACCCGAGAAGCGACCGGCGTTGAGATCGAGCGTGAACCGGTACACATCCAGGAAGCGATAGCTGCCTCCGATGGCAAAATTGGTGGCTTTGCCGGTCCGGTCGAGCGCGAGATCCCGAACCGCAGCGGCGTCGGGATTCCCGGGCAGATCGTCGAGCGACGTCACCCCCGAGCCGATGAGGGCGCTGCGCGAGGTGAGGAAGGGCGCGTTCCCGTACTGCACGAGCGCGTTCAGATCGAGTGCGGGCGTCGCGTTCCAGTTGCCGACCAGGAACATGCGATTGAGGCTCGCGAAGTAGACGTCGTAATCGACGAATCCGCCCGCCACACCCCAGTCGCCCCGGTAGCGCAGCTCTCCGCCGAGCGCCGCGCGATCGGTCGATGCGGGCCCGTCCTGGTAGATGCCGTACAGCTCTCCGCTCACGCGCTCGTCGGGCCCGCGCAGGCCGAGACGCAGGCCGCCGAGCACGACGTCGGTGTCGATGGCGTTCGAGAAGCCCGTGTCGAGCGGAAAGCCGGAGACCGCGCCGAGCTCGACGGAGTCGCTCAGCGCGTAGCTGAGAGCGAGCCCGTCGAAGCGCCCGAGCACGCCGCCCCGGTTGCGCGACTGCCGCCCGAGCGTCATGCGCAGGGGCCCGTTGCGCTGGATCAACTCCACGCTCAGATCGCGAATGCGCGCATCGTCGGCGGTGGATTGGTCGCGGTAGTCGAAGCGGTAGTTTCCCGCGACGCGCGATCGCAGCTCGAGCGAAGGCGTGCGGAGCCGGCCCGACAGGTACACGTCGGCCAGCTGGGACGAGTCGAGCAGTCGACCGCCGAAGTCTCCGCCGATCTGACCGGCGCGCGTGTAGTAGCTGGCGACGCTGCCGAAGATGTCGTAATCGGTCGCGCGCGCGGGTCGCTCCGCGCGGCGCAGCGGCCTCGCGGGAGCATCTCTCGCGCTGATCAGCGTCTGCATGCGCTGCCGCACGCGTTCGCTGTCCTCGCCCTCGGGATAGCGCTCCAGATAGGTTCGGTACTGCGCGATCGCCTGCGCGAACTGACCCTTCCGCTCGCGCGCAACGCCCAGCAGCTCCAGCGCCCGAGGCGTGTGGGGGCCTTCCTCCAGCGCCAGCGCCGAGGTACACAGCAGGATGGCGCGGTCGATCTCCTGCGCGGTCAAGGCGGCCTGGGCCTCGCGCAGCAGGCGCTCGCCGCGCGCGGCGTCGCGCCCCTGCAGCGAGTCGGCATCGATCGACACCACGATGCTGCGCGGATCGTCGGCCTGGCCGATCTCGACAACGACCGGACGGGAGAAGCGGATCTCGAGGCGAGGCGCCGCCGCCGGGCCGTCCGCGCGCACTGCGTCGAGGGGAAGGCTCCCCGCGTTGGACAGCGTGAGGACACCGCGGGTATCGATCTCCGGGACGCCCGCGGAATCCGCCGCGAGGGGAGCGATCTCGAGCACGAAACGCTCGCTCTGCGCGGTGGGCGTGTGCCCCAGGTAGCGCACCGGCACACCCAGGTGGATCTGAACCTCGACCCGGCCGCGCCTCTCGTGCACGGACAGCGAGGAGAGCAGGCGCGTCGCCGCATGCTGCGCACGCGCCGCCGCGCTGCACACGAGCAGCCCGCATGCAACCAGGATCGCGGCGCAGCCCATCCGGCCGCCGCTCACGCGACGCTCCTGTGCCGCAAGCAGCATCGAGACACCGGATTTCGCCACATGCCCTGTTACCCGTCGGGTGCGCGTCCCGTCGCGTCCGAGCCGCGCCCGGGGCAATTTCGGACAGCGGAACCGCCCAACGCGTGATCTTCGTCACGATCCTGCGGGCACGGCGTGTCCGATGTGCAGTTCCGCTCCGGACGATCGAAGCGAAGGGTCGCCCCTCACCCCGGGTTTCAGATGCCGCGCAACGAAGCCTCCCGCGCAACGACTGCAACGACGCCTGCAGCCGCGGCGCGATCCACCCCGCCCCTGCGCAGCGCGCGCGGCCAGCACGGGCCCGTCGCGCCGCCCGCCCGTCCCGCGCGCGCGCCGGGCCAGCGCGCGTCCGCGCTCGCGCTCAGCCTCGCCGGCACGGGGATCGCCTGCGCGCTGCTGCTCTGGACGGGTTGGCTCGCGCGCGACGAGTACTGGATCGTGGCCAGGTCGGGGGTCGGCTACGCACTCGGCATCGCCGGCCTCGCCATGATGGCGCTTCTTCTGCTCTACTCGCTGCGCAAGCGGATTCGGGCGCTGCGCAATCTAGGCAGCCTGCGCGGCTGGTTTCTCGTGCACATGATGCTCGGCCTGCTCGGGCCCACCGCCATCCTGCTGCACGCGAACTTCCAGCTCGGATCGCGCAACTCGACGGTTGCACTGGTCAGCATGCTGCTCGTGGCGGGCAGCGGCATCGCGGGGCGCTTCATCTACACCCGGATCCACCACGAGTACCACGGGCGACGCGCCACGCTCGCCGAGATCCGCGCCGCCGCACAGGATGGACGTGGCGCCCTCGGCGCCCTCGCGCAGCACTCGCCGGAGCTCATCCGCACCCTGCGCGAGCTCGAGTCCCGGCTGCTCACACCGTCCAGCGGCCGCGTGCAGGGCGCCTGGCGCTTTCTCCGCGCCGGAGGGATCGAACGCGCCGCCGTGCGCCGGGCGTGGCGCAGCGTGCGTCCGCTCCTGACCGCCCAGCGCCGGGGTGCCGATCGGCTCGGACTGCATCCGCGGGCCGCCCGGCGCGCACTCGAACAGTACGGCGCCGCCGTCCGGCGCGTCGCGCGCTTCTCGGGCTACGAACGCGCCTTCGCCATCTGGCACGTGCTCCACCTGCCGCTCTGCGTCCTGCTCTTCGCCACGGCCGCGGTGCACGTGCTTGCGGTGCACGTGTACTGAATGTCCCGTGTCACGCACAGGTCGCGAAGCCGGTCGCTGCGCCGCGCGGGGTGGCGAATCCTGTCGCTCGCGGTCGTGCTGCTCTCCAGCGCGGCGCGCGCCGGCGACTGGAAGACGCTGGTGATGCCCGGCCCCGTGATCGCCGGGCACGCGAAGATCGAAGCCGATTGCGCCAGCTGCCACCAGGCGCTGCGCGCCGAGGCGCAGCGCGAGCTGTGCGTGGACTGTCACAAGGCAGTCGGCGCGGATCTCGAGAGCCAACGGGGCTATCACGGTCGGCTGACGGATGTGGATCGAGTCGCCTGCCGCGACTGCCACACCGAGCACAAGGGGCGCGAGGCCGATGTCCTCGGCCTCGACCGCGATGCGTTCGACCACCGCAAGACCGACTTCAGCCTGCGCGGCGCCCACGCGAGCCTCACCTGTGAGCGCTGCCATGCGGCGGGGCAGCGCTTCTCCGAGGCGGCCTCGGCCTGTATCGGTTGCCACCGCGACGACGATCCGCACAGGCAGGGGCTCGGCGAGGCCTGCGGCGACTGCCACCAGGAGACGAGCTGGAATCGGGCGCGTTTCGAGCACGCCGCCACAGCCTTCCCCTTGAAGGGCTCCCACGCGCAGGTGCAGTGCGCCGCGTGCCACGTGAACGAGCGCTACAAGAAGACGCCCACCTCCTGCGCCAGCTGCCACGGCATCGACGACAGCCACCGGGGGCGTCTCGGAGCGGCGTGCGGGGACTGCCACGACTCCGTCAGCTGGAAGAAGACGCGCTTCGATCACGGCTCGAAGACGCGCTTCCCGCTCACGGGCGCGCACCGCGAGCTGGCGTGCCGGAGCTGCCACCGCCAGGATGCGTTCGACGAGAAGCTCCCCTTGGAGTGCGGAACCTGTCACCGCCTCGACGACGACCACCGCGGGCGCAACGGGCCGCGCTGCGGCGACTGCCACACCAGCCAGTCGTGGAAGTCCTCCCGTTTCCAACACGATCGAAAGACCCGCTTCCCGCTGCGCGGGCTGCACGGGGAGGTGCGTTGTGACGCATGTCACAAGGGAACCCTCGGAAAAGAACGAATCTCGATGAACTGCTACTCGTGTCACCGAGCAGACGACGCGCACGAGGGCCAGGAAGGCAGGGATTGCGCTGGGTGTCACGACGAACGCGGGTGGGCAGACCAGGTGTCATTCGATCACGGGCTGACGAAATTCCCCCTGCTCGGGCTCCACGCGCTGGTCTCGTGCGAGGACTGCCATCGCAGCCAGCGCTTCGCGGACGCGGATCCGAACTGTTCCTCGTGTCACGCCACTGACGACCACCACGAGACTCGGCTCGGCGACGATTGCGGGCGCTGTCACGTGCCGAACAGCTGGCGCGTCTGGAGCTTCGATCACGACACGCAGACGTCTTTCTCCCTGCACGGAGCCCACGAGGGCCTCGCCTGCCGCGCGTGCCACAGCGAGCCGACGCGCGGCCGGGTGCAGCAGTCGCGCCGCTGCGAGACGTGCCACACCGAGGACGACGTGCATCGAGGCTCCTTCGGGCGCAGCTGTGGCCAGTGTCACGTCGATACGTCGTGGCGAGAGCTGAGGAGCATGCGATGAACACGCGATGCGTCTCGATCCGTTTCCTGCTGGGGTGCTGCGCGCTCGCCGGCTCTCTGCTCTGGAGCGACCCCGCACGGGCGCAGAGCGGCGCGGCGTTCGACCACTCGACGACCCGCTTTCCGCTGACCGGCTCGCACCGCAGGGAGCCGTGCGAATCGTGCCACGCCGAGGGCCTGTTCGCGGGAACACCCGACCGCTGCGAGCTCTGCCACGACGGCTCCGGCCTGCGCGCCCAGACGGAGAAGACCCGCGACCACGTCTCCAGCTCGAATCGCTGCGATGACTGCCACGACACGGTGATCTGGAGCCGCGCCGTATTCGATCACTCGGGCGTCGAAGGCCGCTGCGCCACTTGTCACGACGGCATGCAGGCGACGGGCAAGCCCCTCGATCACATCCTGACCAACGGGGATTGCGGGTCCTGCCACTCGACGCTGGCGTGGACGCCGGCGAGCTTCGACCACGCGAACATCACGGGGACCTGCGCGGGCTGTCACGACGGCGTCACGGCGACGGGCATCGACACCGGGCACTTCGTGACGACCAGCGACTGCGGCGCCTGCCACGACACGAGACGCTGGAGTCCGTCGACGTTCCGCCACGCCTCCGCCGGCTACTCCGGCGATCATCGCCGCGCGCTCGACTGCACCGCGTGCCACACCACGAACCGCGACAGCGTTCCGTGGCCGAGCCCGGGCTATGCGCCCGATTGCGCCGCGTGCCACGCGACCGACTTCAAGCCCGACGCTCACAAGAAGGTCGATTCGCCGCCCATCCTGTATACCGTGGCGGAGCTGAAGGACTGCACGGGCGCCTGCCACGAGTACACCGACAGCAGCTTCAGCACCATCAGGCAAACGCGCAGCGGCGAGCACCGGGTCTCGGCCGCGGAGTTCTGAGCGGCTGCGGAGCGGGACCGGAGCCTCAGTGCTCCGATGACGCGTACGCCTCGGAGCGCCGCAGCGCGCCGTAGCGCTCGGGCAGCGCCACCTTCACCCGCTGGCCGGATGCGAGGATCGCGTTCGCGTAGAGCCCGTTCATCACCGCCGTCTCCTGCACGTTCCACAAGTTGCCGGTGCGTTCGCTGAGCTCGGGGAGCGTCTCGCCCGCGCGCGCCGGCACGATGCGCAGGCGGCTCTCCCGGATGCTCTGGCGCGCCTCCGCGCTGAGCGGGCGAAAGCTGCGCACCACGCTGCGAAACGCGCCGCTGTAGCGGGTTCCGGCGCGCGGGCTCGACACGCCCGTGATGCGGTAGATGGCGCCCCGGTGCGCGATCCAGGTGAGCTCGACGGGCAGCGCGGCGCCCGATGCCAGCGCGTGCCCCTCGGCGCGGAACGCGTTCATCCCGGCGAGCACGACCGGCTGCGTCCTGTCCACGCGCAGCCCCTGCTCGCGGGCGCGCGCGAGGAAGTCCGAGGCGGCGCGCCGCGGATCCTGCCCCATGGCTTCGTGCGCCAGCGAGATCATCGCGTCGCGCTGTGGCGAGATCGCGCCCACGGCCTCGCGCGTGTTCTGCGTGTCCCAGTCGGGCGGGAAGCGCAGCGTGAAGTCGAGCTCGGGGTGCAGGAAGCGGCTGCCCTGGAACACGCCTTCCGAGGCGCCTGTTCCCACCACCAGGCCCTCGATCTTCTCCAGGTAGCCGGCCGGACCGTTTGCGATCCCGGGCTCGCGCTGCCAGGCGACCATGCGCGCGCGGCTCGACGCCGACGCGGTCCGCTCGGCGGTGGCGGGGTGGGAGTCGAAGAAGCGGGGCAGGCGCGAGCCGCCGAGCTGGAGCCGCTCCTGGAACTCGAGGCTGGTGAGGAAGTTCGCGAGTCCCTGCGGATCGTAGCCGGCGAGCCCGGCGAGTCCCTGCCCGAGGCGATCGGCTTCGCGCTCCTGATCGCGACCGTACTCGGCGATGGTTCCGCCGGCGAGCGCCTGCACGATGCCCGGCATGCCCTGGATGACGCCCTGGCGCGCGGCAGCGTGCCGCGCCGCGACGTGGACGATCTCGTGGCCGAGGACCCCGGCGAGATCGTCCTCCGAGTTGGCCATGATCAGCAGGCCTCGCGACACGTAGATGTATCCGCCGGGCAACGCGAAGGCGTTCGGGACGTCCTGGTCCACGATCTTGAACTGGTACTGGAAGCCGCCGCGGGGCGCGTAGCGCGCCAGGCGTTTGCCGACGGCGTCGACGTAGGCCCCGAGCGCGGCATCTTCGACGAAGCCCATCGCGCCGCCGACCTGCATGGCGGTCTGCTCGCCGACCCGCTCGTCGTCCGCCTCGGTGCGCAGGATGACCTCGCGGCGCGGCGCCGCCTGGGTCGTACCGCCACCGCCGCAGGCGAGTGCGCAGGCGGACAGCAGCAGCAGAGCCGCGGCGCGAAGTCGGCGCGCACGGCTCACGGCGACGCTCCGCTCTCGGCGCCGTCCGGCTCGGACGGCGGCGCGTCCATGGCGTCCTCCGCCACCGACATGCCGAGATTCTCGAGGTGCTCGCGCGCCATGGGCGAGACCGAGCCCGAGAACACGATGCGCGCCCGCGCGGCATCCCGGTCTCCGCCCATCTCCCGCGCGACGCTCTCGGCCAGGCTCGCCATGCGCTGCGTCCACAGCGCGTGATCGGCGCGCACGGGCACGACCAGGGTGCCGTCCTGCGCGCGCGCGGCGACACCGCCCTCGACGCGCTCGATGCGCTCGAGCCCGCCCGCGCGATCCGCGTAGCGGCGCATGAGCTCTGCCATGCGCTGGTAGTCCTGCGCCTCGTCGCCGGACTGCGCCGCGACGGCGGCCTCGATGAAGGCGACGCGGTCTTCCGTCCCCTCGAGCGCCGCGAGCGCCTCGACCAGCACGGTCTCGTGGCTGGGCGAGTAGGCGGGGTTCGCGATGAACTGCTCGCGCAGCGGCTCGGGCACGCCCATGACGGCGAGCTCGATGCGGTTGAGCCGCTCCAGATCCTCCGCGGAGTAGTCGCGCAGCATCTCGCCCGCCCGCTCGCTGCGGGCCGCGCCGCCGTCGGAAAGCACCGGGGTCGCAGAGGCGTCGGGCGCTGCGCTGGGCAGCGGCGCGCCGCCCGCCTGCACGGCCCAGGCGTGGCGATCGAGCGCCTCCTGCAGCGGGGCGTTGTCGCAGTACGGATCGACACCGAGCGCGGCGGCGATCTCGCGCTTGCGCGCCTGGAAGGCGACGAGCTGCCCGAGGAAGTCGCCGCCCGCTGCGTCGGCGCCCGGCAGCCCTGGCAGCAGCACGCCGGCGCCGGCTGAGGATTGCGGCCGCATCCGGATCGTTCCCCCGCCGAGGCGCCGACCCGAGACGAAGGGGCTCGGCCCGGCCTGCTTCTCCGCCGCTGCGAAGGCGGCATGCGGCGCGCGTCGCGCAGCGCGACGAGTGCCTCGGCTTCGCGGATGCGCGCCCGCAACACGTCCTCGCCGCGCGCCTCGAAGCGGCCGAACTCCGTCTCGACCGCGTAGACGCGCAGCAGGCCGTCGGTCGAAACCACGTCCGCGACGCGGTGGCAGGGCCCTTCGCGCAGCTCGGGCGGCAGCAGCTCGCGCGCGCGCAGCGCGCCGGGTGCCTCGTAGAGCTCCTCGGCGCTCAGCGGCGCGGCGCCCAGCACCAGACCGAGCGCACAGGCAGCCGCGCGTCGTCGCCGGCCGGGTCGCCGACCACGCCGCCCGCGTCGCTGTCCGATCCGCGCGTCTCGCCGCCCCACCTCACGCTCCCTGCTTGCCGCGTGTCTTCGCGGGCTGCGGACGGTACCAAACCCCGGCGGCGAGCCCGCTGCGCGCGCGGCGTCGATCAGAACGGGGCCTCGGCCCGATCGCCGTCGCTCGCCCGCGCTGGCGCCGCCGCGCGGGCCTCGTCTGACGCGCGCCGCGCCAGCGCCTCTTCGAGCAGCGCGCGGGCATCGACGCGGCCGCGCAGGCGCACGCAGACCAGGAAGGTGCCGCCGAGCTTGCGCTGCAACAGCAGCGTGGCGGCGGGCGGCGGGCGCCACACGCCCTGCTTGAACACGAGCGACGTGCCGGCGTCGCGCGCTCGCGCGGGCAGCTTGGAGGCGCCGAAATCGTAGACACCGCGGTGTTGCAGGGGCTCCGTGGCGAGCAGCATCAGATCGACGATCGCTTCCGCCTGCGCCGGCGTGTCCGAAGCCGCGATGAAGCCGATCTCCTGCGCCACGCGCTTGAGCTCGCCGCGGTTCTGGTCGGCGGCGGCGCGGAACAGGCGCGCGTAGCCGGAGGACAGCGCCGGCGGAATCTCGTAGCCCGCCCCGAGATCGAGCAGCGCAACCCGGCCGTCGGGAAGCAGCAGATAGTTGGCAAAGTTCGGATCCGACTGCATGAAGCCGAACTCGAAGAGCTCGCGCAGCACCAGGCGGAGCAGCAGCGCGCACAGCGCGTCGCGGCGCGCATCGGTGTGGTCGCTGCCGCAGGCATCCTCGAGCGGCACGCCGCGCAGGCGGTCCATGGCGAGGATGCGCGAGGTCGTGAAGTCGTCGTGCACGCGCGGCACCACGAACTCGGGATCATCGGACAGCAGCGCGCGGTAGCGGCGCAGCTGCTCGGCTTCGGTTTGGTAGTCCGCCTCGCGCCGCAGCTGGTGCTTCGCCTCGGCGAGCACCAGCGAGAAGTCCACGTCGCCGGGCAGGACGCGCGCCAGACGCAGGAGCGCCGCCAGATTGTCCACGTCGCTGTCGATGCTGCTCGCCACGCCCGGGTACTGGATCTTGAGCGCGAGCTCGCGGCCGTCGCGGGTCACGGCCGCGTGCACCTGCCCGATCGACGCGGCCGCGATGGGCTCGAAGTCGAAGGAGGCGAAGCGCTGCTCCCAGCCCTTGCCCCAGTTCCGACCCAGCACGCGCCGCAGCTGCGAGCGGGGCATGGCATCGCCCTCCGCGCGCAGCACCGAGAGCGCCTCCGTGACCTCCGGCGGCAGCAGGTCGTCGGCCTCGAGGGAGAGCAGCTGGCCGAGCTTCATGGCGGCGCCGCGCATCGTCGACAGGCGGCTGGCCAGACGGCGCCCCGCGGCGCCGGTCAGGAACACGCTGCTCGGGCTCGGCGCGCCACCTCCGATGCGACGCAGACCCTCGGCGGCGCCCCCCAGCGCGATTTCGCCGGTGAGCCATCCGATGCGCACGAGACGCTCCAGCCGCCCCGTGGGAACGCGTGAGCGGCGTTGCGGGCGGCGCGGTTCGGACATGTCGATGCCTCGCGGCGAGACTAGCAGCAGACCGTCGCGTGTCTGCGTGCCCGCAGCGGCGCGATGGGTGAGACTGCGCGCGATGCGCGCGCGTCGGCTGCTCAGTGTGCCGGCCTATCTCCTGGCCTGGGGCCTCTGTCTGGCGACCGCAGCGCTGTGGCTGCCCCTGTCGGTGCTCGTGGACGTGCTGCGCCCGGGCCCCGCGGTCGCACTGCGCAGCGCCGCTCTCGTCTGCGTCTACCTCTCGTGCGAGGTGATCGGCCTCGCGGCCAGCGCCGTGCTGTGGGGCTGGCGGCGCGTGGCTCGCGTCGACGAGGCTGCGTGGCAGAACGCACACTTCCGGCTGCAGGCAGGGTGGGGCGCCAGCCTCTTCGGCGCCACACGGCATCTCTTCGGGCTCGAGCTCGCGCTCGAAGGCGACGCCGCGCTCGGTCGCGGTCCCTACCTCCTGCTCATGCGGCACGCCAGCACGGGCGACACGCTGCTCGCGTCCGCGCTGGTGGCTCGACCCCACGGCATGCGCCTGCGCTACGTGCTGAAGCGCGAGCTGCTCTGGGATCCCTGCATCGACATCGTCGGCCAGCGACTGCCCAACGTCTTCGTCGAGCGCTTCTCCGACGATTCGGCGCGCGAGGTACAGCGCGTGCACGCGCTCGCGCGGGGGCTCGGCCCGCGCGACGCGGTTCTGATCTATCCCGAAGGGTCGCGCTTCTCGGTGGCGAAGCGGCTGCGCGCGCTCGAGCGGCTCGAGCGCGCGGGCAACGCGCAGCAGCTGGCCTGCGCGCGCGCCTGCACGCACGTGCTGCCCCCGAGGCTCGGCGGCACGCTCGCGCTCCTCGACGCGACCGCCGAGGCGGACGTGGTCGTCTGCGCGCACACGGGCTTCGAGGGCGCCGCTTCGCTCGGCCAGATCTGGAGGGGCGCTCTCGTGCACCGGACGATTCGCGTCCAGTTCCGCCGCATCGCGCGCCGGGAGATTCCGGTCGCGCGCGAGGCGCGGATCGCCTGGCTCCTCGATACCTGGCGCGGGGTCGACGCCTGGATCGACCAACACCAGGTCGTGTGATTTGGAGGCACGCCTGCCGGGGGAGAGCGCTGCGGCACGCGCATCGCGTTGGCAGCATCGGGAGCAGCGGGCATCCTGTGCGCCATGCCCCTCCCCCGACGCGCGCTCTCGCGAATCGCCGCCGCGCTCGTACCCCTCGGTGCCGCGGGCTGCCTCGAGACGGCAGCCTGGGTGGCGATGCCCTTCGTCTACCGGAGAGCCGCGCTTCCCGACGAACGCGTGCGGAGCGACCTGCCCTACCGCTCGGATGGCGCTGCGGACCCGGCCAAGCATCGCCTCGATCTCTACCTGCCGGATCCCGCGCAGTCCGGCGCCCCGCCCTGGCCGGTGCTCGTCTTCGTGCACGGCGGCGGCTGGACCAGCGGCGACCGCTCGCTGCGCGTGGGCGGCCGCGACGTCTACGGCAACATCGGGCGCTTCTACGCCGCGCGGGGCGTGGCCACGGCGATCGTCAGCTACCGGCTGCAGTTCGACGTGACCTGGCGGGAGCAGGTGGACGACGTGGCCCGGGCCGTGGCCTGGCTGCACCAGAACATCCCGCGCTACGGCGGCGACGCGAATGCGCTGTTCCTGGCCGGCCACTCGGCGGGCGCCCACCTCGTGAACCGCGTCGCGCTCGACGCGGAGCTGACCCGGCGCCTCGGCCTGAGCGGCGTCTGCGGCCTCGTCTCCGTCAGCGGGGCCGCGCTGGACCTGACCGACGAGGAGACGTACGCGCTCGGCGCTTCGCGCGACTACTACGAAGCGCGCTTTCGCAACGGCGACCCGGGTGAGGCGTGGGCGGACGAGGCATCGCCTGCCTCGTTCGTGACCGCGGCGGCGCCGGCGTCCCTGCTGCTCTACGCGGAGGGCGACTGGCCCGCCCTCAAGCGACAGGCGCAGGTGTTCGGCGCGAAGCTCGAGCGGGCCGGCGTGCCGCGGCGCGTGCTCGAAATTCCGGACGAGGATCACTACACGATCGTGCTCGCGCTCTCGCGGGCACCGGGGCTGGCGTCGCAGAGCGTGCTCGATTTCGTGCGCGCCACGTCGCGCGCCTGTGCGCCATCCGCGCTGCAGCGCGGCTAGGACGCATCCCGCGCGCGCACCGTCAGCACCGGACAGGGCGCGCGCGCCACGGTGCGCTCCGCCACGCTGCCGAGCAGGACGTGCGCCACGCCCGTGCGGCCGTGCGTGCCCATCACGATCAGGTCCGCCGCGCGCTTCTCCGCCTCGCTGCAGATCACCTCGGCGGGCACGCCGACCTCCACCGAGATTTCCAGCGCGAAGGACATCTTGCCGACCCGATCCACGCGCGATTGCAACGCGCGACCCGCATCTTCGATCAGCCGGCTCTCGATCTCCACGTAGCTCGGGCCGCTGCCCGGAAGCGGTGTGGGCATGGGCGGCGGGTGGTGGACGTGAAGCAGGTGCACGCGCTTCGCGCCCAGCGCGACCGCGAGCTCGAGGGCCGCCGCGAGGGCGCGGTCGGCGTGGGGAGAGAAGTCCAGGGGAACCAGCAGGGTCTCGAAACGCATGGCTGAGCCGCCTCCGCAGCCGCAGCGACGCTCCCGCGGGGGCGCGGCGGCACGCACGCCAGGGTAGCCGCACCCGCTCCTTCCCGCCGGGGCGCGCGCGTTCGTGTCGAGGACCCGACCTGCCGATGAGCCCGGAGCGGGACGCCGCAATCGGACTGGAGCGCAGCGTTGGGCCAGGGGCAGCACGAGGAGGGCGTGAACGGGGGGGCCGGCGCTGCCGAGCGCTCCGATCCCACGCATCTCTGTGTCGAATACGCGACACCGGAAGCGCTGCAGGCGGCCTTCGCCCGCGATCTCTCGAGCGGCGCGGTCTTCGTGCCGACGGTCGAGTGGCTGCCGCCCGGCGCGCAGGTGCACGTGAGCTTCGAGCTCCCCTTCCGCGGCGCACGCGTCGAGCTCAGCGGCCAGGTGGTGGCGGTCCTGCCCGCCCACATGGCCCGGGCGGGCGCAGAGCCGGGCGTCTCGATCCAGCTCGGCAGCGCCCCGGCGGAGCTGCGCCAGCGCTTCGAAGCAGCGAGCGGAATCGAGCTGCACGAGATCGACGCGCGCCCGCTGGAATTCCGGCGCGTGGAGCCCCGCTATCCGGTGCGCACGCACGTGCAGATCGAGGCACGCGGCCGCCGCTTCGCCGCCGAGACGGGCGACGTGAGCTACAACGGCATGCTCGTGCTGCTCCCCGGGCTCGACCTGGGCGTGGAGACGGATGTGCGCTTGCAGATCCAGCACCCGCGTAGCGGGGAGAAGCTCGAGATCGAGGGCCGCATCGCCAACCAGACGCGCTGCGATCACGGACTGATGGTGGCGGGCATCCAGTTCCGTTACGGACTCGAGCGCGTCGACGAGGTCTCGCACTTCGTCGACGATCTGCGCAGCTTCCACCACGCGCGCACGCTCGCAACGATCTCGGGATCCCTGGCGGACACGCCCCTCGAAGCGGTGCTCGAAACCTTCTCGAGCACGTCGAACGCGGGCACGCTGCGCCTCCGGCGGGACAGCGAGGAGGGCAAGATCGCCTACCAGGACGGCGAGATCCTCTACGCGACGACGGGCCTCGTCTCGGGCGCGAAAGCCCTCGGCCGCCTCTTCACCTGGCGAGACGCCCAGTTCGAGTTCAAGCCCGAGCTCGAGCCGATGAACGACGCGAGCACCCGCCTGCCGCTCGCCTCCGCCATTCTCGCCGCCGCGGTGCAGCGCGACGAGCTGGCGCGCCTCGACCTGAGCGATCTGGATCCGGAGGTGACGTTCCGGGTGCACGCGGAGCGCCTCACCGCCCTCGAGCCGACCCTCGCGGAGATCGCTCGCGAGATCGCCGAGAACGCAGCCATGGGATTTCCGCTCGCGGCGCTGCTCGACATGCTGCCCGCGAGCGACGCGCTCATCTACCGCACGCTCGCCGAGCTGATCGACGCGGGCGTCCTCGCGGTCGAGCCAGGCTGAGCGGGCGCGCATTCCCAGCCAGCCGCTGCGCGCGGCGCATCAATCGGATGCGCCGCGCGGCGCGGCGTCCTGCGCACGGCGCCGCGCGCGCTGTTCGCGCCGCCACTGCCAGGGCGGCGTGCGCTGACTCTCGGGCAGACCCCAGAGCCCCCGCCCGGCCGCGCGGGCCTGCGCCTCGAGATCGAGGAGCACCGCATCGTCGCTGAAATCGCGGTAGACCCAGGCGTGCCCCTCGCGCACCAGCTCGCAGCCGACGCATACGTCGTCGGCGTAGACCTCCCCCACGGTTCGGCCGTAGCGGTCCACCGCGATCTCGTTGATCTGCACCTGCTTGCCGAAGACGCGCGCCGAGAGCGCCTGCTTGGCGCGCTCGGCCCAGGGCTGGCCGCGTTCCGGGGTGTCGATGCCCGCGATGCGGATGCGCCGTCGCTCCTGGTCCACCAGCACCTCGAGCGTGTCGCCGTCGAACACGGCCACCACGCGCCCCTCGAGGAAGGGCGCCGCGGCCGTCGCGGCCGCCGGGGCGAGCAGCAGCGCGGCGCCGCACAGCGCGCCTGCCGTGCTCCGCATCCGGCATCGCGGAAGGGCGCCGGATTTCGATGCGAGCCAGTGCATGAGCGCGCCTCCCGCCGCGCGCGATGCGCGCCACGCTAGCCCCCGCCACGCGGGGTCGGCCACGCCGGCGCGGACGACGGGCGCTGCGGCGCAGGCAGCCGCCCGGGCTGCCGCAGCGTTCAAGGGATCCCTCCGAAATCCCGAAGAATTCGAACGGCGCTGCGACACCGCACCCCCGGGGTGGTGCCGCGCAGCCGGGATGAAGAGGGCGTTCCGGGCGCGGAAAGAGGTGACGTGTGAGCGGAGAATCCCGCAAGACCCCGAAATTCGTAGACAGCGTCCGCGTCCATACACAGAAGTTCCTGGACGAGCTCAGCGGCGACAACGACCGACTGCGCCAGAAGGTCGAGGTCCTGAGCTGCGACAACCGCCTGCTCGAGGAGCGCCTTGCCAATCTCGAAGAGGAGCTGCGCCGCGAGCGGGAGCAACGCAACAAGCTGCTCGAAACGATCGAGTCGATCGAGGCGCTGCGGGTGGACAGCGCCGAGGAGTACGCGGCCGTCGAAGAAGAAAACAACAATCTTGCCAATCTGTACTCCGCAACCTACAGCCTGCACGGAAGGCTCGACCGGGACGCCATCCTCGGCGTGATCAAGGAGATCGTGATCAACCTGATCGGATCGGAAGAGATCGGCATCTTCGAGCGCGTCGAAGGACGCCCCGAGCTGCGCCTGATCGCGTCGATGGGCCTCGACGAGGCGGAGTGCGCGAGCCTGCCCCTGGATTCCGGCATCATCGGCTACTCGGCGCGCAATCAGAAGATCTATCCCCGCGACTTCGAGCAGGAAATCCCGGCTCTGGCGCACGAAACCAACCTCACCGCCTGTGTGCCGCTGGTGGTCGCAGGCGAGACGCAGGGCGCCATCGCGGTCTTCGATCTCCTGCCGCAGAAGACCGGGGTGTCGTCGCTGGATTACGAGCTCTTCGACATGCTGGCGTGTCAGGCCTCCTTCGCGCTCCACTGCGCGAACCTCCACGCGCTGCACGCCCGACGAGCACACGGAAACGGGGGCTCCTGAGGCGCAGGACCGGCCCCGGAACGCCCGCTGGGGCGTTGCGAAACGCAGCCGCTCAGTCGCCGCTCCAGACGATGCGCAGGCCGGCGCCGCCCTGGGCAACGAGTGGATCGAGCACCGCGCGGAAATCCGCGCTGTCCGCGCCGTTCGAGGCGCCGTAGATGAACGTGCGATTCGACACGATCCAGTAGAACTGGGTCTCCACGAATACGTTCAGCGAGAAGCGGCCGATGCGCCCCGTCTCGACGTCGACGCTGAGGCGCGGGCCGATGGCATGGACGAGCTCGCCGCGCGACGCCGCCAGCGTCGTGGTCTGGACCACGGTGACCGCGTTGATCGGCGCCCCCTGCAGGCCCATGTCCACGCGCTCGATGCGGCTGTCGAGCTGGAGCGACTGACCGAAGTAATCGATCGAGGGCCGCAGCTTGATCTGCCGCTCGGCCAGCGGCAGCGTGAACTCGACGCCGAGACCGGCGCTCCAGGCCACGTCGTAGCGCAGATCCGTGCGGCCCTTCTGGTCGCAGGAGTCGATCACCGGCGGACCCGGCGCGAGGGGGCAGAACTGCGCCGCCTCCAGGGTGCCCACCAGATACTGCTCATTGGCGCGCAGCACGAGAAATCCCTCCGCCAGGGGAATCTGCGCGCCCGCGTGGAGCAGCAGCCGGGGCGCGCCTGCGCCAGACAGGAGTGACGGCGTGTAGAGCGTACCGTCGAGGCGGAACAGCGAGGAGAGCTGGGTGCTGCCGCTGCTGGCGCTCAGGCCGATCGAGCTGTCGAGATCCGCCTCGAGGCCCTGGTTCTGGACGTCGAAGCCGAGCGAGAAGGCCGGCGTCCAGCGCGTCGCCGCGGCGTCCGGCGCTTCGGCTGCGGCGCCGCGCGGCAGCCACGCGAGCAGCGCGAACGACAGCGCGCACGCCCGGCCGACGCCGGCGCGCGGCGCTCGACGTCGATCGTGTCGCAATCGCAGCAGCATCGCCCTCACTCGCCCCCCTCCTCTTCTGGCGCCAGACGCGCCGCGCCCGCGGCGGTCGCGCCGGGCGCGCCCTCGAGGGCGCGCCGCACCGCGTCCGGCAGCTCGGCCTCCGCAAGCCAGGCCTCGAAGGCGGGCGCATCCTGCCGGCGCCAGCGCGTGCCCGTGAGCACCAGCATGCGCGCGCGCTTCGTGTCGTCCGGGATGCGCTCGCTCCAGCGCACCGCCTCGGCCGGGTCGCGCTTGGCCAGCCAGATCGCGAAGGGCTCCAGGGCGGGCGCGAGCGCGCCGACGGGCTCGTTGCCGCGCATCCACGCCTCCGCCGCGGGCGCGTCGAGGGCGAGCCAGCGGTTCATGGCGAAGCGAACGCCCATGTCCCGGTCGGCGCCCGCGGGCTGCGCGACGAGCCAGGCGAAGGTCGCCTGCGGATCGCGCTCCACCCACTCCGTGGCGACGACGGACATGCCGAGGTCCGCGTAGAATGTCGCCGCGTGCCGCTCGTACCAGCGCGCCGCCGCCTGCGGATCGCGCGCCGTCACGTGGCGCAGCGCCTTGCGGAAGGCCGTGCGCTTGAACCTGTCGTGGGCATCGTCGGGGATGCTCTCGACCCAGCGCACGGCGCCCTCGACGCCTTCGTTCGCGACGAGGGCGGCCACGAGGGTGGCCGTGTAGCGATCGCGCAGATCGCCGTGGGGCAGCTCCGAGACGTAGGTCGTCACGCCGTCGGTGTCGCCCGAGCGCGCCCAGCCGCGCACCAGCTCCGCGTGCGCCACCCGGCGCACGCTCGGCTCGGCCAGCGAGTCCGCGTTGAGCCTCGCCTCGAGCGCAGCGCCGTAGCGGGCCCAGGCGTAGATCACCTGGCCCGCGCCGAGCTCGCGCTTGCTGAGCATCGTCCACGCCTGGGTGTGGTCGAGTGCCGCCGCGGGATCGAAGGCCGACCAGGCGTGCAGGAACAGGCGCAGGTCCTCGTCGTCCAGCACCGAGAGCTGCGCGTCGAAGGCCGCGGCGGCGCCCGCCACGTTTGCGGCGTCGAGCTGCTGCAAGATCTCGACCAGCCCGGCCGTGCGCGCCAGCGTCTTCGGCTCGCGCAGCGCCGCGGCGACGCCCGCCCGCATCGCGTCCGCGTCGACACGGCCGAACGCTTCACCCCCGCACGCGAAGCCGCCCAGTGCCGCGCACAGCAGCACGGCGCCGATGCGCGCCGCCGCGCTGCGCAGGCTGAGTTTTCCGGAATTCGCCACGTTCAGAACTGCACGGAGAGCGTCACCCCGTAGGTGCGGGGGTCGCCGATGGCGTAGAGGATGGACTGCTGGAAGCGCGAGATGTCGATCACGTCGATGCGGTAGATCTGGTCGGTCAGGTTGCGCACCCAGCCGGCGATCTCGAGGTGCTCGTCCGGCGTGCGGTAGCCGAGCCGCGCGTTCATGAGCCACAGCGCCTCCTGGCTCACCGGCTCGATGTTCTGGGGGCTGAAGTAGACGCGATCCTTGAAGCTCCAGTCGAAGCGCGGCACCAGCGTGCCGTAGCGCCCGAGCCCGAGATCCCACTGGGCGTAGCCGGTGAAGGCGTGGCGCGGCGCGTTGATCAGCTGCTGGCCGGAGAAGTCGTCGATGCGCGTCACGATCCGGCCGCTCACCACCTCGCCGCGCTCGTTGGTGAAGTCGGTGTAGCTGCTCTCGAGCCAGGCGAAGGAGGCGAACAGCGTGAGGCCCTCCAGGTAGCCGGGCGCCCAGCCGTCGAGCGGCCGCGCCTCGAGCTCGAGCTCCACGCCGTAGACGTCCGCATCGTCGGCGTTGAGCAGCTCCTGCACCGGGGTCCCCACCGAGCTGTTGCGCACCTGGAAGATCTGATGATCCTCGTAGTCGTAGTAGAAGGCGGCCGCGTGGAAGCGCAGGCGCTCGTCGAGCCACTTCGACTTGAGCCCGATCTCGAGCGCGTTCACCTTCTCCGGCCGCACCGGCTCGACCAGGGAGGCGCCCAGATCCCCCGCGCTGGTGATCACGTTGCCGTTGAAGTGGGCGCCCTTCCAGCCCCGGCTGAACTTGGCGTAGAGATTCACGTCGTCGTGGGGGCGGTAGTTGATGGAGATGTCACCGGTCGGCGCCTGCTTGGTCACGTCCGCCGTCTGCTCCTGGGACAGCACCCCGACAGAGATGAGATCCGCCGTGATCGCGAAGTCCTTGTGCTCGATGTTCCAGCGCGCGCCGCCCTCGATCGAGAAGGTCTCGAGCGGCGCCCAGGAGAAGTAGCCGTAGAGAGCGCCGTAGTAGGTCTTCTGCGTGTAGTCCTGACGATTGACCACCGTCGGCGCGGTGCGGAAATCGTTCAGGACGTCGAGATTCTCGTAGAGGAAGAGGCTGCCCGCCTGCCAGGTGGTGGTGCCGCCCGCATCCCACAGCGTCTTGAGCTCCTGGCTCAGCTGCCAGGCCGTGTTGGAGAAGTCGACTTCGAGACCGATGTAGGGGTTGGCGTCCACGTTGCTCAGCACGAGGCGGTCGTTCCACTCGTAGGCGGTGACGCTCTTCAGTGCGAAGTCGCCGATCGAGATCTCGCCGCTCAGATTCGCCCCGAGCAGGTCGAGCCGCTCGGGCCCGGTGCGGTTGTAGTCGCCCTGGAAGACATCCCCGTCCTCCGGAGAGGTCGGATTGATCCGGGAGAAGCGCGGCGGACCGCCGAACGTGACGGTATCCGGATCGCTGTAGCCATCGATGTCGTTGGCGCCGACCGTGGGCTCTCCCGTGTTGGCGTTCGTCTTGGCACCGAGCATCTGGAACTGGCGCGCCAGCGCGCGGTTGCGGCCGCCGTGCACGTTGAGGATCCAATCCGAGCCGTCGGCGGGATGCAGGCGCAGCAGACCGCGCCCAGCCCAGTTCTCGACGTCGTTGACCTTGCGGGCGATGTCGTCGGGCACCACGGCATTGCTCGCGTCGAGGATCGCGCCGACGCCGCCGCCGATCGGCCCCGTGCCCCCCGCATCCCAGCCCTGACCGCCGACCGACGGATCCGAACGCGTTCCCACGAAGCCCGTCGTTCCGGCGCTGCCGTTGAAGCAGCTGGAGAACACGCGCCACGCGAGCGTTCTGCGATCCTCGTTGGTGGCTCCCTGGGCGCTCCGCCAGAAGCTGTCGTCGGCGCAGCGGTTGACGGTGGTGCCGTCGCGCCGGTGCATCACGCCGGACACGCGCAGGCCGAGCAGGTCCGTCACCAGGGGCACCTCGAGGGCGCCCTCCACGTCGATCTGGTCGAAGCGCCCGTAGCTCACGTTCGCGAAGCCATTGAACTCGTTCATCAGCGGCTTGCGCGTGATCACGCGGATCGCCCCCGCCGAGGCGTTGCGACCGTAGAGCGCCCCCTGCGGCCCGCGCAGGATCTCCACCCCCTGCAGGTCGAAGAGCTGGCCGAGCTGACCGGCGGGCGAGTTCATGTAGACGTCGTCGTTGTAGACGGCCACCGAGCTCGACGAGTTGGCGTTGAAGTCGCGCAGCCCCACGCCGCGGATGAACAGCGTGGGATTCGAGGCGGAGAACACCGTGCGGATCTCGAGGTTGGGTGTGAACTGGGAGAGATCGGCGATGTTCTGGGCGCCGAGCGCCTCCAGGTACTCGACGCTGAAGGCGGCTACCGACACGGACGCCTCCTGCACGGTCTGCTCGCGCCCCTGGGCGGTGACCAGGATGTCCTCGATGCCTTCGGATCGGGTCGCGCTCGCCGAGGCGGGAACCCCAATCTCGAGCTCCTCGTCTTCGCCGCCGCCGACCGCGTCGGCGGGCTCGGGTGGCGTCTCCGGCTCCGCAGCCCGCACCGGGCTGGCGCTCCAGGCCACGAGCCACGCCAGCCCGCAGACCAGCGCCGCGAATCGGCTCATCCCGGTCGTTCTCACCCGCGCCTCCCCACCGATGCGGCGCCCTCCTCTATTCCACTGCATAGCCCAGCGCCCGCAGCTGACGCAGAGACATGTCATCGAGCTCGACGCGGGGCGCACCGCCCGGCCACGCGGTGTCGCGCTCGAAGTGACGGCGGGCCACGGCTGCGAGCCGCGCGGTGAGCTCCGGTGACTGCGCCGCGATGTCCTCGAACTCCTGTGGATCCGCGGCGAGGTCGTAGAGCTCGTCCGCGCTCGGGTCGCGCACGTCGTGGATCAGGCGGTAGCTGCCCTCGCGCACGGCCACGAGGGGCGCGGGCTCCGTGCCCGCCCGCCCCCAGGTGCGGTCGAGCTGCGCGAAATCGAGGTCGTCGCCGGCGCCGCTGCCTGCGCCGCCGCCGAGCAGCTCGGGCAGGCGCGAGCGCCCGTCCGCCAGCGGCAGCGGCGGCAGGCCGCAGAGCGCCAGCAGCGTCGGCCAGAGGTCCACGTTCTGCGTGGGCACCTCGACGACGACGCCCGGATCCAGCCGGAACGGAAAGCTCAGCACGAGCGGCGTGTGCGTCACCTCGCGGTACAGATCCCGCGCGTGCCCTTCGTGCCAGTGCTCGCCGAAGGCCTCGCCGTGATCGGACGCCACCACCACGAGCGTGCGGTCGCGCAGGCCGAGGCGCTCGAGCTCTCCGACGAGCCCTTGCAGCTGGCGATCCACCCACAGCACGGCGTTGTCATAGCTGTCCGAGTAGCTCGTGCCGAAGCGCGCGGTCGAGGCATCCGTCACGTATTGGTGTACGTCCATGAAGTGCACGTACAGAAACCAGCGCTGGTCGCGGTGCACGCGCAGGAACTCCATGGCGGAGAGCACCAGATCGATGTCCGTGCCCGCGATGCGGCCCGCCCGCGCGTTGCGCCGCAGCGAATCCGGCGACTGCCGGGCCAGCGGGTTCTGGTAGATCTCGAAGCCCTGCCGGAAGCCGAAGTTCGGCGCCACCCAGCCGTTGCGCCAGATGCCGGCGGTGACGAAGCCGGCCGCCTGCAGGACTTCGGCCGGAACCTGGGCCGCGTCGGGCAGCGCGTCCGGGTAGCGCAGCACCCCGGTGCGCGCCGGATACAGCGCGGTCCACAGCGAGGCCATCGAGGCCTTGGTCCACGAAGATTGTGCGCGCTGGCGCGCGAAGCGCGCGCCCGTGGCGGCCAGATAGTCGATGCCCGGGCTGGTGGGCCGCTCGTAGCCGTAGGCCCCGAGGCGATCGGCACGCAGCGTGTCGATCAGCACGAAGAGCACATTGAGGTCGGTGCGCTGCGCGAGCCGGGCGATGTCCTCGCGCGTGCCCTTCGGCCGCGCGTCGACGCGCACCTCGAGCTGGGTGATCAGGTAGACCGCCAGCATCGCGAGCAGGGCGGCGGGAAGAAACCAACGCGAGGCGAGAAGCCGCATCCTCCTAGCTCCTCACCGCCCCCTCGAGATGTTGCCGGCGATCCCCTAGCAGACCGCGCCGCTCAGCCTCTGCGCCTCCGCAACGCCACGAGCACCAGCAGCGTGAGCGCGCCGCCCGCGAGCAGCAGCGTCGCGCCCGGCTCCGGCGTGAACGTGAGCGTCAGCACCGAGGTGATGGCGAAGGGCAGGACCGTGAGCGGCCCGCTGATCGTGACGAGACCCGGCGTGACGAGCTGCAGCGTTCCCGTGGTTCCGGCGCTGTTGCGGCTGTCGAAGCCCGTGCGCGTGCGGAACGTCCAGAAATTGCCCGTCTTATCGGACGCGATCACCCGGCCCGTCGTCCACGGGAACAGCACCTGCCGGGCCTGCTCCGGCACCGTCGGCGGCAGGCCGCCCTTGCGCATGAACGTGCGCGTCGTGGTGACCTGGAAGGTCGGCACTCCCGCCCCCCCCGCGCCGACGCTCAGGCGCACGGGCAGCGTGCCCGTGAAGATGTTCGCCCCGGTGTTGATGCCGAGGAAAGCATTGCTCACGCCGTTCACGCGCAGCGCCCCGCCGAACTTGGCGTTCGGCGTCGGGGGACCCATGCCCGTCCCCGGGACAATCGCCGTGGCGAGCACCGCCTGGAGCGAGTTGAAGACCGGGACGTGCACGAACGGACTCATCGCGGTGCCGCCGAAGCCGCCGCCCGCCGCGAAGCCACCCGCCGAGCCCGGCCAGGTCATGTTGCTCGACTGGATGCGCTGCGTGAGGAAGGGCGGAATCTTCGTCTGCGTGGACAGGCAGGTGGTGACCATGCCGTTGCCGGGCGTGCCCGTGGCGAAGGAGACCGCGCGCGGCGCGGTGCCCGCCGTGGTGACCGAGGCCTGGCCGGCGAAGCTCACCGTGGCCGCCGTGGCCGAGCTGCGCGTGCCAAGAATGTTCGCCTGGCAGGCCGGGAAGCCGTTGTTCGCGGTATCCGGCAGGCCGAGCGGATCGTTCGGCGTGGGCGCGGGGCCATCGCCGAAGCCGCTGACCAGCGTGGCCGTGTACTGCACGACCACCTGCGACTGCGCGGGAAGCGCGAGTAATAGCGCGGCGGTTGCAACCCAGAGCGCGGTGCGGATCAGACGAGTCGATTGCATCGGATCTCCCTCCTGGCGGCGTCCACGGCCGCCAGATCCGCGGCGCGTGTCGACGTTCCGATGTCGGGTTCTCTGCTCTCTGCTTGCCTGGACGCCGACGTCGGCCTCCAGATTCCGGCGCCCTGCGCGTGACACCTTGCGATCCTTGCCGATCACAATCTTCCCGATCGCAAGCTTTCCGATCACAATCCCCACACGTGCGCAGGGCCGTTGCCTTCGCAGCGATTCTCTCCCGCGCCGCCGTCGCGGGTCAAGCACAACGATGAGGAATCGCGCCGCACGCGTCACAGAGGTTGACTCCCGGTTCAAGGCGCGGCCGCGTCGGCCTCCAGACGCGCCAGCTCGCGCCGCGCGGATGCCACCTCCAAACCTGACTCGGAGTCAATCGCTGCGCGGTACGCCGCGCGCGCACCGTCTAGGTCGCCAACAGCCGCCAGGGCGCGCCCCAGATAATATTGCGTGCCCGGCCCAGGCTCCTCGAGCGCAGCGGCGTGGCGCAGCACGGCGACCGCCTGGTCGCTCTCGCCGCGCGTCAGCAGCATCCGACCGAGCAGGACGATGCCTTCCGGCCCCGCGCGGAAGCGCGCGGCGCGCTGGGCGAGGTCGAGGGCGCGCGCATCCGTTGCCCCGCGCGCCAGCGCCCGCTGCGCGAGCGCGTAGGCGGCGTCGCCGTGCCAGGCGAAGTTGCGCAGGAGACTCTCGAAGCGCTGCTCCGCATCCGCCTCGGCGCGCGCCTCGAGGCGCAGCGACGCGGCGGCGTAGGCGTGCGCGGGCTCGTCGGGCTCCACCTCGCTCGCGCGATCGTACAGAGCGACCGCCTCATCGATCTCTCCCGCTGCGCCGCTCAGCGCGGCCAGCATCACGAGCGCCGACAGCTGGCGCGCATCCAGCGCGAGGGCGCGCCCGAGGTCCGCGCGCGCCTCGGCATCGCGCCCCGCCCGGTGCAGAGCGGCGCCGCGCGCGGCGTGCAGCGCCGCGACCTGGGGATGGCGCGCGAGCAGCCCGTCGATGCGCGCCAGCGCCTCCGCGTGCCGGCCCTGGCCGGCGAGCAGCGCGCACCAGGCATCCAGCGCCGGCGCATGGGCGGGATCGTCGAGATCGAGCCGCGAGCTCTCGAGAAAGACGAGCGCGGCCTCCACACCCTGCGCGCGCGCCAGATCCTGCGCCCGATCCGCCACGGCCCGCGCCGCCTGACCCGGCATCGCCGCCATGCGACGGCGCGCCCCGGCCGACTCCTCGTCGCGCCCCATCTGGAAGGCCACGTCGGCGTAGAGGCGCAGCGCGTGCACGTCACCATCGTGCCCTTGCAGGTGAAAGCGGAGCGCGTCGAGGGCCGCGCCCAGGTTGCCCTGGGCGATCTGGATGCGGGCCAGCGCGAGACCCGCGGGCGAGCGCGAGGCATCCGCGCGAATCGCCTCGCGGTAGTGGGAGATCGCGGCGACGAAGTCGCCGAGCTGCTCGGCCGCCTGCCCGGCGAGGTAGCGCGCGCCGGGATTCGAGGGCCACAGACGCAGCCCGGCCCGATACGCGGCGTCCGCTCCGGCGTAGTCTCCGCTCACGAGCCGCATGCGACCTTCCAGGAAGTGGGCGTAGGCGGGCTCCTCGAGGGCGGGGAGCATCTGCCGCACACGCGCGTGGGTGGATTCGCCGAGCTGCACCAGGATGTCTGCGTAGGCGAACAGTCCGGCATCGGGCACGTCGTAGAAGCCGCCCTCGTCGAGAGCGCGGCTCGTCTGCGCCTGCACGGCGCGGCCGAGTGCGTCGGCGGCCCCCTCGAGATCCTCGAGCTCGACGAAGTGGTCCGCGAGGGCCGTCCAGGCGAGCGGTGCGCCGCTGCGTTCGGCGAGGTCGCGCAGCGTGTCGCCCGCCTCGTCGCTGCGTCCGAGATCCCGCAGGCGCGCCGCCAGCTGGATGCGCAGCGGCAGGTCGTCCGGCGCCGCCTCGACCGCCCGCTCCAGGATCTGCGTGCCGCGCTCGAACTCGCCCTGTGCGTCGAAGTAGCGGGCCGCCTCCTGCACCACGACGTGCGCGGCGGGATGGCGCTCGAGGCAAGCCTCGTGCTGCGCGCGCGCCGCGACCGCGTCGCCCTTCTCGGCGCTGAACACCGCGTCCAGCGCGCACAGCCGCGCCGCCAGCTCCTCCGGAAAATTCTCGGCTTCGGCGGCGCGCGCGCGCAACAGCGCGATCGTGCGCTCCGCGTCCTCGCTGCGCCCGAGCCGCAGCTCGGCCTCGAGCTTGGCCTGCAGCAGACTCACGTCGTTCGGATCGGCACCGTAGCCGAGCGCGAGCAGGCGCTCGATGTCGCGCAGCGCGGGCTCTTCGTCGAGAGAGCGCAGGGAGCCCTGCGCGCGCAGGCCGAGCGCGCCCGCGTTGTCCGGATCCCGCTCGAGCACCGCGCTCGCAGCCCACACCGCATCGTGTGGGCTGCCGCCGGTGAGCAGCGCCCGCGCCAGCAGCAGCCCGCTCTCCACCGCCTGTTCGGGATCCTGCGCGGCGCGCTGCAGCGGCCAGGTCGCCAGGCTCGGCTGTCCGCTCTGCAGCAGCGCCGCGCCGTAGAGATGGTAGAGACGGGGATTGCCGGACCGGGCCTCGATCTCCGGCTGCAGCAGCGCGACGGCCTCCTCGGCTCGTCCCTGCTCGAGCAGCGCGCGCGCCTCCGCCTCGGGATGGCGCGCCTCGCAGGCGGCGACCGGGAGCGCGAGACAGGCGATGCCGGCGGCCATGCGCCGCAGCGCGCGGTCCGACACACGGCAGCGCAGACGGCTCCGCGGCGTCACGGCTTCCGCTTGCGGCGTCCGCCGCCGAGCCAGCCGCGGCGCCGGAAATACACGAGCATCGCGGCCGCCATCCCGAACATGGCTGCGAGCACCGTGGGATAGGCGAGGCGGTGGCCCAGCTCCGGCATGAATTCGAAGTTCATACCGTAGACGCCGGCCACGAACGTCAGCGGGATGAAGATGCTCGCCATCAGCGTCAACATCTTCATGATCTCGTTGGTGCGATGGCTCAAGTCCGAGATGTACATCTCGGCGAGACCCACGGCCATCTCGCGAGACGAATCCACCACCTCCATGATCTGGGCGATGTGGTCGTCCGTGTCGCGCAGATAGCCGCGCACCGGCGCGCTCAGGAACGAGCTCTCGCCGCGCACCAGACTCGCGACGGTCTCGCGCTGCGGCCAGCCCACGCGCCGCAGGATCACCAGATCCCGGCGCACGCGGTGGATGCGATTCAGCGTGTCGGCCTCGGCGCTCTCCAGGATCTCCTCTTCGAGATCCTCGAGCTCGTGGGCGAGCTTCTCCGCGATCGGGTAGTAGCGATCGACGAGCGTGTCGATCAGCGCGTAGGCCAGGTAGTCGGGGCCCGAGCGCCGCATCGGACCGAGGCCCGCCTGGATGCGCTCGCGCACGGGATCGAAGAAGCCGAAAGGACGCTCCTGAAAGGTGAGCAGGTAGCGCGCTCCGATGAAGAAGCAGACCTGCGGAACGCTCAGCGCTTCGCCTTCCTGCATGGGCACGCGCGCGATCACCAGCTGGTGCGCGTCGAAGAGCTCCGACTTGGCGCGCTGCGGAGCGTTCACCGCATCTTCGAGGGCGAGCGGCGCGATCTCGAAGATCTCAGCCAGCCGCCGCAGGGTGGGCTCGTCCCCGAGGCCGACCACGTTGATCCACGTCACGCCCTCGAACGCGAGCCGCTCCGGCAGCCGCTCCAGATCCTCGATCGCCTCATCGCGGTGGGTCGAGGCGTCGTACTGCAGCAGGCGGATGCGCGGCGGCGGCGAGCCCTCGGGAATGGCCAGCGTGCCGGGCCGCGAGCCGATCGGCGGATTGCGCTTGTGGAACACGGCAGACCTCCTCAGCGATCCGACTCGCCGACGGGCGCTGCGCGCCTCGCACCGATCGACTCGCCGACCAACCGCACCTCGAGGGGCGCGATGCTGTCGAGGTGCACGTCGCGCTGCGGAAACGCGATCACGATCCCCGCGTCGCGGAAGCGATCGTCGATGCGGTAGCGCACGTCGCTCTCGATCTGGAGCCGTTCGGCGTGCGTGCGCATGCGGATCCAGAAGCGCGCCTCGAAATCGAGGGAATTGTCCCCGAAGTTCGTGAAGAGGATCATCGGGGCCGGCTGCTTCAAGATGCCCGTCTGCTCGTCGAGCACCTCGCGAATGATGCGTTCCACGTCTCGGGTGGGCGATCCGTAGACGACGCCCACCTTGACCACGATCCGGACCGTCTCGTCGTTGTGGGTCCAGTTGATCACGTTGTTCTCGAGGAAGGACGAGTTCGGCACGATGATGTGGATGTTGTCGCCGGTGCGCACCCGCGTGCTGCGCAGCCCGATGCGCTCGATCGTCCCGTAGACCCCCCCGAGCTCGACGAGATCCCCGAGCTTGAGGGGCCGTTCGGCCAGCAGGATCACGCCGCTGATGAAGTTGTTCACGACGTTCTGGCTGCCGAAGCCCACACCGATGGCAAGCGCACCGCCGACCACCGCGAAGGCCGTGAGGGGGATGTTGACGATGCGCAGCGCGAAGAGGAATGCAGCCACCATCAGCGCATAGAAGGCGAGCGACTCGAAGGCATGAGCCGCGCCCTCGTCCATGCCGACGCGGGAGAACACGCGGCGGCCCCCGATGCGCGTGACGGCGGAGGCGAAGAGGTAGCCGATCAGGAACACGACGACCGCGCTCACGGCCTTCCCCACCGTGATCGCACGATTCTCCGAGGACGTGATCTCGTAGTGCCAGGCGGAGCGCGCGACGTCGAACAATGCTCGAATCCGATCCGAGAGGTCGACTTCCGTGCGCCGCGCCTCGAGCTCGGCGTGCAGCCGCTGCTCGAGAGCGCGGTGGCTGGCGAGACCGGCGAGATCCTCTGTGTAGATCTGGATGAGCTGTCCGAGCGTTTCGCTCTGCGCGCCGAGCCAGTGCCCGACACGAGGATCGGAAGCCCGCTCGATCTTCGCGCGGATCTCCTCGCTCTGGCGGCGCAGCTCTTCGACCCGCGTCGCGCGGATCCGAATCTGGCGCGTCGTTTCTTCCAGCTGGCGCGCGGTCTCCTCGAACCACGCGGCAACCTCGACGCGCGAGGCGCGATCGGACACCAGCTGATAGCGGCGCTCCCAGAGCTGCCGATCGGCGGCGACCCGCTCGAGCCGCTCCCCGAGAAACGCCACGCTTCTCTGGTAGCGCGCCACCTCGAGTCGCCGCGCCGCAGCCTCCTCCTCGGCTGCGGGCTGCGGGTCGCGGGCCGCGCCGATGCGCCGCTGCGCAGCCGCGAGCCGCTCCTCGGCCGAGGCCAGCTCGAGCCGGCTCAGCTCGAGGCGACGCGCGGCGTCGAACTCCTCCTGGGCGAGCTCGGTACGCACCTCGTCCAGATCGCGTTCCCGCGCGTCGACGTGCTCGCGAATCCAGGCGAGCTCTGCGTCGCTGCGCTGCAGCCGCTTCCGCTCCAGCTCGAGCGCCGCCAGCGCATTGCGGTGATCGAGCTCCCGCAGGCGTACCCGCGCCTCCGCGAGCCTTCCGGCCAGCTCCCGCCGGCGCTCCTCGCCCGCGACCTGCGCCGATGGCTGCGGACTGCGCTGCTCGCGCGCCAGCCGCAGGACGCGCGCCTCCTCCTTGCTCTCGGCCCGCGCCGTCTCGAGCAGAGCGAGCGCGTCCCCGGCTGCGGTCTCCGCGAGCGCAACCGCGTGCCTCAACGCCTCGGCCGCACCCGCGGCCTCGTCGAAGAAACGCAGCGAATACGGGGGCGCCGCTGCGACGTTGGCGGAAGGCGGCGCTGCGAGATGCTCAGTCAGCGCGTCGGCTTCTTCGGCCAGCGCCTGGGCGCGCTGCTCGGCGACGCGCTGCTCGGCCAGAATCCGCGCCAGCTTCTCGAGAGTCTCCATCTCGGCGCGGGCTTCGCCCGCCTCGCGCCCTCCCCCACCCGCCGCGAGCCGCGCGCGCTCGATCTCGGCGCGAACCTGGCCGAGCTGGCGCTCCGCGTCGCTCGGCGCCGCAACGACGGGCGCGTCGGCCGCCAGGGCGGCCGGAGCGATGAGGATCAGCATGCCCAGCTGCAGAACGCCCGCGCGAAGGCTCGCTCTCATGCCGACGGGGCCGACTCGTCCGCGCTCAGCGGCTCGAAGCGCAGCCGCTCGATGCGGCGGCGCGTCACGGCGAGCACCCGCGCGCGGTAGCCGCCCACCGTGAGCTCATCGCCGCGCCGCGGCAGCCGGCCGAGCATGGCCACGATCAGGCCGCCGATCGTGTCGGCCTCCTCGGCCAGCGAATCGAGGTCGAGGATCTCGCTGGCCTCGGGCAGGGACAGCGAGCCCGGCATCTCGACGGCGCCCGTGCCGAGGCGCGTCACGCCCGGCTCCATCTCCGCGTCGAACTCGTCCTGGATCGGTCCGACGATCTCCTCGAGGGCATCCTCGAGGAAGGCCAGGCCGATCGTGGTTCCGTGCTCGTCGAGCACCATGCAGGAGTGGCTGCGGCTGCGCTGCAGCTCGTAGATCAGCCGCGAGACGGACTGCGTATCCGACACGAAGACCGGCTTGCGCGCGATCGTCTTCAGATCGGGCGCGGCGCCGGCGGCGACCGCCGCCATCACGTCCTTCGCGTGCACCACCCCGATCACCGAATCGAGCCCGAAGCTGCACAGCGGAAAGCGCGAGTGCCCGGTCTCGCGCACGACGCGCAGGTTGTCCTCCAGCGAATTCTGCAGCGTGAGGTAGGTGACGTCGACGCGCGGAACCATGATGTGCCGCACCTCGAGCCCGAAGATGTCGAGCACGTTCTGCGCGAGATCGAGCTGGCGCGCGCTGATGTGTCCGGACTTCGCCGACGTGGCGAGGATGCGCTTGATCTCCTCGGCGCTGTGACTGGAGGTGTCGGCCAGCTCTTCCGCCGACAGCCCGACCAGCCGCAGCAGGCCGTTCGCGAGCGTATTGATGATCGCGATGAAGAAGTGAAACGTCGACGCAAAGATGCGCAGCGGGCGCGAGATCTGGATCGCGACCGACTCCGCGTGGTGGATGGCCCAGATCTTCGGCGCCTGCTCGCCGACGGTCATGTGCAGCACTGTCACCAGCGTGAGCGCGATGCCGAGCGCGATGCCGTGCAGCACGGGATCGTCTACCGGGATCTCGAACCCCGCGGAGACGGCGCCGGCCAGCAGCAGCTCGGCCACGGCGGGCTCCGCCAGCCAGCCGAGGACCAGGCTGGCGATGGTGATGCCGAGCTGGCAGGCGGAGAGATAGCGATCGAGGTGCGCGAGGATGTGCTGGACCGCCTTGGCCCCGCTGCTGCCGGCTTCGGCGCGCGCTTGGATCTGCGTGGAGCGCACCTTCACCAGCGCGAACTCCGCGGCCACGAAGAAGCCGTTGAGCAGCACCACGAAGAACGTGGCGGCGAGGCGCCAGCCAAAGGTCACGAAATCCAGCGTCGCACGGGAATCTTGCAGCGGTTGCATCGGACCGGAGTCCACCCTCGTTCATCGGCGCGGGGCGCGCGCCGAGCTGTGCCACGCCCGCCGGGGCGCGCTGCACCAGGTGTCGCGAACCTTACCAGGATCGCGGCCTCCGGCGCAGGGGTTCGCCATGGCCAGGTTCCGCGAGCGGGTACGCCCGCCCTTTCCGGGCCCAACCGATGCCGATCCACCCCAGGGCGCGATCGCAGCCCGCGGCCCGGACTGCGCACACCCCACCTAGTACAGGCGCCGCTGCACCACCTCGTCCACGGTGATGTCGAGCTTGGCCGCCTCCTCCAGGTAGTAGCGCCGCGCCCCCGCCTCGAACGCTTCCGGCGGAAAGACGCCCGTGAGATCGATCTTGCCGTTGACGAACATCTTCGTGAACAGGAAGGCGCTCTGCCCGGTGTAGTACGACTCGTGGGTGATGCCCGCCTTCCGGAACGACTCGGTCAGGTCCGGCGCATTCACGTAGCTGTCGACGCGCAGCGCGCCGCCGTCCTTCACGCCGTCCACGCGGACCAGGAAAGCGCCCTCCTCCAGCTCCATGCCCTCGTCGAGCACCTGCTGGATCTCCTCCCGGTACTTCGGCGCCGGCGGGGTCAGCTTGGAGATCAGGCGCATCGGCACGATCTCGACACCGTCCACCTCCACGGCCCGCCAGGAGAGCAGACCCATGCGGTAGAAATCTCGCGCCAGCTCGCAGGCCGGGCCGCCGTAGCGGAAGCGCACGTTGCGCACGCCCTTCAGGTAGCGATCGGCGAGCAGGCCCATCGTCACGGGCTCCTCGTGCTCGTGGTCGTAGACGCGGCGCTTGCCGATGCCCCGGAAGTCGACCCACTCGGGATCGCTGAAGGGGGGCACGGTCTTGAAGGCGCCGTTCTCGTAGATGACGGGCTCGGCGGCCATGTCGCCGAAGGCGGTGTCGGGTGACCACCAGAAGGGGATGAAGCGCTTCGACCAGATGCCGTCGTACACGTAGATCGTGATCGCGTCGACGCTGTCGAACTTGTCACACGCTTCCCGCGTCACGATGTTGGCCACCCCCGGCGCCGAGCCGGTGTTCGTGAGCGCGGCAAGTCCCGCATCTTTGAACTGCTGGTCGCGGTCGAGCTGCTTGCGCACCGCGCCGACGAAGTTCCCGTCTCCCAGGGGGCCCGATGCGAGATCCTGGTAGCAGGCGTTCACCTCGAGCGCCGCGTCCATCACGCTCATGTTGAAGTCCGGCGGCAGCCCGTTGACGATCAACTCTGCGCCCTTCGCCGCCTTGACGACGTCCGCCACCTTGCGCGCGTCCACCTGCACGGCCTTCGCCTTGGAGAGGGACTTTTCGAGATCCTGGGCCGCGCGCGGGTCGTAGTCGGCGCAGATGATCTCCCGGATCTTGGGCTCCTCCTGCAGCCGCTTGGCGATGGTGCTGCCCTGCGCACCCACGCCCATGATCATGACCTTCTTCATGCTGTACTCCCTCATCGCTGGTGGATCGTGCGGCGCAACCGGCGCAGCGCTCGCGAGCCCCGCGTGCAGCAGTCGCGCGGTCGCGGCCGCATGGTAACGCGGCGCCCGCCGCTGGCGAAATCGCCATGGCACGGCCCGCCGAGCCCGGGCGGAGGGCCCGCGCTGGCGGGCGCGGGGCGCCCGGCCGATGCTATGCGCCGGCGCTCGCCCGCGGGCGGCGCGCCACCTCGAATGGGGAGAGCGAATGACGCGAATCGGCACAGCCATGGGAATCGGTGTGGCGGCCTGGGTCGCCCTCGCAGCGGGCGCGGCCCGCGCCGCGGACGCCGCGACCGAGATCGGGCCCGGCGAAGGCCTGGTCGACATCGTCGCCTGGCCCGGATACATCGAGCGCGGCGAGAGCGATCCGAACTACGACTGGGTGCGCGGCTTCGAGAAGGCGACGAGCTGCCAGGTGCGCGTGAAGGTCGCCGGCACCTCGGACGAGATGGTGGCCCTCATGAACGAAGGCGGATTCGACCTCGCCACGGTGTCGGGCGACGCCAGCCTGCGCCTGATCGCGGGCAAGCGCGTCCAACCGATCGACGTGTCGCGCGTCCCCAAGTGGAACACGATCGATGAGCGCCTGCGCAGCGCGCCGTGGCACACGCTGGACGGCGTGCACTACGGCGTACCGTACCAATGGGGCTCGAACGTCTTGATGTACAACACGGAGGTGTTCCCGAAGCCGCCGCGCAGCTGGAAGGTGATCTTCGAGGAGACCGTGTTGCCCGACGGAAAGAGCAACGCCGGGCGCGTCCAGGCCTTCGACGGCCCCATCTACATCGCGGACGGCGCGCTCTATCTGATGTCGCATCGCCCCGAGCTGGGGATCTCGGATCCGTACGAGCTCAGCGAGGCGCAGTACAAGGCGGTGCTCGATCTGCTGCGCGGCCAGCGCAAGATCGTGAGCCGGTACTGGCACGATCCGTTCATCCAGATCGACGACTTCACCAACGAGGGCGTCGTGGCCTCGTCGAGCTGGCCGTTCATGGTCAACATCCTGCAGCGGCAGGGCAAGCCCATCGCCAGCACGATTCCGGACGAGGGTGCGACGGGCTGGGCCGACACGACCATGCTGCACGTGGACGCGCCCCACCCCAACTGCGCCTACCGCTGGCTGCAACACTCCCTCGATCCGAAGCTGCAGGGAGATCTCGCGGCCTGGTTCGGCTCGGTGCCGGTGGTGCCGGCCGCCTGCGAGGGAAACGCGCTGCTCGGCGAAGACGGCTGCAAGCGCAACGGCTTCGAGAACTTCGAGAAGATCCGATTCTGGCGCACCCCGACGAGCCGCTGCGCCAGCCAGGGCGCGTGCGTGCCGTACTACCGCTGGGTGACGGATTACATCGCCGTGCTCGGCGGCCGCTGAAGCGCGGCGGCGGTGCAGCCGCCGCCGCCGCGCGCACGCGCGGGTGAGATCTGCACCATGGACATCGCCGTCCGCTTCCGGAACGTCGCGCTTCGCTTCGGCGCCACGCGCGCGTTGGATGGCGTCGACCTGGAGATCGGCGACGGGGAGTTCTTCGGCATCCTCGGGCCGTCGGGCTCGGGCAAGACCTCCTGCCTGCGCCTGATCGCGGGCTTCGAGCGGCCGACGCAGGGCACGATCGAGCTCTACGGCCGCGCCGCCGAGGCGATCCCCCCGTACGACCGGGACGTGAACACCGTCTTCCAGGACTACGCGCTCTTCCCCCACATGTCGGTCGAGCAGAACGTCGCCTACGGATTGCTGGTGAAGCGCGTGGGCCGCAGCGAGCGCCGCGCGCGCGTGCAGGAGATGCTCGAGATGGTGCGTCTCGAGGGCTTCGGTCCGCGGCGGCCGAGCGAGCTCTCGGGAGGCCAGCGCCAGCGCGTCGCGCTCGCCCGCGCGCTCATCAATCGACCGCGCGCCCTGCTCCTCGACGAGCCGCTCGGCGCGCTCGACTTGAAGCTCCGCCAGCAGATGCAGGTGGAGCTGCGCAGCCTGCAACGCGCGCTCGGCATCACTTTCATCTTCGTGACGCACGACCAGGGCGAGGCGCTCTCGATGAGCGACCGGCTCGCGGTCTTCAACGCGGGACGCATCGAGCAGATCGGAACCCCGCGCGAGATCTACGAGCGACCGGCGACGCGCTTCGCAGCGGAATTCGTCGGAGATTCGAATCTCGTCGATCTGCGCGGGGATCGAGCGCGCGCGGGCGTCGCGGGACTCTTCAGCGTGCGTCCCGAGGTAGTGCGCCTGGCGGCGAGCGAACCGGCGCTCGAGCCGGGCTGGATCGCCCGCGCGGGCCGGGTCTCGGACGTGCAGTTCCATGGCGCGAGCGTGCGCACCGTGGTCGCGCTCGAGGGCGATCGCTCGATGAGTGTCGTGACACACAGCCGGCGCGCGGACCGCGAAGAGCGCAATCCGGGGATCGGCGAGCGGGTTTGGCTCGCCTGGCGCATCGCCGACATGCACCGTCTCGACGAGCGGAGCGCGTCGTGAGCGCGGCCCCTGCTGCGCCCGCGGCGCCGCCCCTCGCGCGCCGCGCGTCGACGCAGCTCTTCGCGCGACCCCGGCTCTTCCTGGCCTTTCTGCTGGCGCCGCCACTGCTCTGGCTGGGCGCGGTCTACCTCGGCTCGATGTTCGCGCTGCTGCTGCAGAGCTTCTTCTCCGTCGACGAGTTTACCGGACTGATCCGTCGCGAGTTCACGCTGCGCACCTACATAGAGCTATTTCAACCCGCGCATCTCGACATCATCCTGCGCAGTGCCGCGATGGCGGCGAGCGTGACGCTGGCGGCGGCCGTGGTCGCCTTCCCGGTCGCGTACTACATGGCGCGTTATGCATCGGCGCGCGCCAAGGCCTTCTTCTATCTCGCGGTGCTGCTGCCCCTGTGGTCGAGCTATCTCGTGCGCGTCTACGCCTGGAAGCTGATCCTCGCCAAGGAAGGCATCCTGACCTGGCTGGCGGAGCACCTCGGCCTCGGCGTGGCCATCGACGCCGTCCTCGCGCTCCCCGTGATCGGCGGCACGTCGCTCTCGGTCTCCTACGTGGGCACCTTCCTGGTCTTCCTCTACATCTGGCTGCCGTACATGATCCTGCCGATCCAGGCGGCCCTGGAACGCGTGCCGCGTTCGATCATCGAGGCGTCGGCGGATCTCGGGGCGCCCCCGCGCAGAACGTTCCGCAGCGTGATCCTGCCCCTCGCGTTTCCCGGCGTCGTCGCCGGCTCGATCTTCACGTTCTCGCTGACGCTCGGCGACTACATCGTTCCGCAGATCGTGGGATCCTCGCGCCTGTTCCTCGGGCAGGTGGTCTACGTGCAGCAGGGAACCGCCGGCAACATTCCGCTCGCCGCGGCGTTCTGCGTGGTGCCGATCGTCTTGATGTCGATCTATCTCGCCGTCGCACGGCGCCTGGGGGCCTTCGATGCGCTCTGAGGCGGGGCTGCGCGAGAGGCCCGTGGCGCTGGGCCTCGCCGCCGTGGCGGGACTGCTGTTCCTGCATCTGCCCCTGGCGCTGATCCTGCTCTACGCCTTCACCACCGAGGACCAGTCCTATCAGTTCCCGCCGCCCGGTCTCACCCTGCGCTGGTTCGCGGTGGCCTGGGGTCGCCAGGACATCTGGGACGCCCTGGGTCT
>JAOUNA010000308.1 GCA_029881215.1 Myxococcales bacterium | reverse complement strand
AGGCGGAGATCGAGGCCTTCGAGAAACGTCTCGGGTCGCGGGCGGCGGGTGGGGCAGCCGAACCGCCGCCGCGGGCCGCGCCCTTCGCGGGATCTGTGCTCGATTCGCCGCCGCTACGCGCAATCGTGACGGCGATCGGCTGCCTGCTGCGCCGGCAGGACCCCGGTGCGGGGCCGGAATCGGATCTCGCGGCGGCGCTCGACCTCTCGAAGCTATCGGCCTACGAGAAGGCCGCGCTCCGCGATCCGGACCGGGGCTCCGTCGCGACCGTCGTCGCGAACGCCGTCACCGTTGGCGTGATCGGGAGGAACCTCGGTGCGCTCGGGGATCGGCTGGCCCGGATCGGGATCTCGGCCGAGCAGCTCCAGACCCAGTGGGTCTCGGAGCTGGAGGACCGTATCCGCGCCGAGACCGCCGAGCTCGTGTCCGCGGATGCCTACGAAGAAGCGCGGCGCATTGCCGAGGTGCGAACGCGTCTGCTCCAGAAACCCCAAGAAGACTTCAACGCCTGGCGGCTCGAGCGCGATGCCGAGCGGTCTGGCCCCGCTGCCTACGCGCGCCCGAGGCCCGCCGCTTCCGCGGCCGCCAGGAAGGCGCCGCGCAGGGCTCGGGTGAAGCTGGGAGCGACGAGCTGGCGTGCGATTGCGGCGTGCGCGGCCTGCGCCGTCGCCCTTGCGGTCGGCGCGAGTCTCTACTTCACGGGGAACGAGAATACCAAGGTGGCGTTCTTCTCCGCGCGGCAGCTCGCGGAGATCTCTCCGTATGTCGAGTCGGGCTACCGCAATGGCAAGGGGCAGGGCCCGGCCTTCGTGGGAACGCTGCGGCCCCGATGGGAAGCACTGTCCAGCGCCGAACGCGAGGCTTCGGGGCGCGCGATCGAGCAGGCGCTCGTCGCACAGGGAATCACGGAGTTCATGTTCTTCGACAAGCGACGGCAGCTGATGCTTCGGTATGCGCAGGGCCATCTCGCCGTCCACTGAGCCTCCGCAGCACACTGGCGAGCGCCTGCGCCGCGCGGCGGCCGGATTGCATGCCCGGCGCAACATCGCGCGCGCACTGGAATGGCCTGGGATCGAGAGTCAAACGGGACGCGCAGCTGCAGGCGCGGACGCACCAGCTCAACTCCCCTTCTCGACGCTCCGAAAAGTGTGGTTCCAGAGACCTCGGCCCAATGTCGCGTCCGGGAACGCCCGGCTGCGGCCGACCGGGGCTCGCGAGATCGGGCCCCTGGAGAGAGCCATGATCCGGTATCCGCTCAACGTATCGGCGCAGCTTCGCCGAAGAGATGCCAGACGGACTCCGCTGTCCCGAGCCCGGCTCGCACGCCGACTCGGCGCGCGAAGGGGATACACGCTGATCGAGCTGATGCTGACGCTCGCCATCGTCGGCGTGCTGACGGCGATCGCGATCCCGATGCTGGTCTCCTACCAGCTCCGCTCCAAGGCCGCGGAGGGCGCGACCAACATCGCGGCGATCCAGAAGGCGGCCGAGGCCTACTACGCGGAGTACAGCGTGTACGTGAGCGCCATGCCGGCCACACCCGCGACGGTGGGCACGACGAAACAGCCCTGGGGCGTGGCGCCGGGCGCCGCACACGGGTTCAACGCCATGGGGTACGTGCCCGAAGGCCAGGTCTACTTCCAGTACGGCGTGACGTCGGACGGCAGCACCGCCTATACGATCGGCGCGCGCTCCGACCTCGACGGCGACGGCGTGTACAGAACCTGGGGCTACGTGAAGCCTTCGGGCGACACCGCGGCCGGGGTGGTCGGGCCGTTCCTGACCTGCCCCGCGACGGGCGTTCTCGATCCAACCTCCCTGATCCCCAACCTGTTCAACACCGTCGGCCCGTGCGACGTGTCCTCCAGCGCCAGCGCCTACTGAGTCGCGCGGGGATATCGCTGGCGTGTCGGGTGCACGCGCTCGGCCGCGAACCTACAACTGCGACCCGGTGCCGGTGTCCACGAGCTCCTCCAGATCGGCGAGCGCGTGGTGATACGCCTCGAGTGTCTTCACCCGCTCGGCGCGCGCTCGGTAGAAGACGGAACGCGCATTGAGCACGTCGCGCAACGCCACCTCGCGGCGCGCGTAGGCGCGCTGCGCCTGCTCGAGCGCCTTCTCCGCATCCGGCAGCAGCTCGTCTTCGAGAGCGCGCACCTCGAAGAACGCGGCACTCAGGTGCTCGTGCGCGAGCGCCAGCTCGGCGCGCAGCTGGAGGCGCGCATTGCGCTGCGTGCGCATCGCGCCCTCCAGATCGTGGCGCGCCGCCTCGAGCTCGGACTGGTTGCGATCGAAGAGGGGCAGCGGCACGGCCAGGCCGAGCACGACGCCGTCTGCGTCGATTTCCGAGAGGCGGCGATAGCCAGCCATCACCGAGACATCCGGAAGGCGCCGCGCGCGCTGGAGCGTCACGACGGCGTGCTGCAGCGCCACCTCGTCTTCCGAGCGCGCCATGCGCGGCGCCGCGTCGACGACGTCGAGCAGTCGTTCGAGCGGCGGCGGCTCGCTCACACGAAACAGATCGCCGGCCAGGCGCTCGGAGATCGGATGATCGCTGCCCATAGCCGCGGCGAGCCGAATGCGGGCCGCGGCGGAGCGCGTGCGGGCGCGCTCGCGGTCGATGCGCGTCCTGTTGAGTGCGAGCGTCAGACGCGTGCGGTCCACATCGGCAAGGCGCCGCCCGCGGGCCTCGTCCACGACGCGCTCGACGTGCGCCTCGCTCGCCACGACGAGCTCGTCGGAGAGGTCGACGAGCTCCTGCGCGGCCAGCGCCGAGGCGAAGGCGCGCGCTACCCGCGCGTCCACCGAGCGTTCGAGCAGCGAGCGCTCGCGCGACA
>JAOUNA010000098.1 GCA_029881215.1 Myxococcales bacterium | reverse complement strand
ACCACGAAAGCACTGAGCGCGAAGCCCAGCCCGCGATCGTGCCCGCGCCGACACCACGCCCAGCCCAGCGCGCCGAAGAGCCACAAACTCCACGGAAGGAACATGGCGGGGAGCGTGTAGAAGTAGTAGAAGACGTTGGCCGTGTGATCCCAGGGATCGAAGGCGCGCACGAAGTTCTCGCGCCACATGAGCTCGAAGAGCTGCCAATCGCCGCGGTGCGCGTACGAGACGAGGAAGGGCGCGGCGTAGACGCAGGCGGCGAGCCCCAGGCCGAGCAGCGCCGACGGCCAGCGGCGCAGCAGCTCCCAGCGGCGCGCGAGGACGAAATCGGCGCCGGCCACGGCCAGCGGGACGATGATCGCCGGCGTGCCCTTCGCGTGGCCCCCGATGGCGAGGAGCACGAAGAAGAGCGGGAGGTGCCAGGAACGCAGGCGCGCGATCGAGTGCACGTAGAGCGCGAGCGCAGCGCAGATGAACAAGAGATTCAGCAGATCCGCCGAGGTGCTGCGCGACCAGTAGACGAAGGAGAACGAGGTGGCGAGAATCGCGCCGGCAAAGACAGCGGAGCGGCGTCCGAACAGCCGGGCGGCCATCCATCCCGTGAGCAACACCGTCGCGCTGCCAGCCAGCGCGCTCGGCAACCGCGCGAGGGTCTCGCTGACCGCGCCGAACGGCAGGGCGAGCCAGACGATCGCCCAGTAGGAGAGCAACGGCTTGTCGAAGTACAGGCTTCCGCGCAGGCTCGGCTCGAGCCAGTCGCCGGACGTCAGCATCTCGCTGGCGATGAAGACCCAGCGGCTCTCGGAACCCCACAGGGTGTGATCGAGGCGGAGATAGAAAGGCAGGCCGGCCAGCAGCAGCACGGCCACGTCGCGGCATCGCAAGCGCTCGTTGGGAAGCTCCGACACGGCGCGGAGATTAGGAGCGCGGGACCCGGGGCTGCCAGCGCGCCCGCGCCGGAGCGAACGCGCAGCGGACCGGCAGGCAACCGGCAACGGGATTGGAGCACACCACCCGTGTACGATGCGCGTAGAATGTCGCGTCGGGCGCGCCCCGGCGCGGCCGGCCCAGGGGCGGGAGAGGCAAGCTTAAGTAGCTGAGGTAAAAGGAATATGTGGCAACGGCTCGGAATTCTTCGCAAACTCTGTTGGCTGTCGCTCGCGCTGTGCCTCACGTTCGCGGGCGTGCCCGATACGGCGTCGGGCGATGCCGAAGGTTGGCTCGTGCGCGGCGGCAATGCGCGCCGCACGGGACGCGCGCAGGTCGCAGGGCCGCAGAGTGGCCGCGTGGCCTGGTCCTATCTCGCGAGCGATGGACTCGGCATCCACATGGAACCGACCGTGACGCGCGACGGGGTGTTCTTCGGCACCTGGGGCCTGATCCGCAAGCACGGCGAGTCCCCCGCGAGCTGGGACCGCTTCGACGGCGCCATCGTGGGATTGGAGCTCGGCTCCGGACGTCCGCTCTGGGAGCCCGTGCGGCCCGGCGTCACGCCGTACGCCTACGCGTTCGCCGGTCGCAAGGCCACGCTCCAGGACCGCGGCGCCGGCAAGGGCCTGCACATGAGCGCCTACAACGGAACGGTCGAGGGCAGCGCGGCGGTCGACCCGGACAACGGCACCCTCTACTTCGGCCGCGGCGACGGTCGCCTGTACGCAGTCGATCCGCGCAGCGGTGCGATCGCCTGGTCCTTCCAGACCGGCGATCCGGCGCGATCCGACGATCCGGAGAGCGGCGGGCAGATCGTCGGCGGCCCCTTGCTCACGCCGGGCGGCAGCATCGTCTTCGCGACCTACGGAGTGCCGGCGTCGGACGAGCCGCCGGGGCGCGTGCGCCATCAGACCCACGCCATCTACGCCGTGAACCGCGACGGTACGCTGCGCTGGCGACATCCGGCGCAGGGCTCCCTCCCGAATCCCTTCATGGCTCCGGTTGCGCTCTCGCGCTCGGGCAAGCGCCTCTACGCGATCACGCTGCGCGCGGACACGCGGCATCCAGCGCACCTGCTCGCGCTGGATGCCGAGAGCGGGGAGCCGATCTGGGAGATGACCCTCGACGATCGCAGCGGACAGGATCTCGCCGTCGGTGTGGACGGACGCATCTATGTGGCCGGCCTCGTCGAGGACGCGTTCGGACGCAAGCCGGCCGCGTTCGCCGTGGTGGATCAGGGGCAGCGAGGCGGGCTCGCCTGGACCACGAGCTTCGCCGCGGATCGCCCCCGGGCGCATGGGGCGGGGGGATTGGCGCTCGACGAGGACGACGTCGCGGTGCGTCACGTCTACGTGTCGACCACGAACGCCCAGGACTCGAGCGCGCGCGGCGGTCGCCTGCACCGCCTCGACCCGGCCACGGGTGAGATCGGGGCCAGCTTCGATCCGCAACACGCGGATCCGCGCGGCAGCGGCGGCTTCACCGACGTCACGCTGGACAGCGACGGCACGATCTACGCGGGCACCCGTGGCAGCGCGGGCGGTCTGCTGCGGCGCGCCGTGCAGGCACGCATGTACGCGCTGCGGCTCGACGCGAGCGGCTTCGGCGTGCTCTGGTCCGTCGCGGTGGTCGGCAGCCTCGACGGCGCGAGTCCGGCCATCGGACCGGACGGCGGGCTCTACTTCGGATCGACGGCAGCGCTGCGCAGCGCGGACCCGCTCGAGCCCCGCCCGGCGTCGCAGGCGGTGCCCGGCGCCGATCCGGTCTTCTACGCCGTGAGGGATGCGCCGAGCCGTTGAGCGGGGGGCCGGCGCGGCCCGCATCGCGCAGGGTCCGGGGCGGAGCACCGTCCCGTACCGGACCTGCGCGGGCCGCGCGGAGGCGGCATCCGGAGCGGTTAGAATCTCTGCGCGCGCCGCGCGCCCCGGGGAGCGCGGCATGGCATTTGCGCGAAAGGTGCAGGGGGCTGCCGGCCGATAGACCCGGCATCCCCTCTACCCTGCATCCGCTCGGGGCGCGACGGGAGGAAAGCCGTGGGGATCGCTTCGATCTCCCTGGACAGCAAGTACACCGAGTGGAACGGCCAGATCTACCTGACGGGCATCCAGGCGCTCGTCCGCCTGCCCATGCTGCAGCAGATTCGCGACCGCGAGGCCGGCCTCGACACCGCGGGCTTCGTCTCGGGCTACCGGGGCTCTCCGCTCGGCGCGCTCGACCTCCAACTGGCCGGCGCCCGCGCGCACCTCGAGCGCCATCGCATCCACTTCCAACCCGGCATCAACGAAGACCTGGCCGCGACCGCCGTGTGGGGCACCCAGCTGCTGGATCCAGTCCACGCCCGTCACCAAGGAGTGTATGCCCTGTGGTACGGCAAGGCACCCGGCGTGGACCGCTCCGGCGACGCGATCCGCCACGGCAACGCGTCGGGCACCTCGCCGCACGGGGGCGTCCTCGTGATCGCGGGCGACGATCACGAGTGCAAGTCATCCACCCTCCCGAGTCAGAGCGAGTACGCCTTCGTGGACTGGGGCATCCCCGTGCTGAATCCCTCCGGCGTGCAAGAGGTGCTGGATTACGGGCTCTACGGCTGGGCGCTGTCCCGCTTCGCCGGCTGCTGGGTCGGCATGGTGGCGCTCGCAGACACCATGGACAGCTCCGCGACGGTCGAGGCCGACGCCCACCGCGTAACGATCGCGCTGCCCCGCGACTACCAGGCACCGCCCGGCGGGCTGCATCATCGACCGGCCGTGCCGCCCCTCGAGCTCGAGCGGCTCGTCCAGCTCCACCGCATCGAGGCGGCGCTCGCCTTCGGGCGCGCCAACCGTCTGGATCGGACGATGATCGACACACCCGATGCGTGGCTCGGCATCGTGACGACGGGAAAGTCCTACCTCGATCTGTGTCAGTCGCTCGAAGATCTCGGCATCGACGCCCGAGCGCTCGGCCTGCGCGTCTACAAGGTGGGCATGTCCTGGCCGCTCGAACGCGAGGGCATCCTCGCGTTCGCGCAGGGGCTCGAGGAAATTCTCGTCGTGGAAGAGAAGCGCGGCCTCATCGAAGATCAGATCAAGCAGTTCCTCTTCCACGCCGGCGATGCCCGACCCCGCGTGGTCGGCAAGTCGGACGACCGCGGCGCGCCGCTGCTGTCGGCCACGGGCGCGCTATCGCCCGGGCTGATCGCGCTGGCCATCGCGCGGCGCCTGCCCGAGCGACTGCAGAGCGAGCGCGTCCGCAACCGGATCAGAGCGCTGCGCAAGGGACAGCGAGCGCTCGACGCCGCCGCCCACGTGCAGACGCGCGTGCCCTTCTTCTGCTCGGGATGTCCGCACAATCTGTCCACGAAGCTGCCCGAGGGCAGCCGAGGTCTCGCCGGCATCGGCTGTCACTACATGGTTCGCTGGATGGACCGGAACACGGAGGCCTTCTCGCAGATGGGCGGCGAAGGCGCCCAGTGGATCGGCCAGGCGCCCTTCAGCGACGAAACCCACGTGTTCGCGAACCTCGGCGACGGCACCTATTTCCACTCCGGGCTGCTCGCGATCCGCGCCGCCGTCGCCGCCGGCGTCAACATCACCTACAAGATCCTCTTCAACGACGCGGTGGCAATGACGGGGGGCCAGGCGCTCGACGGCGCCCTCTCGGTTCCACAGCTCACGCGCCAGCTCGCCGCCGAAGGCGTGCGGCGCATCGCCGTCGTAACCGATCAGCCGGCGAAGTACCCGACGGATGCGGCGTTCGCGCCGGGCACCACCGTGCACGCGCGCGAGGCCCTGGATGCCGTGCAGCGCGAGCTGCGCGAGATCCGAGGCTGCAGCGTCCTCGTCTACGATCAGATCTGCGCCGCGGAGCTGCGCCGCCGGCGCAAGCGCGGTCTCGCGCCGCAGCCGGAGCGCCGCATCTTCATCAACGACGCGGTCTGCGAGGGCTGCGGAGATTGCAGCGTGCAGTCCAACTGTGTGTCGGTCGAGCCGATCGAGACCGCCTTCGGGCGCAAGCGCACGATCAACCAGACGAGCTGCAATCGGGATTACGCGTGTCTGAGCGGCCTGTGTCCCGCCTTCGTCAGCGTGCGCCGCGCCCGGCTGCGATCCGCGCTCGACGCGGGCGAGGACGAAGGCGCCAGCGCGGAGGATGTGCCGCTCGCGGTGCCCCCCGCACTGGATGCGCCGTGGAACCTCGTGATCACGGGCATCGGCGGAACCGGCGTCGTCACGCTCGGCGCCCTGATCGGCATGGCGGCCCACCTGGAAGGCAAGGCCAGCACGGTGCTCGACATGACCGGCCTCGCCCAGAAGGGAGGCGCGGTCTTCTCGCACGTGCGCATCGGCCGCACCTCCGCGGCGATTCACACGCCGCGCATTCCGACCGGAAAGGCGCACGCGCTGCTCGCCTGCGACCTCGTGGTGGCGGCGAGTCGCGACGCCATCGTCAAGCTCGACGCCGAGACGACGCGCTGCGTGGTCAACACGCACGTGGTGCCCACCGCCGAGTTCGTCTTGAACAACGACGTGGACTACGACCCGACGCGCTTCCTGACGCTGATTCACGAATACTCGAGATCCATCGACCCGATCGATGCAACCGGCATCGCAACACGCCTGCTCGGCGATGGTGTCGCCGCCAACGTGTTCATGCTCGGCTACGCCTACCAGAAGGGGCTGGTGCCGCTGAGCCCCGAGGCAATCGAACGGGCCATCGAGCTCAATCGCATGGCGGTGGATCTCAATCTCCGCGCCTTCCGCTGGGGGCGCCGCGCCGCCCACGACCCGGCCGCCTTGCGCCGCCGCATCGGACTGTCCGTCGCGGTGGACGCGAACGCGCCGCGCTCGCTCGACGCCCTGATCGAACACCGGGCGCAGTCGCTGGCGCGTTACCAGGGCGAGGCGCTCGCCCGCCGCTACCGCAGCGCACTCGACGCCGTGCGCGCGGCCGAGACCCGCGCGCGGCCGGGCTGCGAAGCGCTCGCGGAAGCGGTGGCGCGCAGCTACTACAAGCTCCTCGCCTACAAGGACGAATACGAGGTGGCGCGGCTCTACACCGACGGCGCCTTCCGCGAGAAGCTCGACGCGCAGCTCGAGCCGGGCTATCGCGTCGAACTCCACCTGGCGCCTCCGCTCTTCGCCAGACGCGATCCGCTGACGGGCCGCCCGCGCAAACGCATCTACGGTCCCTGGATCTTCCCTGCGCTGAAGCTCCTCGCCCGGGCGCGCGCGCTGCGCGGAACCGCCTTTGACCCCTTTGGCCACACGCGGGAGCGGCGCATGGAGCGGCGGCTCGTCGCGGAGTACGAGGCGATGCTGACCACCCTGCTCGCATCCCTCAGCCCGGCGAATCACGCGCTGGCGATTCGTATCGCAGCGCTGCCCCTCGAAATCCGCGGCTTCGCCGCCGTCAAGCGGGCCCATTGCGAGCGCGTGAAACGGCAGGAGAAGAGCCTCCTCGACGACTTCCTCAAGCACGAACACGCGCAGGCCGACCAACGGGAGAACGGTGCGTTCGAGAAAGAGATCGAGCGTGAGCCTCTTTGATTCCGAAGATTTCGCCGAGCACGAGCAGGTCGTCTTCTGTCGGGACGGCTGTTCGGGGCTCTCCGCCATCATCGCGATCCACGACACCACGCTGGGGCCCGCCGTGGGCGGCTGCCGCATGCGGCGCTACGCGTTCGAGGACGACGCCATCCGCGACGCGCTGCGCCTCTCGCGCGCCATGACCTACAAGAACGCCATGGCGGAGCTGCCCCTCGGCGGTGGCAAGTCGGTGATCCTGGGCGACCCGAGCAGCGACAAATCCGAGGCGCTGCTGCGCGCTTTCGGTCGCTGCGTCGACGCCCTGGGCGGGCGCTATGTGGTCGCCGAGGACATGGGCATCGGCGTGCGCGACATCGAGATCGTGGCGCGCGAGACGCGCCACGTCGCGGGCGTCTCCAACCGCGGGGGAGCGGGGGGCGACCCCTCCCCTTTCACCGCACAGGGCGTGCTCATCGGCATGCGCGTGGCCGTGGAACACCGCCTGGGCAGGAGCGCGCTCGATGGACTGCGGGTCGCCGTGCAAGGCGTGGGCGCCGTCGGCGCGCACCTGTGCCGACTGCTGCACGAGGAGAACGCGGAGCTGATCGTCGCCGACCGGAATCCCGCCGCCGCCGCCGCGGCGGTGGCCGCCTTTGGCGCGCGCGCGGTCCACCCGGAAGATCTCCTCGCGGAGGAGATGGACGTCTTCGCGCCGTGCGCGCTGGGCGGCGTGCTCGACGACGCCGCCACCTGCGCGCTGCGCGCCAGCATCGTCGCGGGTGCGGCGAACAACCAGCTCGCGCAACCCAAGCACGGCGATCGCCTCGCCGAGCGGGGCGTGCTCTTCGTGCCCGACTACGTGATCAATGCGGGGGGCATGCTCAACGTGGCCGCCGAGCTCGCCGGCGACTACGAGCCGGACGCCGTGATGGAGAGCATCGCGGCCATCGCGGAGCGGCTGCGCGGCATCCTGCGCGAAGCCGACGCCAAGGGCGTCGCGCCCTTCCGCATCGCCGATGCCAGGGTGCGCGAGAAGCTCGACGCCGCGCGGCTCGGGCGCAGCGCGCCCGACGCAGAGTGCGGCACCCGCTGAGCCGACACCGCACGACGCGCGGCCCCACGGGGAAGAGCGTGCCCCCACGCGCGGCTCGCGCCCCTGCGAAACGCCTCGCAAAGAAGCGCGCGAGAGTCCGCGCGCCCGGGTTATGCTGGCGAGCCCCGAACGGTCGAGGTCCATGGCGAGACGCATCATCCCCGATGGGCCGGAGCCGACCTACGATCGGGTCGCCTCCGGCTACGCAGTGTTCCACAGCGACGAGCCCTTCCCCTGCGAGTCGGGAGGCGCGCTGCCCGAACTGACCCTCGCCTACGAGACCTGGGGCAAGCGGAGCCGCGCCCGGGACAACACCGTGCTGCTGCACACGGGACTCTCCGCCTCCTCCCACGCACGCAGCCACGCGCGCAACCGCGCACCCGGCTGGTGGGAGCAGTTCATCGGGCCGGGCGCTCCACTCGACACCGACCGCTACCACGTGGTGTGCACCAACCTGCTGGGCGGATGTTTCGGAAGCAGCGGACCCGCGTCCCGCAATCCCGAGACCGGGGAGCCGTACGCACTCGACTTTCCCATCGTCACCGTCGCCGACATGGTCCGCGCCCAGCTGCGCCTGCTCGACCACCTGGGGATCGAGAGACTGCACGCGTCGATCGGCGCCTCCCTCGGCGGCATGCAATCACTGCAGCTCGCGGCGCTGGCGCCGGAGCGCGTACAGCGCATCGTCAGCATTTCGGCCACCGCGCAGTCTTCGCCGCAGTCGATCGCCCTGCGCTTCGTGCAGCGACAGGCCGTGATGAACGACCCGGATTGGCGCGAGGGCCGCTACTACGGCATCGCGTTCCCGCACCGCGGCCAGAAGGTGGCGCGGGAGATCGGAACCATCACCTACCGCTCGGGGCCCGAGTGGGAGAAGCGCTTCGGGCGCGAGCGCAGCGGCGCGGGGCCGCCGCGGCTCGGCGAGGACTTCCAGGTGGAGAGCTATCTGGTTCACCAGGGCGAGAAGTTCTGCCTGCAGTACGACGCCAACTCCTATCTCTACATCTCGAAGGCCATGGATCTGTTCGATCTGCTGGCGCCGGACGCCCGGGGCACGGCGCCGATCGAGCGCATCGGCTGCCCGTCGCTCGTGATCGGCGTCCGCTCGGACCTGCTCTTCCCGGTCTGGCAGCAGCGCGAGCTGGCCCGGCTGCTGGAGAAGAACGGCGCGGACGTGCGCTATCTCGAGCTCGACGCGCCGTACGGACACGACACCTTCCTGATCGAGCGCGATCGCATCGGCACGGCCATCGCGGACCATCTGGACGAGGACGAGCAGGACGTGCGCGCCCTGACCTCCCGCGCGTCTTGAGCGCTGCGACAGCGAGACGCCTCGACCTGCGACAGCCGGATCTGTGGCGGATGGCCGGCGACTCCGCGCTCGCCGCCGTCTCGATGGGCGGCCAGATGGTGGTGGAGGGCTGGCTCGTCTACACGATGACGGGCTCGTCGCTGGGCGTCGGCACGCTCTACGCGATCCACTTCCTGCCCCTCGCCCCGGTCGGCCTCGCGGCCGGCACGCTCTCCGACCGCATCGACCGGCGCGTGCTGCTGCGCTGGATCGAGGCCCTGTTCGCGCTCGACTTCGGCATCTTCGCGCTGCTCGTCGCGTCCGGCGCGATCGCCTTGTGGCACATCTACGCGCTGACGTTCGTCTCCGGATGCGCCTTCGCGATGTACTTCCCGGTACGCGCCGCCTACATCCACGACCTCGTGGGAAACCAACACGTGGTGTCCGGCCTGGGCCTGCTTCACGTGGCGGCGCGCAGCGGCGAGCTGCTCGGCGCGCTGGCAGCGGGCTTCGTCATCGAGCGCGCCGGCGCCGCGGGGGCCTGCCTGCTGCTGTCCGGATCGAATTGCACGGCCTTCCTGGTGCTCGGCGGACTGCGCACGCCCGGGCTCTCCCGCGGAATGCGGACGAGCTCGTTGCGGGAGACCCTCCGCGAGTCGGCGACGGAGCTGCGCACCAATCGCACGCTGCTCGCGCTCATCCTCGTCGCGGTTTCGGTCGAGATCTTCGCGTTCTCCTACTGGACGGCGCTGCCGGAGGTGGCCACGCAGCGCCTCGGCATGGACGCGGAAGGGCTGAGCTACTTGAACGCGGCGCGCGCCCTCGGCGGATTGGCCGCGGGCATCGCGCTCGCCTGGACGATCGACCTGCGGCGCGGCCGCGCCTACCTGTGCGTGATCTTCGGCTTCGGTGTGAGCTTGATCTTCTTCGCATCCGCACCCACGCTGCTCGCCTGTGCACTCGCCGTGCTGTGCCTCGGCGCGCTCGAGTCGGGTGTGGACGTGCTCAACCAGGGCATGATGCAAGCCTGCGTCCCCGACGCGCTGCGCGGCCGCGCCATGGGCGCCTGGTCGCTCGCGATCGGCGTCGCGCCGCTCGGAAATCTGCAGATGGGCACGCTCGCGGCGCACTTCGGCGCCGGCACCGCGCTGCAGATCCACGGCGCAGCGCTGCTCGGCGTCGCGGCCCTGGCCGCGCTGTGGATCCCCCGGCTGCGGCGCCTCTGAGCGCGGCGCCGCCCGCGGGCGTGCCGCGCGAGCCGCATCCGCGTCCGCGCGCGGCGCGGGTGCTATAGATTGCGGACCCATGCCTACGCGAGGAGAGCTTCCGCCGCCCGCCGACGCGGGCCTGTTCGGCGCGGACACGCGCGTCGCGGACGCGGACGTGGTCGTCGTGGGCGTTCCGTGGGAGCCCACCGTCTCCTACGGGCGCGGCACCTCCGCGGCTCCGGCGGCGATCGCGGCCGCCTCCCATCAGCTCGACGTCTACGATCCCTTCCTCGATGCCGACTTCGACGAGCAAGCGGCGCTGGCACCGCTCCGCGAGGATTGGATCGCGCTCAACGCGCACGCCTGCCGCGACGCCAGCGCGATCCTCGCGGCGCGAGCCCGGCTGACGCCCGAGCTCGGGGCGAAGCTGGCAGGGGTCAACCGGGCCTCGGAGCGACTCAACCGCGAGCTCGAGGAGGAGGTGAGCCGCCTGCTCGCTGCGGGCAAGTCGGTGGGAGTCTTCGGCGGCGACCACTCCAGCCCGCTCGGAGCGATGCTGGCGCAGCTCGCGCATCACGGCTCCTGCGGGGTGCTGCACATCGACGCGCACTTCGACCTGCGCGAGGCCTACGAGGGCTTCACGCACTCGCACGCGTCGATCATGTACAACCTGCTGGCCGCCAGCGACCAGGTCGAAGCGCTCGTGCCCGTCGCCATTCGCGACTACTCGCGCGAAGAGGCCGCACTCGCCGCCGAGCGCGCCGAGATCGCGCCGTTCCTGGCGCG
>JAOUNA010000097.1 GCA_029881215.1 Myxococcales bacterium | reverse complement strand
CGGGAGCTGCGCCGCTCCGAGCGCCTGGCGGCAATCGGGGAGCTGTCGGCGAGCATCGCGCACGAGATCCGGAATCCGCTGGCTGCCATCTCGGGAGCTATCCAGGTCTTGCGGGACTACGTGGGCGGCACGACGGAGGAGTCGAAGCCGCTGATGGAGATCGTGGAGCGGGAAGTGGACCGCTTGAATCATCTGATCACCGATTTCCTGCAGTTCGCTCGCCCCGAACGGGCGCACCCCGAAAGGGTGGAGATCTCGAAGGTCGTCTCCGATGTGCTCGAAATGTTCGAATCGGCTCGGCCGGCCAACATTCGGGTCGAGCTGGAGATCGAGGACAGCCTTGCGGCCCGTGCCGATTCGGAGCAGCTGCGCCAGGTGCTGTGGAATCTCATCCTCAACGGTGCCCAGGCCATGCCCGAAGGGGGCATCCTGCGTATCGCAGCCCGGCGCAGCGTGGAGGCGTCGACTCAAGGCAGCGATTCCGGCAACCGAATGGGGCGTGATGAGAAGGCGAGCTGGGTCGAGATTGCGGTCATGGACCAAGGTTCTGGAATTTCATCGGACGTGATGGATCGAGTCTTCGATCCGTTCTTTACGACGCGCCCGAATGGCTCTGGTCTCGGTTTGGCCACCGTCCACCGGATCGTCGAGAGCCACGGAGGCACGGTGCGGCTGGACTCGGGGGTCGGGGGCTGGTCGACTCTGGTATGCGTACGACTGCCCTGCATGGAGGCGGCATGAGCGCGAAGGCGCGGATCCTCGTGGTCGACGACGAGAGGAGCATGCAGGAGTTCCTGGAGATCTTCTTCAGGAGCGAGGGATACGAGGCGGTGACCGCGGGTGACGTGGATACGGCGTTGTTGCACCTCGAGAGCGACGAGTTCGACGTCGTCATCACCGATATCAAGATGCCGAAGCGCTCGGGGATCGACCTGCTGCGCGCCGCGCAGACCGCTGCCCCCGATACGGTGCTGATCGTCATGACCGCGTTTGCCAGCACGGAAACGGCGATCATGGCCATGAAGGAGGGCGCCTACGACTATATCACCAAGCCCTTCAAGGTGGACGAGATTCGCATCGTCGTGGAGAAAGCGCTCGAGAAGAAGGCGCTCTCGAGCGAGAATCGGCGCCTTCGCAGCGAGCTGCGCAGCCGCAGCCGTGACAAATCCATCATCGGCAACAGCGCAGCGATGCGGCGGGTCTTCGATTTCGTCTCCCAGGTGGCAGACAGCCGCGCGAATGTTCTCGTGAGCGGAGAGAGCGGAACGGGAAAGGAGATGGTGGCGCGGGCGATTCACGCTGGCGGAGAGCGGCGCGAAAGACCGTTCGTCGCGGTGAATTGCGGGGCGATTCCGGAAAATCTCCTCGAATCCGAGCTGTTCGGTCACGTGAAGGGCGCATTCACGGGCGCCGTGCAGAACAAGACGGGGTTGTTCGAGGTCGCGGAAGGCGGAACGGTCTTCCTGGATGAGATCGGAGAGCTCACGCTTCCGCTGCAGGTCAAGCTGCTTCGCGTGATCCAGGAGCGGTCCTTTCGCCGCGTGGGCGGGACCAGCGACATCCGATTCGACGCGCGGATCGTAGCTGCAACGAATCGAAAGCTTGAGGACGAAGTGGCGCACGGGCGCTTCCGCGAGGATCTCTACTATCGATTGAACGTGATCGAGATTCCCATGCCGCCGCTTCGGGAGCGTCGCGATGACATTCCGCTGCTGATCCGGCACTTCATCGACAAGTATGCAGGAGATCTCGGCAAGCCCGTGAGAGACGTGAGCGCCGCGGTTCTCGGCAAGCTGATGGAATATGAGTTTCCGGGAAACGTTCGCGAGCTGGAAAACGTCATCGAGCGGGCCGTGGCGCTCGGCCGCGAGGAGATCATCGATTTGGATGTGTTGCCGCCGACCGTCTTGAACGCGCGCGAAAATGGTGGCGCTGCGCGAATTCCCGAAGGAGGTGTGGATCTCGACGCGCTGATGCGCGATTTCGAGAAGAATCTCCTGCTCGAGGCGCTGCGACTGACCGGGGGGGTCAAGAAGCGCGCGGCCCAGCGCCTTGGCATCTCTTTCCGCTCCTTCCGTTATCGCCTCGAGAAGCTCGGACTCGAGCAAATCGAGGACGGCGAGGCCTGAGCGCTCGGCGACGCGGCGCGTTGCAGGGGCGCGGCTCAGTCGCGAATCCGGTGTTCCTTGATCTTGTAGAGCAGGGCCCGGTGGCTGATCTGGAGCAAGCGAGCGGCGTGCGTGCGATTGCCCGCCGTCTCGCGAAGCGCGCGGCGAATCAAATCGGCTTCGAGGTGCTTGCGAGCCCGCCGCATGCCGAGATCGGGCGCGCGGGTCGCGACATCGTGCGCGGAGGCGTTTCGCAGCTCTTCAGGGAGGTCGCTGCGCGTGAGTCGCTCTCGGCCGGCGAGCAGCACCGCGCGCTCGATGACGCCGCGTAGCTCCGGAATGTTTCCGGGCCACGGGTAGGCCGTCAGACACTCGAGCGCCTCGTCCGACACGTCGCGCAGGCGCTTGGCGTGCTGCTGGCAGGCGCGCTCGAAGAAGTGGTCGACGAGCAGGGGAATGTCGTGCCGGCGCGCGCGCAGGGGCGGCACGCTGAGGCGTGCGGCGGCGAATCGTGCCAGGAGATCGCGGGAGAATTCCCCGATCGACGCGCTGGCCTCGAGGTCGACTTCGCTCGAGGCCAGAAGGCGCGCCGTGGAAGCCGGCGAGTCGCGGCGTCCTTGGACTGCGCTGGGGGGTCCGCCGAGAACCGCGAGGAGCCGCTCGTGAACGCGCGGAGGAGCTGCTTCGATGCCTGCGATGTAGACCGTGCCCGCGGAGGCCTCCCGGAGCAGGCCCCTGGCGGGGAGGATTCTGCCGTGCGACATGGATGGCGGCGACTCGAACAGGGAGCGCTCGAGCCGATCCGGGGGGGTGTTCCTGCAGTCGATCCTCACGAAGGGCGCGCCGCGGCGGGTCGATTGGGCGTGAATCACGCGCGCGAGAGCGTCCTTGCCCGAGCCGCGCTCTCCCAGCAACAGGGCCGGCGCATGCAGCGCCGCGACGTGATCGGTTCGCTCGAGCAGCTCGATCATCGCCGGTGAGGCCGCCACGATGGGGCACTCTTCCACGACGTGCTGGAGCTCACGCGCGAGCAGGAAACGGGCTCGCCGGATTTCCTCGCGCTCCTCCGCCCGGCGCACGGCGAGCAGGGTCGGCGCCGCAAGGAAGGGCTTGCTCAGGTAGTCGTACGCCCCTGCACGCCTCGCTTCTTGCACGTGCTCGTCCTTGCTCGACTCGGCCGTGGCGATGAGCGTGGTGAAGGGCACCGCACGCGTGCACCAGCGCAGGAACGCGGTGTCTCCGTCGGTGTCCGGCAAGAACGCATCGCAGAGGATCAGGTCGAAGCATCGCGCCTCCAGCGCGGCTCTTGCCTCCGCCGCGTTGGCCGCCCCCATCACCTCGTGCCCATCGCTGCGGACCAGGAGCTCGAGGCTCTCCCGGAGTCGCCCATCGGGCTCCACGACGAGGATGTGCGCCGGCATCAGCCGGGCGTATCGGCGAGTTCCAGATCCCATCTGAGCGCCCCGGCCGGATCCACAGCCCGCGCCTTCGCTCCCGCCGCGTGTTGCCGATGAGTTGCCGCCTCGAGAGCCGATTTCGCCGCTTCTGGAAGAGGTGTCGATTGCCGGTAAGGGGCTGTAAGCGCTGCTCAAGTCTGCGTAAGCAGTCGCCGATATTCACGAAGGTTCATCCGGACGATCTCGAATCTGGAACCAGTCGCTGGCGGAGGGGATGGTGCCGAGCAACAACGTGCAGCGCTTTCGTGAAGCGCTGATGATGAGCAAGGCCGAGCTGGCACGGAAGGCGGGGCTCTCGACGCTCACGATCGATCGATTGGAAGCGGGTCGGCCCTGCCGGCTCGATACCAAGCGAAAGGTCCTCCTCGCGTTGGGGCTGCGCATCAGCGACAAGGATCGTGTGTTCGGGGGGAGGGTGAACGCCCTTCCGCTCGCGGATTCGATGCGAAACGGAACCGATATCTCCTAGCGCGCGGAGCGTTGCCGGGGGGAGGCTGCGAGAGTGAAGATCAGGTTTCCCAGCTTCAATGCCAAGTCGATCGTCGGGCTCGACGTCGGATCCTCTTCGGTGAAGGCGATCGAGCTCGCCCTGAAAGGCAAGGGGAAGGGCTTCGAGCTCACCCACCTGGGCATCGCGCAGGTACCGCCCGAAGCCATCGTGCAGGGCGCATTCCTGAACTCGAGTGCCATCACGGAAGCGATCACGGAAGCAATCGAGAACGCCAAGATCAAGACGAAGAACGTTGCCGCAGCGGTCTGCGGACACTCGGTGATCGTCAAGAAGGTCAGCCTGCCGCAAATGACGCGCGACGAGCTCGAAGAGCAGATCCGCTGGGAGGCGGAGCAGTACATCCCGTTCGACGTCAACGAGGTGAATCTCGACTTCCAGATCCTCGAGACCTCCGAGGGCGAAGGCCAGATGGATGTCCTGCTGGTCGCTGCGAAGAAGGATCTCATCGACGACTACGTCCAGGTGATCGGCGAGGCCGGCCTCACCCCGGTGGCCGTGGACGTCGCGGCATTTGCTGTCGAGAACGCGTTCGAGGCCAACTACGACATCGCCCCGGACGACGTCATCGCCCTGGTCAACATCGGTGCGCAGGTCGTGAATATCAACGTCATGGCGGGCGGCGTCCCCTGCTTCACGCGCGATATCACGACGGCCGGCAATCAATACACCGAGGAGATCCAGAAGGCTCTCTCCATCAGCTTCGAAGAGGCCGAGCGCATCAAGCTCGGGGGGCAGGGAACCGACAGTCAGGATGTCGTGCCCCAGGAGGTGGAGCAGGCGATGCAGAGCGTGACGGAGACCGTGATCGGTGAAATCAGTCGATCGCTCGACTTCTACGCCGCCACGACTGCCGACAGTCGGATCAGAAAGGTCTACCTCTCGGGCGGCTCCGCCAAGGTGGCGGGATTCGAGGCCGCCTTCCACGAGCGCACGGGTCTCGCGGTGGAAACACTGAATCCGCTCTCTCGGATGCTGCCCAACTCGAGGCTGGACCAGGATTACCTCGACTCGATTGCTCCTGCTCTGGGCGTTGGCGTCGGCCTCGCCCTTCGCCAGGCGGACCTGCGATGATCCACATCAATCTACTCCCGGTTCGCGAAGCGCGTCGCAAGGCGAATCTGCGCCAGTACGTGATGCAGCTCGCGCTCGTGATGCTCGTGACGGCCGCGGGAATCGGGTTCGCGCACTCGCGCATCTCCGAGCAAATCTCGCAGACGAAGCTCCGCGTCAGCCAGATGCAGCGCGACATCGACCAGTTCAAGCCGCAGCTCGAGCAGGTGGATGCCTTCCGGAAGAAGAAGGCGGGCCTCGAGAAGAAGATCGATGTCATCGATGGGTTGGACCGAGCCCGCAGCGGTCCGGTCCGCGTCATGGACGAGCTCGCCATCCACTCGCCCGAGCGCCTCTGGTTGACGAGCTTGCAGGCGAAGGGCTCCACGATCGAGTTGAAGGGCGAGAGCCTGGACAACGAGCTCGTCGCCGTGTTTCTGACGGCCCTGGGAGAATCTCCCTATTTCGATCAGGTCGAGCTCGACAGCACGGAGCTCGGGAGTGGAGCGGACGGATTGAAGACCGTCACGTTCCGAATTCATGCGGTGCTGGTGGCGCCGAAGCCGGCCGTCAAAGGCTAGGAAAGAGGCTCAACGATGGAAGTATCAGCGCAAGCTCAAGACCTGCTGGAGCGATTCGGGAAGCTTCCGCGCGGCGCCCGTACGGCCATCATGCTGGGGACAGCCGCGCTCGTCTGCGCACTCTACTACTTCCTGGTGTATGAGCACCTCGCCACGCAGCGCGAAAATCTTCATCTCGAGGAGACGAAGTTGCAGCGGCGCTTGAGCGAGGTGCGCTCGATTGCGGCGAACATCGCGGCGTTCGAAAGCGAGATCGCAGATCTCGAGGTGAAGCTGAATGCGGCGCTCCGGCAGCTCCCGAACGAGAAGCAGCTCGAGGTTCTCCTGACGGACATCACGAATCTGGGCAAGACCGCGGGCGTGGAGATCAGCTCGTTCCGCCGGCAGGATGAAGTGCTTCACGATTTCTACGCAGAAGTTCCCATCTCAATCGAGCTGTCGGGAGCGTATCACGACATTGCCCGCTTCTTCGATCTGATGTCCAAGCTGCCCCGAATCGTGAATATGGGTTCGCTCAAGATGGAGGTGTCGAGAGAGTCGCTCGAAGGCACCTGGCTCAAGGTTTCCGGCACGGCCACGACCTTCCGGTTCGTGGGCAAGAGCTGAGGGGTTTTGGCGATGCTGGCACGGAGAGGAGCCGTGAGATTCGCGATGGTCGCACTGTGGTTCACCCTGGTCGCTGCCCTGGGCTGCGAGAAGAGCGCCCCGGGGCCGAGCACGGCGGATTTCACCGAGCAACGCGAAGCGCTCAAGGCAAGGGTTGCAAAGAACCAGGCCAACAAGCCCACGGCGGCTCCGCGGGTCGCGCCGGCAATTGGCGCAAGCACAGCGGGCGCGAGCGAAGCGAGCTTCGGAGCTGTCGGAAGCAACTACGTCTACGACCCGACCGGGAAGCGCGATCCCTTCCGGAACTTCACCTGGGAGCGCCCCGATCGCTTGCGCGAGCAAGAGCTCCATGGGCCGCTGGAGCAGTTCGACCTGGGTCAATTCTCTCTGGTTGCGGTGGTGTGGAAGACAGGAACAGCCCGGGCGCTGGTCCAGGACCCGTCGGGCATGAGTTACATCGTTGGTGAAGGCTCTCGAATCGGTCGAAACGAGGGCCGGGTGATCTCGATCGATGACGGTTTGATGATCGTCAAGGAAACCTACGTGGATTATCTCGGCCAAGAAACGACCAAGGACATCGAGATGCGCATGCGTCGGAACGAGGGGGGATGAGTTCGATGCTGGGATCCATAACCGATCGATTCCGCCTTGTGGGCGTGCTTTCGTTGAGCGCGATCACTGCGGCCGGAATCTTTGCGTGCGCGAGTTCGACGACCGGCCAAGCAGAATCTGCCGCCGGAACGAACGCCATCGACGACGTCGTCGTCGAGTCGGACTCCGGGATGTCGACGGTCCGGCTGCTCGGCCTGGAGGGTCCGGTCTTCACGGCCTTTCAGCAGAGCGACCCAGACCGGGTGATCGTGGATATCGCAGGCGTAGAAGACGCCGCGCTTCGCGATCCGGTGGCTGTCTATGACGGCGCCATCGAAGAGATTGCCATTGCACCCTTCTCGACGGGCGGTGGCGAGCTGATGACGCGCGTCGAAATCTCGCTCGCGGCTCCCGCCGATTACGAGGTGCGAACCGAAATGGGCGCGCTCGTCATCGAGATCATGCCGCTCTCGGAGATGGCATCTCTCGACGAGGAGCCCCTGGACGGGGACAGCGCCGTCGCCCAGGATGCAGATCCCTGGGAGATGGTGGCCAGCGACAGCTCGCTCGATGAAATGGATGTCGAGGTCGCGGCTGAGCCGATGCCGGCTGCGCCCGCCAAGACGCTCGAGGGTGTGGAGGTCAGCGAGGTTGGTGAGGGCCTGCTGATCCATCTGATCGGAGACGGCACCGTGGAGAGCGCGGTCACGTTCACGCTGGAAGATCCGGCGCGACTCGTCGTCGACCTGCCGGACATGGTCAGCAGCGTAAAGACGCCGCGCGTGGCCGTGAATTCTCCTCGGGCGAGCTCGATTCGCGTCGGTGCCCATCCGGACAAGGTTCGCGTGGTGATCGACGGTGGATCGCTCGCGGAGCCGTTTTCGGAGCGCCAGGTGGTGCCTGTGCGAAACGGTCTGATCGTCGCCCTCGGTGGCGGGGACGCGCTCGCCGAGGCGGTCGCCGATGCGACAGGCGATGCGCCCGCTGGCGCCGCGCTTGCTTCCGCGCCGAAGAGTGCGGGAGAGACTGCGCCGGCGGACAGCGAGATGGTTCCGGTTGGCATCGAGCCGGTGGCGCGTGTGCTCGACGCAAGTGTCGTGACGATCTACGGCGTCGAGTTCGACATGCAGGACGACCTGGATCGCGTGGTCGTGCTCAGCGAGCACCCGGTCGATTACCTGATCTACGAGCCCGATCCCGAGACGATCGTGTTGAGCGTGGAGAACGCGGTCATCGATCCCGAGGCCGCGGTGCGCATCGCACCGGATCCGGGCGGGCCGGTTTCGCTGGTCACGGCGTTCGATCAACCCGACGTGCCGCGACCGGAGGTGCGCGTGGTCGTGAAGCGGGCGGCCCACCTGAAGCCCGTGATTTCGCGGCGCGGCGCTCTGCTGGTGCTGGATTTCCCGCGCTCTGGCGGAGTGGCGGCGACGCCGCCGATCGTGAAGGACCGGGAGCAGGCGGTCGTCCAGCTGGACGGCGGGACGCGCGCGCTGGGCGCAAATTCGGGCAGCGCCGAGCTGGCCGAGGCAGAGGCTGCGGCCGGGATGACGCCCCAGGTGTTCGACACGGAGCAGGAGCCGATCATGACGGCAGCTCCGGCGGCCATCGCGCCGCCGACCGCGTCGGTGCCGGTACCGAGCCTCGCGATGGCGCAGCCGACAGCGGCGCCCGCCGGCATGGATGCGCCCGCATCGATCTCGATCCTCAACGAGGGCGGCCTCATGGACGGCAAGGAATACAGCGGCCGCCGAATCTCGCTCGACTTCAAGGAAGTGGACATCGCCGACGTGTTGCGGCTGATCGCCGAGGTCTCCGACCTCAACGTGATCGCCGGCGACGAGGTGAAGGGCGCGGTCACGATTCGCCTGATCGATGTTCCCTGGGATCAGGCCCTGGACGTGATCCTGCTCACCAAGGGCCTTGGCTTCGCGCGGATCGGCAACGTGCTTCGCATCGCGGCTGCGGACGTTCTCGCGCAGGAAGAGGAGCTCCGGCTGCAGGAGCGCCGCGCCAAGGAGAAGCTCGAGGATCTGGCGGTCAAGCTCCAGCCGGTGAACTACGCGGACGTCAAGGACGTATCGAAGATGATCTCGCAGCTGCTGACGGAGCGCGGATCGGTGAACACCGACAATCGCACCAATACGCTGATCATCAAGGACATTCCGTCCGTGATCGACGAGGCCACCGCGTTGGTGAAGGCCGTCGACACCATGACGCCCCAGGTCATGATCGAATCGAAGATCGTCGAAGCGGGTCTCGAATTCTCGCGCGAGTTCGGTGTCGTGTGGGACTTCGGCATCAACACGACATCGAACACGATTGGAGGTCGCGACCACATCTTCACCGACGGATACAATGATCTGCCGAACCAGATTGCTGTCGGCACTCCGATTACCTCGTTCGCGAACGGCCTGGTCAACATGGCGGGTACGGTGCTCGATGAGAACTTCGACTATCGGGCCCAGATCCAGGCGGCGGAGGTGAACGGCGACGGCAAGGTGATCTCGAGCCCGCGCGTGGTGACGCTGGACAACAGCGAAGCCACGATCGAGCAGGGTGTGTCCATTCCCTTCCAGACGTTCGAGAACGGAGATGCTCAGCTCGAGTTCGTCGACGCCGTGCTGAAGCTGAAGGTCACGCCGCACATCACCTCCGACAAGAGCATCATCATGAAGATCCAGGTGAGTCGGAATGCGCCGGACGACAGCGTGTTCACGCTGACGGGCTCGCCTGCCATCGCCAAGAATCAGGTGAAGACGGAGACGCTCGTCAAGGATGGGCAGACGCTGGTGCTGGGTGGAATCTACGTGGTGGACAAGTCGGAGCGCGCATCGCGGGTTCCGTATCTCCACAAGATTCCCGTGTTCGGCATGATGTTCAGGAGCAGCGAGATCAGCGACAGCCGCAAGGAGTTGCTGATCTTCGTGACGCCGCGCGTGGTCCAGACCGCCGAAACGGCGAGCTGATCGCGCGCCATCGGCGCATTGGCGCGGCGGGGGAGCGTGCTCCTCCGCCGCGTTCGTTCGTGGGGACTGCGGGGTCGCCTGCTCTATACTGCCGCCGTGTCGGAAGGTCACACCGTCTGGCTGGTGGGAATGATGGGTGCGGGCAAGTCCACCGTGGGCCCGGTGCTGGCCGCGCGGCTGCATCGTGCGTACGTCGACACGGATGCAGAGATCGAGCGCAGTGCGGGCTGCTCGGTCGCGGAGATCTTCGATCGGGAGGGGGAGGCGGCGTTTCGCGCGCGGGAGCGCGAGCTGATCGATGCGCTCGCGGGATCGGATGCGGTGGTCTCGCTGGGCGGCGGAGCCATCGCCCAGGCGGGGATGCAGGAGCGCCTCGCCCGCGCGGGCACGGTGGTGTATCTGCGCGCGCGGGCGGATACGCTGCTCGCGCGCCTGGGCAGCTGTCTCGACCGCCCGCTGTTGCGGGATCTTCCGCCGGCGCAGCGCGAGGGGCGCATTGCGGCGCTGCTCGACGCGCGCAAGGGCGCCTACGAATCCGCCGGGATCGTCGTCGATACCGATGCAGGGCGTGTCCCCGATCTCGTCGAGGAGCTGCTCGAACGCCTCCGCAACGGAGGTGTGGCGTGAATCGCGCTGGCGAAGGACGGGTGTTGCGCAGCGTGGAAGTCGATCTCGGGAAGCGCTCCTATCCCGTCCAGATCGGGGCAGGCACGCTCGCGTCTCTGGGAGAGGAGATCCGGCGCCGCAGCGGCGCGAGCCAGGCCGTGCTCGTGACCGTTCCCGCGGTCGGGCGCCGCTACGCCGCTGCGCTGTTGCGCTCCGTGCGGGCGGCGGGCCTGCGCAGCAGTCGGATCGACGTGCCGGACGGCGACGCGACCAAGAACCTGCGGCAGGTGGCGAAGCTCTACGAGGCGCTGCTCGATCACGGCGCCGACCGGGACACGGTGCTGATCG
>JAOUNA010000096.1 GCA_029881215.1 Myxococcales bacterium | reverse complement strand
GACTCCGGTGTCGGCTTGAAGAAGTCCTCCGGGTTGCCCGTCGGAGTGGCGCAGCCCAGGAGCAGGCTCGCGAACAGGAGGGAGACACCGAGAACGACGACCGCGGACTGCCTGCTCGTTCCCAGAAACGGCCTAGAACTGCGTGTAGTTGTACGCAAAATCTCTCACCATCTTCTGCTCATCGAAGTAGATGATGATGGTCAGGGTCTTTTGGGTCGTGGTGCTCTGCGACTGCGCACTACTGCCCCCCAGAATGAGGATCGTGCCGGCGACCGAATTGGCGGTGTCCACGCGGTTCGAGGAGACCTTGTCGTAGATCCACTGCTCGCGCCGCTTCTCATCGGTGGTGACGATGTTGGGCGACCCGAGAACGGCCGCGACCTCGGATGCGGGCATCCCGATCTTGATCTCTCGCTGGACCGTGCCCACCGTCAGATTGGTTGCGCTCCCATCCGGGCCTGCATTGGTCGGATGCTTCATGCAGGCGGACAGCATGAGCAGGCCGATCACAGCCGCGAAAGCGATGCAGATGGATTTCTGACTCATCCGACCAACCCTCCTAGGTTCTCGAAGGCCAACGCCTGCGATGCGCGGAAGAGTAGCCGAGATGTTTCGGAAATTCTCAGCTGCCAGCCTCTGCGCTCGAGGATGGGTGGGGCAGGCCAGCGCAGGCGGACCGAAGGAGCGCGGCTCCTCGGAGGGTGCACGCGGCCTAGCTCCAGAAGCCGGCGGTGCGCTGGATCAGCCAGAAGGCGGCAGGGATGCCGATGGCGTAGGCGGCGGGGCGCGCGATGCGTGCGGCCACGGCCCAGGTATTCCGCGCCGCGCCGCGCGCGAGCGCGTGCATGGCGGCGAGCAGGGCGAACACGCCCGCCACGAAGACGAGCTGCCCGAGCTCGACGCCCACGTTGAAGAAGGCGAGCGCGGCGGGAATCGCGTCGTCGGGCAGGCCCACCGCGCGCAGCGCTCCCGCGAAGCCGAGCCCGTGGAGCAGGCCAAAGGCGAAGGCCACCAGCCAGGGCTTGCGCGCTGCCAGTCCCGTGGCCCCGTGCGCCACCTCGACAGCGACGAAGACGATCGAGAGCGCGATCGCCGCCTCCACCGGTGCCTGCGCAACGGAGAGCCATCCGAGCGTGGCCGCAGCCAGCGTGAGACTGTGCGCAATCGTGAATGCCGTGACCGTGCCGATCAGTCGTGTCGCGCTCCCCACCAGGAAGAGCAGCGCCAGCACGAAGAGGAGATGATCGAGGCCGAGCAGGATGTGCTCGACACCGAGCTCGGTGTAGGTGTGCGCCACCGCGGTCCAGCTCGTCCTCCCGGTCACGCGGAAGTCCGGCGTGTCGGGCGTGAGGTGCACGGTCTGGCTCGAGCCGTCGGCGCGCTCCACGCGCGCGAGGACGTCGGTGCGGGTGACCGGGAGCCCGTCGATCGCGACGCGCTCGCCCACGAGTCCGCCTGCGCAGGCCACGCGCCAGCGCTCCACGTGGGCGCCCATCGCCGCGCGCGCCACGCGCTCGCTGCCGACGCATCGCTCCGGCAGGCACACGGAGATCCCGAGGCGCAGCTCGGCCTTGGCCGGCACCTTGAAGAGCACGTCCCAGTGGTTTGCGTCCCGCTCGCGCAGCTCGAGGTAGGCGGGCCGCACCTCGTGAGCGGCCGCAGCCGCGGACATCCCTGTGACGAGCAGTGCGAGTGCCCCCGCGCGGAGCGCTGCACTCACGGCGGGCCCGCCACGTCGGGCATCGGCGTGTCGGCGGGCATGCGCACCTCGATGTCGTAGCGCCCGCGCAGGGCGCGGTAGAAACGCTCGCGCGTCTCGTCGCGCTGCTCTGCCGCCCACTCGCGTTCGACGAACCTGCGCGCGTCCTCGAACGGCGGCAGACGCCCCGGCACGCGCGTGCCCACGCGCACCAGGTGCAGGCCGAAGCTCGAGGCGACGGGTCCGGACCAGGTGGCGTCGGGCGCCTCCGCCAGGGCCTCCGCAAAGGCGGCGCCGAAGAAGCCCGCTACTTCGGAAGGTGTCGCGCTGGCCATCGCCGGCGGCAGGCCCGTGGCAGCGCCGAGCGTCTCGGGATCCTCCCCGGCGCGGAGTCGCGCCAGCAGGTCGGCGGCGCGCGCCTGGGCCGAGCCGTTCGCCTCCGCTCCGACGAACACCTGGGCGAAGCTCACCCGCGACGACACTCGGAAGCGCTCGGCGTTCGCCGCGAAGTACGCGCGCAGCACCGCGTCGCTGGGCTCGCTCTCGACGAGCTCGTCGTTCAGGAACTCCATCTTCTGGCGCATGCGCCGGCGCACCACGAGGTCGTCCCGGTCGAGTCCGAGCGCCAGCGCCTCGCGGTAGAGCACCTCCTCGGTCACGTAGTCGTCGATCAGCCCGCCGAGCTCCAGCGCGCTCGGCGGCCGCTGCCAGGTGCGCTCGAAGGATTGGCTCAGCATGCGGATTCGATCCTCGCCCACGGCGATCCGCTCCGGCGGCGCGACGCCCGGCCCGGCGACCATGCCGTGCAGCGCGAAGAGCGCGGCCCCCGCGAGCAGGAAGTGGAGCAGCGGTTCTCGGAGCCAGCGCCGCATCCGATCAGTCCGCCGGCGTGTACCAGATCGGAGAGGTGTAGGCGCGCTCCTGCGTCGACACCGGGGCCCCCTTCGCAAGCGGCACGCCGAAGCGGAACGCGTCGTAGGTGGACCAGCGCGGCGTCGGGATCTCGATCACCCGCGCGTAGTAGAAGGCCTTCTGCGCGGGATCGAAGTCCGGGTCCGTCCAGACGCTGCCGAGCTCGGGCGCGCCGATCGTGTTGGCAAACGTGGCGCGAGCGGCATCCACCGTGTTGCCGACCGCGGGAAGCTTCCCGTTGGCGCCCGGCTTGCGCTCGCCGGCCCACGCGACGTCGTAGACCTTCTCGTGTGTTGCCCCCTTGGCGTCGAGCCAGCCCTTGACGATCTGGATGCGGTCCAGGTTGGCGCCGATCGGATCGCGCAGCGCGTAGACCAGGAAGCTGGGCCGTTCGGCTTGCTTGCGCGCCGGCAGATCGCTGCCCATCGGCACGCCCTTCTTGTAGCCGGCCCAGGCGGGCGTGCGGCTCTCGAGATCCACCGCCGTGAATTCCCAGCCGCCAAAGAAGCGAACCGCCATGCGACTGCCCGTGGTGGCGTAGACCTCCTTGCGCTGCATGGCGTCGAAGATCGACTCGCGGGTGTTCTCCGCAGCCCAGACCGCCGCCAGGCCGGAGGCGACCTGCTGCCAACCCATGATCGTCCCATTCTTGGAGCCGATCACCACGTGCTCGATGCGATGCGGCTCGGGCTCGACGCCCGAGTGCTTGCCGAAGAAGTTGTCCTCCTCGGCGGTGGCCAGCGAGGTGTGGCTGTCGGTGGATCCGATCTGGCCGAACTTGTAGGGATTGGTGCCGAGCCGGGCCTCGAGCGCGAGGCCGCGCTTCAGCGCCTCGCGAGCGTACTCGCCGGCGAGCATGGCGTCGGTCTTCTTCTCGGAGAGATCCAGGTTCCCGAAATCCCAGGTCTCGTAGTCCGCGAATTCGTCGTCCGGTGACAGGAAGGGATGCGCCTCGCCGTCGCCCTTGATCTGGGTCGCTTCGTAGAGGGGCTCCCACTTGCGGCGCTGCACGACGTAGGTCTCGTCCAGGGCCGTGCCGTCGTACTGGGTCTCGAGCGGGAACATGATGCCGTTCGAGAGGTTCCCGTTGTGCGGGATGGCGAGCAAGCGGCCGCCGGTCTTCTGCTCGTAGGCCGTCATCCACTTCCAGAGGTCGCGCGGGTTCGGGCTGCCGAGGGGCGGCAGCGTCGTGTAGGCGACCATCTGCGAGGCCTTGCTGGCGTCATCGCGGTAGATCACGACGCGGTGCAGGTTGTTGCCCTTGATCAGCGAGGTCCACTCGAAGCCGATGAACGCGGTGAAGCGTCCCGGCTCGTTGTACTGCTCCGCGGTGTCGATGGTCTTCTGCCAGGCAGATGCGTAGGGCTGAGAGTCGGGCGAGTACATCAGGGCCTTCGGAAGGCGGCCCTGGGAGAAGAGTCCGATCAGTTCGAGGGCCACATCCACGCCCTCGCCCGCCTGGATGCGGTCGTACCACTCCTTGCCCTTCGGGTCGGACAGGAGGTTCGGCGCGCCCGCGTAGAGATCCGGGAAGAATCCCATGTTGTCGGAGTGGTCGGCGACGACGAGGAAGTCGAGGGGCCGCGAGAGCTTCGCGGGCATGCCGGTCGACGAGACGATCTCCTCGCCCCGCGCGAATCGATACGCCTCCGCGATGCCGAGCCGGTTTCCGAAGGCCCCCGCATCCATCGACATCGCGGTGTGGAGGTGCGTGTCGCCCCACAGCAGGCGGCTCGGCAGCTCGGCACCCGGCACCTCGCGCCCGGCGTACGGCGAGTAGCTCGTGCCATCGTAGTCGTCCGACAGCACGTGCTTCGCATCGGGCGGCATGGGCATCTGGGCTGCAGCCGGCGCCGCAATGCCGAGCCACGCCAGGGCCGCCGCCCCGAGAACGAGCGTTGCCGAGATTCGGGCGTTCCTGTGCATCTTCGCTCCTCCCTGCTTGCCTCGCTGCGGATCCGAATGCGCTCCGGAAGCCCGTGCGCTCGACTCGATCCTTGCCTGGGGAGCGGGGAGAGTAATGGGAGGATCGACATCAGCAAGCGAAAGATCGCCCAGCTCGCGGCTCGCATGGGGTGTGCGGCACCCGCTTTGCGACCCGGCAGGGCGGGAACCTGCTGGAACCGCTCGCATTTCGTCCGTCGCGGCGCAGGCGCTCATGCAGTCTGATGGACGTGCGGGCTCCGGCTGGCAATGGCCGTTCACGCCGGCAGGCGTTGCGGCGGGTTCAGCAATTCAAGAATTCAACAGCGTCCCCGCTGGCGGCGGCGGTGGTGGCCCAGGGCAGAATCGAACTGCCGACACCTTGATTTTCAGTCAAGTGCTCTACCAACTGAGCTACCGGGCCACCGGGCGCAGAAAGCTAGCCCGTGGGCCGGGCGCGGGCTAGCGAGTTGCCCTGCTGCGTTCAGACGCACCGAGCGCCGCGATGGCATCACGAACCGGTCGGGCGGGGTGCCCGCACGCGGCGCATGCTCGACAGCGCGCGGCCCACGGTGGCGCACAGGATGAGCACGCAGCCCGTGAGCGAGACCGCGGTCGGCTGCTCGTCGTGCACGAGCCAGGCCCAGCCGAGGGAGAGCACCGGCTCGAGCAGCATCAGCAGCGCGGCCTCGATGGCCGTCAGCCGCTGCAGTCCGCGCGCCATGCACAGGAAGGCGAGGCCCATCTGGAAGACGCCGAGGTAGAGGACCACCAGCCAGTCGCTCAGCGGATGCGATCCAATGGGAAAGGCGAGCGGCGCGCAGGCGAGGGCGGAGAGCAGACTGGCTCCGACGAGGGCCGTGTCCGCCAGCACGGGGCCCCGCAGCCCCGAGGTGCCCGCCAGCCAGCGCAGCCCGAGCAGGCTCAGGCCCGACATCAGGCCCGCGAACGCTCCGAGCGCGTTGCCGGCGGCCGGGTTCGGGGCGGTGTGCACCGGCGGGTCGCCGCCGAAGAAGAGCAGCCCCATGCCGAGCGCGATGGCCGCGCCGAAGCCGAGATCCCGCGCATACGGCCGCTCCTGCAGCAGCAGCGGTCCGAGCAGCAGCACCCAGAGCAGCGAGGTCGACTGCAGGAAGATCGCGTTCGCGGCCGTGGTGAGCTTGTTGCTGGACACGAACAGCACGAGGAGCGCCGCGTACGGCGCTGCCACCAGCAGCACCCGCGGCTGCACGCTGCTGCGCCACGCGGGCCGCAGCAGGGCGAGAAAGACGAAGGCGACGCTCGAGCGCAGGCAGGCCACCTGCCAGGCCGAGAAGCTGGTGAGCTTGATCGCGGTGCCGCCCGTGGAGAAGAGCAGCGACGCGCAGAGGATCAGCAGCGGGCCCACCAGCGATGCCGACACCGCGCCAGCATAGGCAAGCGCCCCGCGCGCGCGAGTCTGCGGCGGAGCGCTCAGCGGGCCCCGGGCACGGCCTCCTCGATGCGAATCGATTGCACCGTGGCGTTCACGGGATAGGGGCGATCGCGCGGGCCGTAGCGTCCGTAGACGTCGACCTCGAGCTGGGTGATCGCATCCACCACCTCGATGCCCTCGATCACGCGGCCGAAGACGCTGTAGTGGCCGTCGAGATGGGGTGCGTCCTGGTGCACGATGAAGAACTGGCTGCCGCCGCTGTCCGGAAAGCCCTTGTTCGCCATCGAGACGCTGCCACGCAGGTGGGTGTAGTCCGTGAACTCGTCCGGAATGCTGTGTTGGGGCCCGCCCTCGCCGTCGTCGCGCGGATCGGCGTTCTTCGTGGCCGGGTCGCCGCCCTGGATCATGAAGCCGGGGATCACGCGGTGAAAGTAGGTGCCGTCGTAGAAGCCCTGGCTCGCGAGGGTCACGAAGTTCGCCACGGTCTGCGGCGCGATCTCGGGCAGCAGCTCGAAGCGGATCGTGCCGAGCCCGCCCAGGTCGATCACCGCGACGTCGTGGGGTCCGGCCGCGACGCGGGCGTGCGGCAGGGCGGGAGGCGCCATCGCGTCGGGCGCTGGGCGTGGGTCGCGGTCGCAGGCGAGGGCAGCGACGGCCAGGCTGAGCAGCAGGGCGGAGGCACGGCGCATGGGGGGGGAATCGGCAGACCGCGCGCACCGGGTGAGCCGCTTCGGCGCCGCTCGTGGTAGCTTGCCGGCGTGCGAGTGGGAGCCGCTCCGCGAGAAGGGGATGGGGCAGCGCCTTGGCGCTGCGCGCCGGCGGCCCGCTGGGTGCTGCGCTGCGCCCTCGTCGCGCTCTTGTGTGCGTGCGCGTCCGGGGTGCGGGCCGCGGCGCCCGCGCCGGCAGCGGGCCGGCACGGCATGGTGGTCACGTCGCAGCCGGATTCGACGCGGGCGGGCGTCGCGATGCTCGCGCTCGGCGGCAATGCGATCGACGCGGCCGTGGCGGCGGCCTTCGCCGCGAGCGTGACGCAGCCGTTCTCCGCGGGCATCGGCGGCGGCGCCTTCCTGCTGATCCGCCTCGCGGACGGAGAGATCGTCGCGATCGATGCGCGCGAGACGGCGCCGGCCGCCGCCACGAGCGACATGTACGTGCGGCCCGGTGTGCCCGAGCGGGCTTCCCTGCACGGGCCGCTCTCGGTCGCCACGCCGGGCTTCGTGGCGGGGCTCGCGCTCGCCCTCGAGCGCTACGGCACCAAGTCGCTGGCGGAAACGCTCGAGTCCGCCATCGCGCTGGCGCAGCGCGGCTTCGCGATCGGACCGTATCACGCGGAGGCGCTCGAGTGGCTGCGCGACCGGAAGTTTCCGGAGCGTTTCCCGGACACCGGTCGCATCCAGTTTCCGCCGCCCGGCACCCGCATCGAGACCGGCTGGCGGCTCGTCCAGACGGATCTCGCGCGCACGCTGCAACACATCGCGACGCGCGGCGCCCGGAGCTTCTACCGCGGCGCGCTCGCCCAGGCGATCGCCGACGACATGGAGAAGAGCGGCGGGATCCTGACGCTCGAGGATCTGGCGAACTACGAGCCCGTGCTGCGCGAGCCGTTGCGCGGGCGCTACCGCGGCTACGAGATCGTGTCGTTTCCGCCGCCGTCTTCCGGGGGCGTTGCGCTCATCGAGGCGCTCAACATCCTCGAGGGCTTCGATCTCGGCCGCCTCGGCGCCGGTTCGTCCGCGTCGATCCACCGCATCGCCGAGGCGCTCAAGCTCGTGTTCGCGGACCGCGCCGCGCTGCTCGGCGATCCGGATTTCGCCGCGGTTCCCACCCGGCGCCTGCTCTCGGAGTCCTATGCCGACGCGCTGCGCGCGCGCATCAATCCGCCTCGCTGGCGGCGCGCTCCCTGGACCTGGGGGCGTTCGGAAGTGGCCATCCGCGTGAAGGGCCCGGGCCTGCCGCTCGATGACGCGGGCACCACCCACCTCTCGGTGAGCGACGCGGCGGGCAACGCGGTCGCGCTCACCATGACCATCAACACGTACTTCGGTTCGGGCCTGACGGTTCCGGGCACCGGCATCATCCTCAACAACGAGATGGACGATTTCTCGGCGGCCACGCTGCGGCCGAACGTGTACGGGCTCGTCGACACGCGCGGCGCCAATGCGATCGCGCCCGGCAAACGCCCGCTCTCGAGCATGACGCCCACGCTCGTGCTGCGCGACGGCGCGCTCTTCATGGTGACCGGCAGCCCGGGAGGTCCGCGCATCATCAGCACCACGCTGCTCTCGATCCTCGACGTCGTGGACTACGGGATGACCGTGCAAGAGGCGGTTGCCGCGCCGCGCTTCCACCACCAATGGCTGCCCGACGTGCTCTCCCTCGAGCCGGCGCATCCCGCGGACGTCGTGAAGGCGCTGCGCGCGCGCGGACACGTCGTCGAGGTCGAAGACGAGAACTGGTCGGCGGCCGAGGCGATCGTGGTGGATCCGGAGACCGGCTGGCAGCTGGGGGGGCGCGATCCGCGCCGCGACGGACTGGCGCAGGGGTACACGCGGCTGCGCTAGCGGGCCGCGGGCGACCCGGTATCCTGCCGCCCGCGGCGGATCCAGCGGGATCCCCCCGAGTTCCATCCACACCTCGGGCTCTCCGGCGTGCCGGCCCGCAGCTGCGCGGCGGACGCAGCGCCCCAGTGATCAGGAGTCAGCATGCACCCGCCCCTGCGAGCCCTCGAGAGCGCCGAGCCCGCCTGTTTCTGGCTCGACCGCCCGGAGCGCCCAGAACCCCTGCCTTCGCTCGAGGGCGACGTCGACACCGACCTCGCCATCGTGGGCGGAGGCTTCACCGGACTCTGGGCAGCCGTCCAGGCGAAGGAGGCTGCGCCGGACCGAGACGTCGTGCTCATCGAGGCCGAGGCCGTCGCGGAGCAGGCCTCGGGACGCAACGGAGGCTTCGTCGATTATTCGATCACGCACGGGCTGGCCAACGGTCTGCATCACTTCCCGGACGAGATCGAAGTGCTCGAGAAGCTCGGCGTCGAGAACTATCGGCAGCTGCTGGCGACGCTCGATCGCTACGGCATCGCGGCCGAGTACGAAGCGACCGGGGCCCTCGATGTTGCGACGCGGCCGCACGAGCTCGATCACCTGCGCGAGTTCCACGCGATTCGCGAGGTCTACCATCCCGGCGCGCTCTGGCTCGATCGGGACGCACTCCGCGCGGAGGTCGACTCGCCCACCTATCTCGGCGGATTCTGGCGCCGCGAGAACTGCGGCATGCTGGATCCGGCGAAGCTCGCCTGGGGGCTGCGCGCCGCCGCCTTGTCGCTCGGTGTGCGCATCCACGAGAGAACGCGGATGGAATCGCTCGCGCGGCTGGGTGCGGGCATGCTGCTGGGCTGTCCGCGCGGCCGTTTGCGCGCGCGCCAGGTGGTGCTGGCCACCAACGCCTTCCGCTCGCCGGTGCGCAGCATGCGCCAGCGCGTGATTCCGGTCTGGGACTACGTGCTGGTCACGGAGCCGCTCTCCGCGGCACAGCGCGGCGCCGTCGGTTGGCGCCATCGGCAGGCCATCGACGACTCCGGCGCGCGTTTTCACTACTACCGACTGACCCCGGACGATCGCATCCTCTTCGGTGGCTACGATGCCATCTACCATTTCGGGAGCCGGCTCGAGCGCGAACACCAGCAGCGACCCGAGAGCCACGCGCTTCTCGCGCGCCACTTCTTCGAGACGTTTCCGCAGCTCGAGGGCATTCGCTTCACGCACCGCTGGGGCGGACCGATCGCCACGAGCACGCGCTTCACGGTGGCGGTGGGCTCCGCGTACGGGCGCCGCGTGGCCTGGGCCGTCGGCTACACCGGAATGGGTGTCGGCACGAGCCGCTTCGGCGCGCGCGCGGCGCTCGAGCAGCTGGCGGGGGAGGGCGACACGGTCGCGCTGCGCTTCGTGCGCCGCCAGCCGCTTGCGTGGCCGCCCGAGCCGCTGCGCTGGTTGGGCGTGCAGATCACGCAACGCGCCCTGGCGCGGGTGGACGAGACGGGCAGAAACGGGCTCTGGCTGCGGCTGCTCGACAAGCTCGGCGTCGGCTTCGATTCGTAGCGCGCGGGTCGCGGCTCAGGGTCGAATGATCGCTTCGGTGTAGGTATCGAGGTCGAGAATGCGCCGGGCCACGCGCTGCACGTCATCGCTGCTGACGGCGGACATCTGCTCGGCGTAGCGGAAGCCGGCGTCTGCGCCCAGCCCGTAGCGCGCATTCAAGCTGATCTGGGCCGCGTGCACGGCGTTGCGCTGCTGGTCGATCGCGTACGAGCCGGTGAGGTAGCGGCGCGCGCGCTCGAGCTCGAGCGCAGACGCCGGCGCCGTGTGTACGCGTTCGATCTCCGCGAGCAGACCGCCCCGCGCCTCGTCGAGCTTTTCCGGCGCGGTCGCGATGTAGAGGGCAAAGTAGCCCGGCGCCACGCCTTCGACGCTCACGGCGTTCACCGCGTAGGCGAGTCCGCGCCGATCGCGCAGGTCGATGAAGAGCCGCCCGCCCTGGCCCGCCAGCAGCTGGGCGATCACCTCGAGCGCGAAGCGATCCTCGTCGAAGACCGTCACGCCTCGAAATCCGATCACCAGGTGGGCCTGGGCGCGATCCTTGCGCAGCTCGGCGCGGCGGATCTCGCGCGGCAGCTCCTCCGGCGGCGGATCGGGGGCCTCGAACGCGCTCGCGTCGAGCTCGGAGAGGCGCGCGGCGAGCTGCCGCGCCACGCGATCCGGGTCCACGTCACCGGCGATCGCAACCACCAGATTGCCCGTCTTGACGAGTCGCGCGTGGTGGGCGCGCAGCGTCTCGCCATTCAGCGCGCGGATCGCAGCGGCCGAGCCGAGCGTGGGCATGCGATAGGGGTGGTGGCGATAGTGGTGCTCGGCGAACAGCAGGAAGGCGCGCTGCGCCAGTCGATCCTCGCGGCGCTCGATCGCCGCCAGCGTCTCCGCGCGCTCGCGC
>JAOUNA010000306.1 GCA_029881215.1 Myxococcales bacterium | reverse complement strand
GAGAAGTGCACGTTCTGCATCCAGCGCATCCAGGCCGCCCGGCTCGACGCCAAGGGCCAGGAGCGCGCGGTGGCCGACGGGGAGATCCGCACGGCCTGCCAGCAGACCTGTCCGACCGGCGCCATCGTCTTCGGCAACCTGAAGGACGGGGCGAGCCGCGCGCGCACCCAGGTCGTCCAGAACGACGCGCGCGCCTACCACGCGCTACACGTGCTCAACACGCGCCCGGCCATCACCTATCTCGCGAAGATCCAGCGCGAAGAGGGACACGAGGCATGACGCCGCCGCCCGCCGACACTGCCGCTGCGATGATTCGTCCGGCCCCGCTGCGCAAGGATTCGAAGGTCAACCGCGATCTGCTGCGGGTGATGGAGGGCTTCTCCTTCGGATGGTTCACGCTGTTGAACGTATCCGTCGCCTTCATGCTGGCCGCGGGCGGCGTGTGGATCTACCAGGTCTACAAGGGCCTGGGAATCGCGGGCTACGCGCACCCGGTCTTCTGGGGCGCGTACATCGTCACCTTCGTGTTCTGGGTCGGTATTGCCCACGCGGGCACGCTGATCTCGGCGATCCTGTACCTGTTCCGCGCCAAGTGGCGCAATGCCATCAACCGCGGCGCCGAGGCCATGACGGTGTTCGCGGTGCTGACCGCCGCGCAGTTCCTCGGCATCCACGTCGGCCGGATCTGGAAGTCCTACTTCATCCTGCCGTATCCGAATCAGCGCGCGCTCTGGGTGAACTTCAAGAGCCCGCTCCTGTGGGACACCTTCGCGATCTCCACGTACGCGACGATCTCGATCCTCTTCCTCTACGTGGGCCTCGTGCCCGATCTCGCGATCGCGCGGGATCGCGCCACGGGCTGGCGCAAGGCGCTCTACAGCGTGCTGTCGCTCGGCTGGCAGGGCACCTCGAAGCAGTGGAAGGCGCACAACCGGACGGTCCTGCACCTCTCGGGCCTGGCGACGCCGCTCGTGCTCTCGGTGCACAGCGTGGTGTCCTGGGACTTCGCGATGTCCATCGTGCCCGGCTGGCACGCCACGATCTTCGCGCCCTACTTCGTGGCCGGCGCCATCTTCTCCGGCTTCGCGATGGTGCTCACCATGATGATCCCGGTGCGGCGCATCTTCGGCCTCGAGGCATACATCACCGACTACCACTTCGAGAACATGTCGAGGTTCCTGCTGCTCACCTCGATCATCGTGGGGTACGCCTACGCCGCCGAGTACTTCATGGCGTGGTACAGCGGGGTGGAGGCGGAGCAGACCGCCTTCTGGCTGCGCGCCTTCGGCCCCTACTGGATCTCCACCTGGGTGATGATCCTCTGCAATGCCGTGGCGCCGCAGATCCTGTGGTTCAAGAAGGTGCGCACCCACGTGCCCACGCTCTTCGTGCTCTCGGTGATCATCAACATCGGCATGTGGTTCGAGCGCTACGTCATCATCATCGGCGGCCTGTCGCGCGAGTACGACCCGGCGGTGTGGGGCATCTACACGCCGAGCTGGGCCGAGCTGATCATCGTGGCCGGGAGCTTCGGCTTCTTCTGCCACTTCTTCCTGCTCTTCCTCAAGCTGTTCCCGGTCGTGGCCATCGCCGAGGTCAAGGAGATCGAGATCCACGCCAAGGAGCATCCCGGGGAACACTGGGACCACGCCCACACCTACGGGGAGATCCACTGATGCCCACCCTCGTCGGCATCTTCGAACAGCCGCTGCTGGTGGCGCAGCTCGCGGAGAAGCTGCGCGGGCGCGGCTTCTCCGATCTGGAGGTGTACTCGCCGGTCCCGTCCCACGAGCTCGACTACGCGGTGGACGACCGGCCCAGCCGCGTGCGGCTGTTCACGCTGATCGGCGGGGTGCTCGGCTGCATCACCGGCTACGCCCTCACCCTCTGGATGGCCAACGATTGGCAGATCATGCTCGGCGGCAAGCCGTTCTCCTCGATCCCGCCGTACACGATCATCGCATTCGAGCTCACCATCCTGTTCGGCGGCGTGCTCACCGTGATCGGATTGTTCGCCGTCGGCAAGCTGCCCCGCTTCAAGCTGGATGCCGCCTACAGCGCGCGCTTCTCCGCCGAGGACTTCGGCCTGGTGGTGCGCTGCGCGGAGCGCGACGTCGCCGAGATCGACACGCTCATGCGCGAGCACCACGCCACGGAGGTCAACCTTGTCGAGCCGTAGCGAAGTACGGCGCTCGCAGGCGCTCTTCGTGCTGACGACGCTGCTGCTCACGACCCAGGTGGGCTGCTGGGAGCAGTGGTCGGACTCGTGGTTTCCGCAGATGAAGCGCCAGAAGTCGGTGCAGGCCTACGAGGCGGTGCCCTTCGAGGATCGGGTCGAGGCCTTCACGCCGCCCGACGGCAGCGTGCCGGCGGACGGCGGCGAGGCGCCGCTCGACGTGATGGACGAGGCGGCGTCGAACGCGCTCGAGAACCCGCGTCCGATGAGCCTCACCTCGCTCGAGAACGGGCGCCTCCAGTACACCCGCTACTGCTCCACCTGCCACGGTGCGGAGGGCATGGGCGACGGACCGGTCAGCGTGACCGGCGCGCTGCGCGGACCCTTCGGCGGCGTGCTCGCGCTCAACGGCGCGGCCAGCATCGCGCGCGTGCGCAGCGACGGTCACATCTACACGACCATTCGCTACGGGCGCCGGCGCATGCCGAGCTATCAGCGCATCCCTTCGCTCGATCGCTGGGACATCGTGAACTTCATCCGTTATCTGAACGAGCAGAAGGGGATCGCCAAGTGAGCGCGCAAGCACCCTTCACCGCGAATCCCCGCGAGCTGCCCGGCGGACTCGTCAGCATCTGTCTGGCGCTGCTCGCGATCGGCGTGGTCGCATTCGTCGGCGGCCTGATGACGGACGCAGCGACGGC
>JAOUNA010000305.1 GCA_029881215.1 Myxococcales bacterium | reverse complement strand
CCCTCGGCGTGCTCACGGCGGTCACCGGTGTCTCGGGGGCGGGCAAGTCCACGCTCGTCAACGACATCCTGCACCCGGCGCTGGCGCGCAAGCTGCACGCGTCGACGCGGCGCGTGGGGAGACACCGCGGCGTCTTCGGCCTCGGCCAGCTCGACAAGGTCATCCGCATCGACCAGCGGCCCATCGGCCGCACGCCGCGCAGCAATCCGGTGACCTACATCAAGGTGTTCGACGAGATCCGCCGACTCTTCGCGCAGCTCCCGGAGTCGCGCATGCACGGCTACAAGCCGGGGCGGTTCTCGTTCAACGTCAAGGGCGGGCGCTGCGAAGCGTGCCAGGGCGACGGCGTGCGCTGCATCGAGATGCACTTCCTGCCGGACGTCTACGTGCGCTGCGAGGCCTGCGCCGGCAAGCGCTTCAACGAGGCCACGTTGCGCGTGAAATACAAGGGCCGATCCATCGCAGACGTGCTCGAGCTCACCGTGCGCGAGGCCGCCGAGCTCTTCGCCGCGCACGCCCGCGTCGTCGGCCCCCTCACCCTGCTGGCGGACGTGGGACTCGACTACCTGCACCTGGGCCAATCGTCTCCCACGCTCTCGGGGGGTGAGGCGCAGCGCATCAAGCTCGCGCGGGAGCTCGCGAAACGCGCCACGGGGCGCACGCTCTATCTGCTCGACGAGCCGACCACCGGCCTGCACTTCGACGACGTGCGCAAGCTGCTCGACGTGCTGAACCGGCTCGTCGAGGCGGGCAATACGGTGATCGTCATCGAGCACAATCTCGACGTCATCAAGACCGCGGATTGGGTGATCGACCTGGGGCCGGAGGGCGGACCGGAGGGCGGCCGGCTCGTGGCGCAGGGCACGCCAGAGCGCGTCGCGACCACGCGCGGCTCGCACACGGGACGACATCTGAAAGCCACGCTCGCCGCGGGGCGCGGGGCGCAGCGCGCGATGCGGAGCCGCACGTGAGCGGGGCGCAAGCGTCCCCCGGCTCGGCGCCGGCCTGGCGCGCGCTGGCGGAGCACCGTCGCGCCGTGAAGGACACATCGCTGCGCGAGCTCTTCGCCGCGGACCCGGCGCGCGGCGAGCGCCTCGGCTGCGAGGCGGTCGGCTGGTACCTCGACTACGCGAAGAACCTCGTCAGCGATGAGACGCTGCGGCTGCTCTTCGCGCTGGCGGAGTCCGCGGGCGTGCAGTCCCGACGCGACGCGATGTTTCGCGGCGAGAAGATCAACACGAGCGAGGATCGGGCGGTGCTGCACGTGGCACTTCGCGCGCCCCGAGACGCCTCGCTCCGCGTGGATGGCCGGGACGTGATCCCCGACGTGCACGCGGTGCTCGACCGCATGAAGCGATGCGCCGAGCAGATTCGCAGCGGCGCATGGGCGGGACACAGCGGGCGGCGCATCCGCAACATCGTGAACATCGGCATCGGCGGCTCGGACCTGGGGCCGCGCATGGCGTGCGAGGCGCTGCGCCATCGCGCCGACCGCTCGCTCCGGCTGCGCTTCGTCGCGAACGTGGACGGCACCGATTTCGCCGAGGCCACGCGCGACCTGGATGCGGCGGAGACGCTCTTCGTGGTGTGCTCCAAGAGCTTCACCACGCTCGAAACCCTCACCAACGCGCGCACGGCCCGCGCCTGGTGCGTCCAGAGACTGGGGAGCGAGCGGGCGGTCGCGAAGCACTTCGTGGCCATCTCGACGCATGCGGAGGCGGTCGCGCAGTTCGGGATCGACGCAGGGAACGTGTTCGAGTTCTGGGATTGGGTCGGCGGCCGCTACTCGCTGTGTTCCGCCATCGGACTCACGCTGATGATCGCGATCGGTCCGGAACACTTCCGCGAGATGCTGGCGGGCTTCCACGCCATGGACGAGCACTTCCGCACGGCGCCCGCGCAGCGCAATCTGCCGCTCATCCTGGCGCTGCTGGGCATCTGGAACCACGACTTCCTCGCTGCGCAGAGCTACGCGGTCCTGCCCTACGACCAATCGCTCGCGCGTCTTCCCGACTACCTGCAGCAGCTCGACATGGAGAGCAACGGCAAGTGCGTAGACCGGGACGGGCGGCCGCTGGCGCACGGATCGGGGCCCATCGTGTGGGGCCAGGCCGGAACCAACGGCCAGCACGCCTTCTACCAGCTCATCCACCAGGGCACCCGGCTGGTGCCCTGCGACTTCATCGGCTTCGCGAACAGCGCCCATCCGATCGGGCGACACCACGATCTTCTGATGGCGAACTTCTTGGCTCAGCCGGAAGCGCTCGCCTTCGGCAGGACGGCGCGGGAGCTGGCCGACGCGGGCGTGCCGCAGGCGCTGATCCCGCACCGCAGCTTCCCGGGCAACCGGCCCACGAACACGCTGTTGGCCGAGGCGCTGGAGCCGCGCAGCCTCGGTGCGCTCGTGGCGCTCTACGAGCACAAGATATTTGCGCAGGGCGTGATCTGGAACATCGACTCCTTCGATCAATGGGGCGTGGAGCTCGGCAAGTCGCTCGCCGAGCGGATCGCGCCGGAGCTGGAATCCGGCGTCTGCGCACAGCCGCCCCACGACAGCTCGACGGCGGCGTTGATCCGGCGCTATCGCAGCCTGCGCGGCCGCGGCGGCGCCTAACGTCGCTCAGAGCGCGCCGAGCGGACGGCGCAGCGTGCGATCGAAGGGCTGGCGAAGGCACGCATCCCAGACGAAGTCCCCGCCACCAGCGAGCTGCGCCACCGGATACGCGGCGGCGAAGAAGCCCGCGCTCACGACCAGCTGCACCAGACCGAGGGGGCGCAGCACGACCAGGTCGTAGGCCTGGCGCGGCACGCGGAACGCGCCGCCTCCCCCGTCCGCGGCGGCTGGCCACGCGCCGGCGAGCAGCGCCGCGCAGAGCAGC
>JAOUNA010000304.1 GCA_029881215.1 Myxococcales bacterium | reverse complement strand
ACCGGGACCCCCAGGCGCGTCATCTCGGCGAGGTTCGCGCCCTTGCCTCCGAGCAGATCGCGCATATCCGCGCGGCCATCCGTGCGGCCGTCACCGAAGAAATACACGCTGCGCCGCGGTCGCGCGGTCTTCGCGCGCCGCGCCGTCATCGCAGCGCCCCGGTGCGCTCGGCCAGAACCGCGCCCACGGCGCCGATCGGGATCCGCTCCTGCTCCATCGAATCGCGCTCGCGCACGGTCACTTTCTCGTCCTGGGCGGATTCGAAATCGATCGTAACGCAGAACGGAGTTCCCGCCTCGTCCTGGCGTCGATAGCGCCGACCGATGTTCCCCGCGTCGTCGTAGAAGACGTTGAAACGGCGGCGCAGCTCGCTCTCCAGGCGATGCGCCGGCTCGGAGAGCTTCTTGGAGAGGGGCAGCACCGCCACCTGAATCGGCGCCAGCGCCGGATGAAAGCGCATCACGATTCGCGTCTCCCCATCTTCGAGCGTCTCCTCCGCATAGGCGTCCACCATCACTGCGAGACACGTGCGATCGATCCCGACCGACGTCTCGATCACGACCGGCACGTAGTGCTCCTTGGTCTCGGGATCGGTGACCCCCAGATCCTTCCCGGAGTACTCCCCGTGGCGCGACAGGTCGTAGCTGCCCCGATCGTGAATCCCTTCGATCTCCTGCCACCCGAAGGGAAAGAGATATTCGACGTCCACGGCCGCCCGAGCATAGTGCGCCAGCTCGTCTGTGGCGTGGGCGCGCGTGCGCAAGCGGTCGCCGGCGAGGCCGAGCTCGCGGTGGAAGCGCATGCGCTCGTCCGTCCAGTGACTGAACCACTTCTCCCGCTCCGTCGCGTGGCAGAAGAACTCGAGCTCGGCCTGCTCGAACTCCCGGGAGCGAAAGGTGAAGTTGCGCGGATTGATCTCGTTGCGGAACGCCTTGCCCAGCTGCGCGATGCCGAAGGGGATCTTCTGGCGCGAGGTTTCGCGGACCCGCTTGAAGTCGTTGAAGATCGACTGGCACGTCTCGGCGCGCAGGTAGGCGACCGCTGCGGCGTCCTCGGATGCACCGATGTGCGTGCGCAGCATCAGATTGAAATTGCGCGGCTCGGTGAAGTCGTGTTCGGAGCTGCCCTGGCGCGCGCTGCACGGCCCCGCGTCGCCGACCTGATCGGCGCGAAAGCGCTTCTTGCAGGCGCGGCAGTCGACCAGGGGATCGCTGAAGTGCTCGACGTGACCGGAGGCCTCCCAGGTGCGCGGATGCGCGATGATCGCGGTGTCGATGCCCTCTACGTCCGGGCGTTCGCGCACCACGCGCTGCCACCAGAGCGACTTGAGGTTGTTCTTGAGCTCGGTCCCGAGCGGGCCATAGTCCCAGAAGCCGTTGATCCCGCCGTAGATCTCGCTCGATTGGAAGACGAAGCCGCGGCGCGCACAGAGCGAGACGAGATCCTCCATGCGCTCGAGGCGGCGCGCGCTGCGTTCTGCTGCCATGGCCCCATTCGATTCGCGGTGCGGTGAGGGCGCGCAGTATATCAACTCGGCGGGCCGGATCTCCCGTGCACGGCGGACAGAGGCCCGAGAGCACCCCGCGCGGGCAGCATCTGCTCGAGAAACCGCTGGCTGCGCAGCTCGACGCCGACATGGAAGCGCTGGAAGCGGTCGACCAGAGAGCGCGCCTCCTCGAGGGCCCCGGGCGCCAGGATCAGGCGATCCAGTCGTTCGAGATCGAGCCGCAGGCCCTGCTCGAGCGCGCGCAGCGTGCCGAGGTGGATCCGCAGCAGGCCCGTGAGGCGCGCCGCGCAGCGCCCGCACACGGGACCGCCTTCCGCCACGTGGAAATCCACCTCGGCGCCGGCGCCGAGCCCGGCGCCACAGCGAACGCAGCGGGCGAGCTCCGGCCGCAGCCCCAGCGCCGCGAGCGCGCGGAGCTCGAGAATCGTGCGCAGCTGCTGGTCGGGACGGCGCGCGGAGACGCTCTCGAGCGCCTGCAGCGCGAAGTCGAACAGGCGCCGCATGTCGTCCGGACTGCCGCCCTCCGGCGCCAGACGGTCGAGCAGCTCGAGCAGATAGCACCCCATGGCGAAGCGCACCGGATCCACGCGCAGCGCTGCGAAGCCTCGCACCAGCTGCGCCTGATCCAGACGACCCATATTCGAGGAGCGCCGCTGGTCGATCTGCACGCGCAGGTGGTTGAACAGATCCAGGGTGCCCGCGAAGCGCTTGATGCTGCGCCGCGCCCCCCGCGCGATCACGGCCATGCGGCCGAAGCCGGGCAGCAGGAGGTGGAGGATCCGATCCGATTCGCGGAAGTCCACCGCCCGCAGGATCAACGCCTCGGTTCGCAGCGTGGTCATGGATGCGGCCGCCCGCTCAGCTTTCCGGCGGCGGCCCGGTCGATCCCGGCGCTGCGGCGCGCGCCGGCGACGGCGCACCCGACGGGTCGTGCCGGGGCAGCTCGACCGCGCGCGGGGCCGAGCCGTGCGCTTCTTCGCGCGCCGCCTCCGCCAGGGCGCGCACGGAATCCGTCCGGTACACGTGGTTCGAGGCATCCGACTCGCCCGACAGCGCGGGCGCGGCCAGGGAGAGCAGCAGCCGGATCACCGCGAGCAACGCGAACACGGCCACCAGGCCGCCGATCGCGGCGCACGCCAGTATCGCGCGCCTGCGCCGTGCGCCCGCCGCCTCGGCCTCTTCCGCCGCAGGCTCGCGCATGAGCCGCATCACCGCCTCGTTCGGGTCCAGGCCCAGCGCTTCGGAGACCGTCCGCACGAAGCCCCGCGTGAAGCCGTCGGCGTTGCCGTCGAACGCACCCGACTCGAGCCGCTCGAGATTGCGGCGCGGGATCACCGTGCGCTCGGCGAGCTCGTCGAGGGAAATGCCGCGCAGACGCC
>JAOUNA010000303.1 GCA_029881215.1 Myxococcales bacterium | reverse complement strand
GCAGGAGAATGACGTCTACCGTGCCGAGATCGACCCCTCCAAGCCCAAGTTCTATGCCCTCGACATGTTTCCGTACCCCTCCGGCGCGGGGCTTCACGTGGGCCATCCCAAGGGTTACATCGCCACCGACATCCTCTCCCGATACAAGCGCATGCGCGGATTCAACGTCCTGCATCCAATGGGATGGGATGCGTTCGGACTCCCGGCCGAGCAGTACGCCATCGAAACTGGCACCCATCCGCGCGAAACGACGCAGCGCAACATCCAGACCTTCAAGCGACAGCTCCGATCCCTCGGACTGGATTACGACTGGTCCCGTGAAATCGACACGACGGATCCGGGCTACGTGCGCTGGACCCAGTGGATCTTCAGCAAGCTCTTCGAGCGCGGCCTCGCATATCTGGCGGAGGTACCCGTCAACTGGTGTCCGGCACTCGGAACCGTGCTGGCGAACGAGGAGGTCGTAGACGGCAAGAGCGAACGTGGCGGACATCCGGTGATCCGCGTGCCGCTGCGCCAGTGGATGCTCAGGATCACGGTCTACGCGGATCGGCTGATCGATGATCTCGACGCGCTGGATTGGCCTGAAGCCATCAAGAAGATGCAGCGAGACTGGGTGGGCCGCTCCGAAGGTGCACGGATCTTGTTCGATGTGGTGGATGCCGACGCCCGGATCGAAGTGTTCACGACCCGCCCCGATACGCTGTTCGGCGCGACGTACATGGTTCTGGCGCCGGAGCATCCGCTCGTGCGCAGGATCGCCACGCCGGATCGGCGCGCAGCGGTCGACGTCTACGTGGAGCAATCCGCACGCCGCAGTGAACGGGTGCGACTCGCAGAAACCCACGAAAAGAGCGGCGTCTTCACCGGAGCGCACGCGATCCATCCCGTTACAGGTGCTCGCATCCCCATCTGGATCGCGGATTACGTGATTGCGACGTACGGCACAGGAGCCATCATGGCGGTGCCCGCCCACGACGCCCGCGACCATGAATTTGCGACGCTCTTCAACCTGCCGATCGTGGAAGTCGTCGCGGGCGGAGACATCCACAGCGAGGCATTCACTGGCGTCGGAAGATGCGTGAACTCGGGCTTTCTCGACGGACTGGAGACGCCGGCCGCGATCGAGAAGATGAACGACTGGCTCGAATCCGAGGGGAAGGGCGAGCGTTCGGTCAGCTACAAGCTTCGCGACTGGCTGTTCAGCAGACAGCGCTATTGGGGTGAGCCTTTCCCCGTTCTGCATCTCGAGGACGGATCGACCAAGCTCGTGCCCGAGTCTCAGCTTCCGGTGCTGCTGCCCGAGATGACCGATTTCAAGCCGTCCGGCGAATTCGAGCCGCCGCTGGCACGCGCCCGCGATTGGCTCGAGACGACGGATCCGGAGACAGGTCTCCCGGCGCTGCGCGATGCGAACACGATGCCTCAGTGGGCAGGCAGCTGCTGGTACTACCTGCGCTTCTGCGATCCTCACAACAGCGAGCGCGCCTGGTCCGAAGAGGCGGAACGCTACTGGATGCCGGTGGATCTCTACGTGGGAGGCGCCGAGCACGCCGTGCTTCATCTCCTGTACTCGCGCTTCTGGCACAAGGTTCTGTACGACTTGGGACTCGTGCACACGAACGAGCCCTTCCAGAAGCTGCTCAACCCGGGAATGATCCTCGGCTACAGCTACCGCTACTACGACGACAATCTCGCCGACGCTCCCGATGCACGCACGACAGCCTATGCCTCGGAAGAGGTGCGGCTCGAGGGGGAGACGCCGGTGCACGTCGAAACCGGCAGAGAGCTCAGGGAGCGCTGGATCCAGGCCTCGAGCGTCCGTTGGGTCGACGCGCAGCCCCTGCATCCAACCCTCGAGCTGCGGCTCGAGGAGGTCAGCGAAAAGATGTCCAAGAGCCGCGGCAACGTGGTGAATCCGGATGACGTCATTGCGCGCTACGGCACGGATGCCATGCGCCTCTACGAGATGTTCATGGGACCGATCGACAAAGGCGCGCCCTGGTCCGACGAAGCCATTCCGGGCCTCCATCGCTTTCTTCAGCGCGCGTACCGCCTGGTCGCCGGAGAAGCCACGGGCGAGGACGCCGAAGCTGCCGCGCTCTGCGATGGCAGGGGCACGATCGACCAGGCCCGACTCACAGCGCGCACGATCGCCGGCGTATCAGAGGACATCGAGGCCATGCGCTTCAACACGGCCATCTCCAAGCTGATGGTCTTTGCGCGGGATATCGCGCGCGACGCGGCGCTCCCTCGCGACGCTGCGGACGCCTTCGTACGGCTGCTCTGCCCGTTCGCACCCCACCTGGCGGAGGAGCTCTGGCGCCATCTCGGCCACGAATCTCCCGTCGTGCTCGAACGATGGCCCGAGGCCGACAGCGGCCTGCTCGTGCAGGAGGTCGTGCTCCTCGTGGCGCAGGTGAATGGCAAGCGGCGCGACGAGATCGAGGTTCCCGCCGATGCCAGCGAAGAAGCCATCCGCGAGGCCGCCCTCGCCTCCGAGAAGGTCCAGCGTCATCTGGGCGGGCGCACACCGCGCAAGGTGATCGTAGTCCCCGGACGGCTCGTCAACGTGGTGGGCTGAATCGGCCTCTTTTCCCGACTTTTCGAGCCGATTCGAGCCAGATCACGCTGCTCTTGGCTGAATTTTCCGATTCTCTGACCGAGTTGGCCGAATTCATTGCGCAAGCGAGGATCTGTGCTATAATTGTTTGAGTTTCTTCGCAAGAAATCCCCCCGCCGGCTGGCGGGTTTTTTTTGTGATTTTTTCGGAGATTTGTTTGCCTTTTTTTCGCCCCTGCACAAATTTCGTCTGAATTCGAAGCCGCGGATTGTCGATTCATGAGGGGATGGCCCAACACGAGCCAGGACGAAACCTAGCCGCGCTTG
>JAOUNA010000302.1 GCA_029881215.1 Myxococcales bacterium | reverse complement strand
CTCGCGTTCTTTGTCATGCTGCCCATGCTGCGGCGCACACTCACCATCACGCTGGACGTCGACTGGTTCTACCGCCGGCTGGCGCCGGGGCTCGTCGCCGCCGTCCTGGCCGCTCTGCGCGCGGTCGGGGCGATGCTCGGGGCGGCGCGGGACGGCGCGGTGCGACAAATCACGTCCGGCACGCATGCTTTACACGGGCCACAGGCGCTGTTCGCGCGCACCTGGACGACAGGCGGAATGGCGCTGTGGGCCGCGCTCTTGCTGGCCGGGTATCTCCTGGTCGTCTACCTCTGAGCGCGCGAGCCGCATCCGCGTTTCACATCGTGAAGTCGCCTTGCGGCGGCTGAAGGGGGGGCGCTAGAATGACCGAGTACTACACAAACGGGGCCCGAGCCCCGCGCAGCACTCACACCGAAAGAGGAGACCCAGCATGAACAAGGACCAACATAAGCCCGAAACTGCGCGCCGCAAGTTCCTGACCGGCGCGGCGGCGGCGACGGCGGGCGCGGCGACGCTCGGCTTCCCGATGATCGCCAAGTCGCAATCGCCGATCGTTATCAAGATGCAGGGATCGTGGAGCGCCACGGACATCTTCAACGAGATGGCGCAGGAGTTCGTGACGCGCGTCAACTCGATGTCGGGCGGCCGGCTGCGCGTCGACTACCTGGTCGGCGGCGCGGTCGTGAAGCCCTTCGAGGTGATGGACGCGGTGTCCAAGGGCGTGCTGGACGCCGGCCACACGGTGCCGGTGTACTGGTACGGGAAGTCCAAGGTGGCGTCGCTGTTCGGCTCCGGGCCGATCAACGGCTCCGACGCGTTCCAGACGCTCGCCTGGATCTACCGCGGCGGCGGCCTCGAGCTGTACAAGGAACTGCTCGACAAGCTCGGCCTCAACGTCGTCGGCTTTTTCGCCATGCCGATGCCCACCCAGCCCCTGGGCTGGTTCAAGAAGCCCATCACGGACGCCGGGCAGCTCAAGGGCCTGAAATACCGCACTGTGGGCCTGGCGGCGGACCTGTTCCAGGAGATGGGCGCCAAGGTGACCCAGCTGCCGGGCGGCGAAATCATTCCCGCCCTCGAGCGCGGCGTGATCGACGCCTTCGAGTTCAACAACCCGACCTCGGACAGCCGCTTCGGCGCCCAGGACGTGATCAAGAACTACGAGATGGGCAGCTTCCACCAGGCGATGGAGTTCTTCGAGATCATCATCAACAAGAAGAAGTGGGACTCGATGGGCAAGGACCTGCAGGCCATCTGGCAGTACGGCGTCGAGGCCGCGTCCCAAGCCAACTACTGGACCGGCATGGACAACTACTCCAGGGACCTTCAGATTCTCATCGACAAGCACAAGGTCAAGGTTATCCGCACGCCGAAGTCGGTGTTCCAGGCGCAGCTCAACGCCTGGGACGTGCTGACGAAGCGGCTCTCGGCCGAGGACCCGTTCTTTGCCAAGGTGGTCGAGTCGCAGCTCGCCTGGGCCAAGCGCGTGGGGTACTACTGGTTCCTCAACGACGCCGAGTTCAAGATGGGCTACGAGCACGTGTTCAAGACCAAGCTGGCGTAGCCTTAGAGGCGCACAGGCAGGATCCAGCCGGGGCGACGCTTCGCGCGTCGCCCCGTCTTCTTCGGGGCGCGTAGTCGCGCGCGGGGGCTCGCAAAATGATCAGCCGCTTCATCTACGGCATCGACCAGCTGAGCAAGACAGTCGGCCATGCTTTTGCGTGGTGCATCATCATCCTCACGTTTGGCACCTCCTACGAGGTGTTCGTGCGCTACGCGCTGAACAACCCGACGAGCTGGGCGTTCGATTTCAGCTACATCATGTACGGCGCCCTGTTCTTCATGGCGGGCGCGTACGCGCTGTCGCGCAACGGCCACGTGCGCGGCGACTTCATCTACCGCATGTGGCGCCCGCGTGTGCAGGCCGGAGTCGAGCTGACGCTGTACGTGCTGTTCTATTTTCCGGGCGTGCTGGCGCTGGTGTACGCCGGGTGGCTGTATGGGTTCGATTCCTTCAAGATCCGCGAGGTGAGCGTCAACAGCCCGGCCGGCATCCCGGTGTGGCAACTGAAGATCCTGATTCCGTTCGGCGCCGCGCTGCTCGCGCTGCAGGGCGTCGCCGAGACGCTGCGCTGCATCCTGTGCCTGCGCGACGGCCAGTGGCCGCCGCGCCTGCACGACGTCGAGGAGCTCGAGGACGTGCTCGCGCAGCAGCACGCCGCCGAGGCGGCCGCAGCCAAGGAGGGCGCCAAGTGAGCGATCCCGTCATCGCCCTGGTGATGCTGGGGCTGTTCATTTTCGTCATCCTGCTCGGCTTTCCGATCGCCTTCACGCTGATGGGCATGGCGGTGGGCTTCGGCTTCTACGCCTACTACCGCCCGGACCAGGAGTTCTTCGACAGCCGCGTCTTCTACCTGCTGACGCAGAACACCTGGAGCATCATGAGCAACGACGTGCTCGTTGCGGTGCCCCTGTTCCTGTTCATGGGCTACGTGGTCGAACGCTCGAACATCCTCGACAAGCTGTTCTACAGCCTGCAGGTCGCGCTGCGCCACATCCCGGGCTCGATGGCGGTGGCGGCGCTCGCCACCTGCGCCATGTTCGCCACCGCCACCGGCATCGTCGGCGCGGTGGTGACGCTGATGGGGCTGCTCGCGTTCCCGGTGATGCTGCGCGCCGGCTACGACCAGCGGCTCTCCGCGGGGGTGATCTGCGCCGGCGGCACGCTCGGCATCCTCATCCCGCCCTCGATCATGCTGATCGTGTACTCGGCCACCGCCTCGGTCTCCGTGGTGCGCCTGTATGCCGCGGCGCTGCTGCCGGGGTTCCTCCTCGCCGGGCTGTACGTCGGCTACGTGATCACGCGCGCGGTGATCAATCCGAAGCTCTGCCCGCC
>JAOUNA010000300.1 GCA_029881215.1 Myxococcales bacterium | reverse complement strand
CTCGAGAAGCTCACGGGCAGCACGTGAGCCTCGCGGAGAAACGTCCATGAGTGCAGCGATCCAGTCCGAGCCGGCGCCCGCGCCGCTCCCTACGCACACGATCTCGCTGTTCGTCAACAACAAGCCCGGCGTGCTGGTGCGCGTCGCCCTCGTCTTCTCGCGTCGCGGCTTCAACATCGAGAGCCTGGTGGTGAGCCCGGCGGCCGAAGGCCGCTTCTCGCGCATGACCATCACCTGCTCCGGACGCAACGAAGATCTCGAGCAGGTGGTCAAGCAGCTCGCCAAGCTCGTCGACGTCGTACACGCCATCGATCACACCGGGGATGAGTCGTACGAGGTGGAGATCGCGCTCATCAAGCTGCACTGCCCGCTGGATCAGCGCACCCAGATCCTCCAGATCGCGGAACACTACAAGGCGCGCGTGGTCGACTTCGGCGCGTCCTCCCTGATCATTCAGGCCCACGGATCGAGCGAGAAGCTCGACGCGCTGATCGAGCTGCTGCAGCCCGCGCAGCTGGTGGAGCTGGTGCGCTCCGGAAAGCTGCTGATGGCGCGCGGCGAGCACCTCACCTGAGCCCGCGGTGAAACGCTACCCCTACCGCGGCGCGCCGTGGCGAGCGCGCACGCTGGCACCCGGCCTGGCGCGCCTGCTCACACGACGCGATGCGCTGGTGGAGCTCCGCCACGGCGAGCCTCCGGCCGTCGTCGTGATCGGCGTTCCCCATCACGCGGCGCCCGGTGTGGAGTGGATCGCCGAGCGGCGGCCCGAGGGGCGGCGCGTGGCCGACGAGAACGCTGCGCTGTACGCACTCGTCTGCTTCTCCCGACTCGCGGCGTGCGGTGTCCCCTGTCGCCTGCTGGTGGCTGCCCACGCCACGGATCACGATCCCAACAAACTTCCCGAGAGTCCCTACTGCAGGCGGGCGCTCGGCGAAGCCGGTGTGCGCCTGCTCTTCGAATGCCACGCCGCCGGACCGCGAGCCCCGCACGAGCTCGAGATCAGCGCGGGCCGCAATCGGCACGCGCAGCCGCTCCGCTTCGCCAACTTGCTGGTCGGCGCTCTCGGCGCCGGCCACCACGTGGCGGCCCAGAAGCGGCCGGGCCGCAGCGCGGCCGTCGTGCTCGCGCCCCCGGGCTCGGCGCGGGAGAGCCGACTGCGCTACCCCGCCCTGCGCACCCGATCGCTCAGCGAGGCGGGCCGGCGCGGCGTCGCCGCCCTCCACCTCGAGGCCGCACCCCGCTTTCGCACGCTGCCCGACGGAACCCCGCACCTGCCAGGCGCCGGGCGGCATCTGGGCCGGGCGCTGGCCGACGCGATCCACGCCTATCTGCGCGACGCTCGTTGAGCCCGCCCGGACGGCGCGTCGATCTCACGGCGTCAGCGACAGGCTGCCGTGAACCGGCTTCCCCTCGAGCAGCGTGAGCAACACGCGCGTCTCGGAGATCTGCGTCGGTGCGATGGAGAAGAGATCGCGATCCAGCACGATCAGATCGGCAGACTTTCCGACCTCGATCGAGCCGGTCTCCCGCTCGAGGAAGTTCACGTAGGCAGAGCCCATCGTGAACGCCGCGAGCGCCACGGGCAGATCGATGCGCTCTTCGGGCAGATAGGGCGCGTCCGTCTCGCCGTTGGCACCCATGCGCGTCACCGCCGTCTCGATCTCCTCGAAGGGATTGGCGCTCGACACGGACCAGTCGCTGCCGAACGCCAGCACCGCGCCGCTGCGCTCGAGACTGGCGATCGGATACATGTAGCGGGCGCGCTCGGGCTCGAGGAAGGGCAAGGTGAGCTCCGTGATGTACTCGTCGGCGTAGGCCCACAGCGGCTGGAAGTTGGCCACCACGTCCAGCTCTCGGAAGCGCGGAATGTCGTCCGGGTGGAACAGCTGGATGTGCGAGATGTGATGGCGGTTGCCGCGATCGCCGTTCGCCGCGCGCGCCGCCTCGACGGCGTCTAGAGATTGCCGGATGGCGCCGTCTCCGATGGCGTGGAAGTGGACCTGGAATCCCTCGCGGTCGAGGGCCGTGACGGCGCGCTCGAGCGCCTCGGGCTCCAGCATGGGAATGCCGCGCACGCCGGGCAGCCCCACGTACGGCTCGAGCAACACGGCCGTGTGATTCTCCATCACGCCGTCCTGCATGATCTTGACGCTCGTGGCGCGCAGGCGACCCCGCGTGAATTGCGCGCGCCGCGCCACCAGCTCCTCCAGCTGCTCGAGCCCGCGCTCGCGCTCCCACCATTGCGAGGCGATCACACGCGCGCTGAGCTCGCCGCGCTCATCGAGGAAAGCGAACGTCGCGAGGTCGCCCCGATCCCAGCGCGCGGACGCGTCCTGGAACGCGGTGATGCCGAAGCCGTTCAGCATGCGCAGCGTGTAGCGCAGCGCATCCGCGCGCTGCTCGAGCGTCGGCGGTGGGATCTTCTTCTCCACCAGATCCATCGCCCCCTCCTGGAGCGCTCCGACCGCCTCGCCCGTCTTCGGGTCGCGATCGATGCGGCCGTCCTTCGGATCGGGGGTCTCCCGGGTGATGCCGGCGATCTCGAGCGCCTTCGAGTTGACCCAGGCGCTGTGACCATCCGTCGAGCGCAGGTAGACCGGCCGGTCGGGAACGATCGCGTCGAGCAGGCGGCGGTCGGGAATGGCGCCGGGGAAGGCGCTCATCTGCCAGCCGCCGCCGCGGATCCACGCCTCGTCGGGGTGCGCGGCCGCGTAGTCGGCCACCGCCTGTCCGTACGCCTCGGCGCTGCGCAGCCCCCCGAGCTCGCAGCTCAAGGCGCGCAGACCGCCCGAGATCGAATGGATGTGGGCGTCCTGGAAGCTCGGCAGCAGCATCCGACCGCCGAGATCCACGATGCGCGTCTTCTCGCCGAGGAAGGGCTCGAGCCCCCGATCGGTGCCCACGT
>JAOUNA010000301.1 GCA_029881215.1 Myxococcales bacterium | reverse complement strand
GCAGGATTCGGCCGCATACGTGGCGGATGCGCTCGCATCGGTGGCGACGCATCGTGCTGCGCGTGGCACGCGCGGCGAATCCGGCGCTCTACCGAGGCGCGGCGCGCTTCGCCCGCGCGTATTTCGAGCGCCATGGGCGCGAGCTGGCCGAGATCGTGCGCACGCGCGCGCATCGCGAGCTCAGCCTGGAAGACTTGCTCGCGAGCGTCGTGGAATGGCCCTGTGGCGATGTGGGCGGGTCGGGTGTGGATTGATGCCCCGGGCCGGCTCGCGTCCAGTCCGCGGCGACGCAGTGGATCGCTGATTCCGGTGCCGGATCGCGACGGGTGTATCGACCGCGGCGCTGCGCTCGATGCCCGAGACTCGGTGACCCCATAAGTGGCATCCGCTAGACTCCGCCCCCATGAAGATTCTTGTCATCGGAGCCGGAGGCGTGGGCGCAGCGGTGGCCGCCATCGCGCAGCGTCGTGATTTCTTCGAGTCGATGGTCCTGGCCGACATCGACGAAGACCGCGCGAAGACCGTCGCCGACGCGAGGGGCGATCGCCGCTTCCAAGGGCTGCGACTCGATGCAGCGAACCAGCGGGAGATTGCTTCCCTGGTGCGCGACAAGGGCATCGACGTCATCCTGAACAGCGCCGATCCGCGCTTCGTGATGCCCATCTTCGACGCGGCATTCGACGCGGGATGCACCTATCTCGACATGGCGATGTCGCTCTCGGAGCGGCATTCCGAGAAGCCGTTCGAGCTTCCGGGTGTCAAGCTCGGAGACGCGCAGTTCGCCAAGTCCAAGGCGTGGGAGTCCAGGGGCCTGCTTGCGCTGTCGGGAATCGGTGTCGAGCCGGGTCTCTCGGACATCTTCGCGCGCTACGCCGCAGATCACCTCTTCTCGGAGATCGATGAAATCGGTGTGCGCGACGGGGCCAATCTCGATGTCCAGGGCTACCGCTACGCGCCGGGATTCTCGATCTGGACCACGATCGAGGAGTGCCTGAATCCGCCGGTCATCTGGGAGAAGGGAAGGGATTGGTACACGACGAAGCCCTTCTCGGAGCCGGAGGTGTTCGATTTTCCGTGCGGGATCGGTCCCGTGGAGTGCGTCAACGTCGAGCACGAAGAGGTCCTGCTCATCCCTCGCTGGGTCGACTGCAAGCGCGTCACCTTCAAGTACGGCTTGGGCGAGGATTTCATCGAGATGCTCAAGGTGTTGCACCGCATCGGCCTCGATTCGACGGATCCGGTGTCCGTGAAAGGCGTCGAGGTTGCGCCGCGAGATGTGGTGGCTGCGTGCCTGCCCGATCCGGCGACGCTCGGCGACCGCATGGAAGGCAAGACGTGCGCCGGAACCTGGGTCACGGGCAAGGGGAAGGATGGGAAGCCGCGTGAGGTGTATCTCTACCACGTGGTCGACAACCAGGAGACGATGGCGCGCGACGGCTCGCAGGCGGTCGTGTGGCAGACTGCGATCAATCCGGTGGTTGCGCTCGAGCTGATCGCGGGCGGAGTGTGGTCGGGCAGCGGGGTGATCGGACCCGAGGCGCTCGATCCGCTGCCCTTCCTCGATCTGTTGAAGGGCGATTACGCATCGCCGTGGGGTGTGGACGAGCGGCAGCCCCGCGCCTGATCGCGTTCGATCACTCCGAGGACGCTTCCTCGGAGGCCGAGCTGCCGGCGGCCGCCGGCGCGTTGGCGGCCTGCTCGACGAGTTTCGCGACGATCTCGAGGGAGTTGCCGCTGGGGTTGATTTCGAAACCCCGCTCCACATCGCTGCGCGCGGCCTCCAGATTGCCGAGCCCGAGATACGCAAGACCGCGATTGTTGTACGCGCGCCAGTTGTTGGGGTCGAGTCGGATCGCCCGATTGCAATAGCGCAGCGCCTCGTCGTAGTTCTGCGTTCCCACGTATCCCGCGCATAGATTGCTGAGCGCTCCGATCCGATCGCGGGGTCGCGTAGAAGATTTCAGCCCCAGCATGGTCAGGCGGATGCCTTCTTCGTAGTTGCCGAGCTCGAGAGCAGTCGCACCGTCGGAGAGATGGCGACTTACACCGATTACGACACTGGGGTCTTCCTGAGCGTGGCTCGCGAATGCGCCGAGGCTCAGGCAAGCGACCCCGCTCAAGGCGATGATCACGTGGCGCGGCGTCATGATGGGCTCCAGTACCCAAAACATACCACGTTCCAAAAATCGGACGAGTATCAGCGGAACCCCTTGGATCGTCGAGGCTTTTCCACGCGCCGCAGCGGGGTTGCGCATGCGCGCGAGCGGCGCAACGGAAGATCGATTGCTGTCCCCTGCGCCGCCGGAATTCCGGCTGTGTTGTCAAGCTGCCGGGTTCCAGCCTACGTTCTGCGGGTTGCGGGAGAGACCGAGGGGGATCGGTGAGAGGGGCGAGAAGTGTGTCTCGCGAGCCCGCATTTGCGGTGCCGCGACGCCGCATGATCGAACGGCTTGCGCGCTGCAGCGTAACGGACCAGCGCGTGCTGGAGGCGCTGCAGTCCGTGCCGCGCCATCTGCTCGTGCCCGAGGCGCTGCGCGGCCAGGCGTATCAGGACGTGGCGCTCCCCATCGGCGCTGGGCAGACGATCTCCGCGCCGGGGGTGGTGGCCGCCATGTCCGAGGCGCTCGCATTGTGCGGACACGAGAGCGTGCTCGAGGTGGGAACAGGCTCAGGCTATCAGGCTGCGGTTCTGGCCCATCTCGCCGCGCGGGTCGTTTCGATCGAGCGCGTGCCGCGCCTCGCAGCGGCGGCGCGGCGCACGCTCGACGGCCTCGGCATCACGAACGTCGTGGTCTACCTGGGGGATGGAACGCTCGGCCGGCCCAGCGATGGCCCCTACCAGGCGATCGTCGTCACCGCCGGCGGCCCCTCGGTGCCCGCGCCCCTGCTCGCGCAGCTCGCGGTC
>JAOUNA010000299.1 GCA_029881215.1 Myxococcales bacterium | reverse complement strand
ACCACCTGCGCGAAGTCCGTGATCGCGACCGACCACATCCCGCCTGCCAGCGTGTAGAGCAGCAGGAAGCCCGCGACGAGCACGATCGAGAGGGTGAGGTCGATCCCGAAGAAGAGATGGATGATGCCGCCGAGACTCACGAACTGGGTGGCGACCCAGACGAAGTAACCGACTTCGTACACCGAGGCGAGCACCTCGACCGAACGGCCCCACTTGCGCCGGAACAGATCGATGACGGTGAGCAGGCGCGCTTCCCACAGCCGGCGCGCAAAGAACGCCGCTGCCAGGAACAGGCAGACCCCCGCGCCGAAGGGCTCCAGGATCGAGACGCGCAGGCCCCGGTCGCGCACCGCATCGGCCGCGACCAGGAGCGTGCCGGCCCCGAACCAGGTCGCGAGGATCGTCGCACTGGCCAGGGGCAGCGGCAGACGCCGGCCCGCGACGATGAAGTCTTCCTCGTCATGGATTCGGCTGCGCGCCCAGAGCGCGAGGCCGAGCATCAACGCGCAGAACACGCCGATCGCAATCGCCAGCAGCAGCGTGGGCGTAGGCTCGGGTTCGGACAATGACAGTTCTCACCGCGCTGCGGGGGCCGAGGTGCACTCAGACGCCACCTGATGGACACTAACGGCCAGACTGGGGCACTTCTTGAGCGACGCGTGGATTCGCGGCGGCCCGTGCAAGCACGCGAGTTTCCTGCGCGAATTCACGCACCGGAGTGCCGGGAAACGGGCGGCAACCACTGGAGGGGACATGCACCGAATGCGCTTCGCGCTCGCCTGGATCGCTGTCGGATGGATTGCCTGCGGCGCCGGCCGCCACGCCGAGCTCCCGACACCGGAGCCGGCCGACCTCGTGCTGCGAGGCGGAGCCGTCTACACCATGGACGCGGCGCGCAGCTGGGCGCAGGCGCTCGCCGTCGACGCCGGCCGCATCGCGGCCGTGGGCAGCGATCAGGCCATCGCCGCCTGGATCGGCCCCGAGACGCGGGTCGTGGAGCTGTCGGGTGCCATGCTGCTGCCGGGTTTCCACGACGCGCACGCGCACCCCGCCTGGGGCGGACTCGACCTGATGGGATGCTCGCTGCTCGGCCGGACCGACCTCGACGCGGTTCTCCAAGCCCTGCGCGCCTGCAACGAAGCGGCGCCGGGTACGAGCTGGCTCTACGCGAGCGAGCTGTATCTCGCGGCGCTTCCCGGAGGCTCGGGGCGCAAGGAGCTGCTCGACGCGATCGCACCCGATCGACCTATATTTGTGTATGGCGCGGACGGCCACTCGGCCTGGGTGAACTCGAAGGCGCTCGAGATCGCCGGCGTGGGTCACGACACACCCGATCCGCCCGCCAGCGTGATCGAGAGGGACGCCGCGACCGGAGAGCCCTCGGGCATGCTGCGCGAAGCGGCGATGGAGCTCGTGACGCAGCACATGCCGAAGAAGACCATGGCCGAGCGGATCGCGGGCCTGCGCCTCGCGGTGCGCCTGGCCAACCAACTCGGGATCACGTCCTTCATCGACGCCTCGGTCGGAGAGGCCGAGATGGCCAGCTACAAAGCGCTCGAAGAGCGCGGCGGGCTCAGCGTGCGGACGCTTCTCTCGATGGAATGGGGCACCCACTTCCAGAGCCCGCTGAGCGAGCAAGAAGCCCTGCTGAGCCGGCGCACGCGCTACGAGGGACCGCGCATCCGCACCAACAGCATCAAGATCTTCGTCGATGGCGTGCTGGAGGGCGAGACCGCCGCGCTCATCGATCCGTATCTGGGTGAGCGCCGACATCGGGGTCCGCTGATCTTCTCACCCGAGCAGCTGAATGCGTGGGTGATTCGCTTCGACGCCGAGGATCTGCAGGTCCACATGCACGCCATCGGCGATCTCGCCGTGCGGGTCGGTCTCGACGCTTTCGAGGCCGCCCGTGCGGCGAACGGCGCGCGCGACAACCGCCACCACATCTCCCACCTGCAGCTCATCCATCCGGACGACGTGCCGCGCTTCGCGAAGCTCGGCGTGGCGGCCAACTTCCAGCCGCTGTGGGCATTCCCGGATCGGTACATCACCGAGATCAACCTGCCGGCCCTGGGACCGGAACGGGTGCGGCGCATGTACCCGATCGGGAGCATGCACCGCAGCGGCGCCCTGTTGGTGGCGGGCAGCGACTGGAACGTCTCCTCGATGAACCCGCTGCTCGCGATCGAGGCGGCGGTGACGCGCCAGGATCCAGACGGCGTGATCGAGGGCGTCCTCAACGCGGACGAACGCGTCGATCTCGACACGATCCTCGCGGCGTACACGATCGGCGGAGCCCAGCTCATGCACCAGGAAGCGGTGACGGGCTCGATCGAGACGGGCAAGGCGGCGGATCTGGTCGTGCTCGACAAGAACCTCTTCGAGGTGCCGGCTCGCGAGATCGGAGACGTGCGGGTGCTCCAGACCTGGATCGACGGCGAGCGCGTCTACCCCGATGGAGCGGCACACTGAGTCCGGCTTGATCGCCTCGAAGGCATCGACGTATCATGCGCGGCGCGCTGCCGCGCGCCAACCGCACCGGGAGGTGGACCCGCGCCATGAACGAGCCCCGAATCCTCCGCATCGATCCCTCGGGTCCGCCGGATGCGGGTCTCGCGCCGATCTCGGATCTCACACCGGACATGCTCGAAGAGGGCTCTCCGGTCGAGCTGGCGCACGACTACTACACGTCGCCGAGCGGTGTGCTCACGGCGGGCGTGTGGGAATGCACGCCCCACCGCACCCACTTCATGCGCTACCCCGTGGACGAGTTCATGCTGCTCCTCGAGGGCGCGGTCACGATCGTGCACGAGGGCGGACATGAGGAGACGTTTCACCGGGGGGAGGCCTTCGTCATTCCGCGCGGACTCCATTGCGCCTGGAAGCAGAAGCAGACGGTCCGGAAGATCTACATGATCCTGGAC
>JAOUNA010000095.1 GCA_029881215.1 Myxococcales bacterium | reverse complement strand
CAGCCTGGCCGCCGCCATCGCCGTCAAGGAGCGCATCGCCGCGGGGGATCTGAAGGGCACGGTGCGCTTCTACGGCACGCCCGCTGAAGAAGATATCGGCGGCAAGGTCTACATGATCCGAGCAGGATTGTTCGACGACGTGGACATCGCGATCGCCTGGCACCCGGCCGACGAGATCGTCGCAGACACCGAGGGCTCCCAGGCGATGGTGGACTTCGCCGTCGAGTTCCGGGGCCGGCAGGCGCACGCCGCCGCCGATCCCTGGAACGGCCGCAGCGCCCTCGACGGCGTCGAGATCTTCACGCACGCGATCAATCTGATGCGCGAGCACGTGGAGCCCACCGTCCGCATGCACTACGTGATCACCGATGGCGGCGACGTCCCCAACGTCGTGCCCGAGTACGCCCGGGTGTGGACCTGGGTTCGCGACAGCACGCACACGAGCGTCGACGCGCTGGTGGAGCGGGCGCGCGCCATCGCCGAGGGAGCCGCCCTCGCCACCGACACGAAGAGCACCTTCAAGATCCAGGCGGGCAGCTACGAAATGCTCGCCAACCTGGCGGGAGCCAAGCTCATCCACGAGAACCTCACCTGGCTCGGACCGCTCGCGTTCACCGAGCAGGAGCAGGAGTTCGCGCGCAAGATTCAGCGCGCCACTGGTGTCGAGCCCGTGGGCCTGAAGGGCGCGGTCAAGCCGCTCGACCTCGAGCCGGGGCCACCCGAAGGCGGCTCGACGGACGTGGCCGATGTCAGCTGGAAGGTTCCGACGCTGCACATGTCGGTCACCACGGCGGCGTTCAAGGCGCCGTGGCACGCCTGGCCGGTGGTCGCCACGGGCGGCATGTCCATCGGACACAAGGGCATGGTCTACGCAGCGAAGGCGCTGGCGGCGACCCTGGTGGATCTCTACGAGCAGCCGGAGCAGCGAGCCGCGATTCGGAGCGAGTTCGCGGAGAAGACGAAGGGCTTCACCTTCAAGTTCTACATTCCGGAGGGGCCGCCTCCGGTTCCGGCGGACTGAGGCGGGGCCGCCGTGCGACGCAGCGGCGCGTCGTGTGCCGCCCTGGCGGGATTCGTCGCGTTCGCGGGGGCAGCGGCGGACGATCCGTACGCACCCGACGTGGCCGAGCCGGGATCGGTGGAGGCGATCGCCGCGGCCACCACCGCGCCCGAGTTCTCGAGCCCATGGGTCGCCTACGTTCCGGAATCGCCCGACGTGCCCTCGCCCGCCGACGTGCTCGGGCACATCGCGGGCGCCCCTGGTGAGCTCAGCCGATCCAAAGACGTGTATGCCTACTTCCGAGCCCTCGCGGGCGCCTCGCCCCGCGTGCACGTGGAAACGATCGGCACGAGCGAGGAGGGGCGCGACATCCTGCTGGCGGTGATCGCCGACGAGACGGTGCTGCGCGACCTGCCGCGCTACCGCGAGGCCACCGCGCAGCTCGCCGACCCGAGGCGCTGCGACGGGCGTTGCATGGAGGATACGCTCGGCTGGGCGCGGCCCATCTATTACCTGAACGGCGGCCTGCACTCCACCGAAACCGGCAGCCCGGAGATGCTGATGGAGCTCGCCTACCGACTGGCGGTCTCCGAGCAGCCCTTGATCCGCGCGATCCGCGAGCGCGTGATCGTGCTGATCAACCCCGTCTCGGAGCCGGACGGTCGCGATCGCGCCGTGGACTGGTACTACCGCTTCCTCAAGGGCAAGACCGACTACGACGACCTGCCGGAAGTCTCCCCGCCCTTCTGGGGCCGTTACGTCTTCCACGACAACAATCGCGACGCACACCAACGCGCCCTCGCGCTCACGCGGGCCATCCACGACACCTTCTTCCGCTGGCATCCCCAGGTGGTGCACGACCTGCACGAGTCCATCCCCTTCCTGCTGGTCTGGACGGGCACCGGTCCCTACAACGTGAACATGGATCCGATCCTCGTCGGGGAGTGGCACGAGATGGCATTCAACGAGGTGCGCGCGCTCTCGTCCCTCGGCATGCCCGGCGTCTGGACCTGGGGATTCGGTGAGGGCTGGGGTCACATGTTCGTCGACTCGGTGGCCGTGAATCACAACGCCATCGGGCGCGGCTACGAGACCTTCGGCATCACCAGCGCCGACACGATGGATGTGCGCCTCGACCTCGCGGCCGAAGAGTACGTCGAGCTGCCCGTGACCCGGCGCACCTGGTACCGGCCCTGGCCGCCGCAGCGCACGTTCCGCTGGTCGCTGCGCAACAACACCAACTACATGCAGACCGGCGTGCTCTCGATCCTGCACTACGCGGCGTTGCACGCAGAGGACCTGCTGCGCGACTTCTGGCGCAAGGGGCAGCGCGCCGTCGAGCTGGGCTCCTCGACACCGCCCTACGCCTTCGCCATCGCCGAGGAGCAGGCCGACCGCGGGCGCCTGGCGGCCCTCGTCAACCTGCTGCGCGGCCAAGGCCTCGAGGTGTCGCGAACGCGAGCCGCGTTCGATGTGGGCGAGCGCTCCCTGCCGGCCGGCAGCTTCCTGGTGCGCCTGGATCAACCGTACCGCGGCTTCGCCATGGACCTGCTGGAGGCGCAGCGCTACCCGGCCGACGAGGCGGCCTACCAGCCGTACGACGACGTCTCCTGGGCTTTGCCCTACCACTTCGGCGTCGACGTCGTGCGCGTGGACGATCCGAGCGTGCGGCAGCTCCCGACGGATCCGGTGACCCAGGCGGTTTCCTATGCCGGTCGCGTCACGGGGGAGGGACCGGTCTTCCTGCTGCGCGACACCGGTCAGGAGGCGTTGCTCGCCGCGCGACAGCGCCTGGCCAAGCTCGAGGTCGAGGTGGCCGAGCAGGCCTTCGAGCACGGCGGTCGCGACTATCCGCCCGGATCCTGGCTGGTGCGCGGCCGGCGCGGCGTGCGCGGCGCGCTCGAAGCGGTGGCGGCCGAGCTCGGCCTCGACTTCGACTCGGCCAACGCCCCGCCCGACGTTCCCCGCCACGCGCTCGATCTGCCGCGCCTGGCCGTGCTGCACACCTGGCACGACACCCAGGGCACGGGTTGGGTGCGCATGCTCTTCGATCAGACGGACATCCGCTACGAGCTCATCAACGACGACGACATCAAGCGCGGCCAGCTCGAGCGCCGCTTCGACGTCATCCTCTACCCCCATACCTACGATTCGCTCGAGCAGGTCATCCAGGGAATCGATCCGAAGCACGGACCCATGCCGTACACGCGCACCGACGCGTTCCCCAGCCACGGAACCCCAGACGCCTCGCCCGACATCACCGGCGGGCTGACGCTGCGTGGCCTCGCGAACCTGAAGGAATTCGTGGAGCGCGGCGGCGTGCTCGTGACGCTGGGCGGGGCAAGCGGCGTGGCCTTCGAGGCTGGCTTCGCGCGCGGAGTTCGGCGCGCTTCCACGGAAGAGCTGCACACGCCGGGTGTCGAGATCCGCGCGCGCTTCCGCCGACCGGATCATCCCGTGGCGTACGGCTATCCCGAAGTCACCTCCGTGTTCCGTCAGGATCTGACACTGTACGAGACCCGCGAAGCCGACCTCGGCTGGGTCGTCCTGCAGTGGGGGCTCGAGCCGCTCCGCTACGACGACGAGAAGTCGCTCGACGATGGACCCTGGGGCGCGGTGGACGCGCGCGCGCCCGGCACGCCGGACACTGCAGCGGCCGCGGCGTCCGCAGCCGAGGGCGAAGCGGGGCCGCCCCTCGTGCTGTCGGGCGGCATGCAGGGCGAGAGCGAGCTCGAGGGACGTCCCGCCATCCTCGACATCCCGATCGGACGCGGCCACATCGTGGCCTTCGGCTTCGATCCGATTCACCGCAGCCTGGCGCGCTCCGATTTCCGGCTGGTCTGGAACGCGCTCCTCAACTGGAACGACTTGCCGGCGCCCGCCACCAACCCGCCCGTGCTGCGCGGCGCGTCGGCCGCCGCTGGCCGATGAGTGCGACGCGTTGAAGCGCCGCTGCCCGGCGCCTGGCGCGCCGGCTACAGCATCGGGATCTCCACCACCACGTTGCCGATGCACGCGCCCGATTCGACGGCGCGATGCGCCGCCGCCACCTCGTCGAGGGCGAAGCTGCCGGCGATGGCGTGCACGAGCTCGCCGGAAGCCAGCGCCTCGCCGATCCCGTCGATCACCGCCCGCCGCGCGGCACCGTCGAGCAGATACACGAGCAGCGTTCGCAAGGTGACGCCGCGGAACATCAGCGGGTAGAACGGCAGCGCCGGCTCCGGCACGGCCATCGAGCCGTAGGCGGCGATCACGCCGTGCGGGCGGATGACCTGCGCGGTCACCGCGAGATTGCCGCCGAGCTCGACCTCGACGATGCGGTCGACGCCCTGTCCGTCGCTGGCCGCGAGAATCTGCTGCACGACGCTGTCGCTGCGGTAATTCACGATCGCATCGGGCCCGGCGCTCCGGGCGTGCTCCGCCTTCCGCTCTCCGCTCACGGTGGTGATGACGCGCGCGCCGCCGCGCCTGGCAAACTGGATCGCGTAGTGGCCGACGGCGCCGGCGCCGCCGGTCACCAGCAGCGTCTTGCCGCGCACCGGCCCGTCGGCGAACACCGCATGCCACGCGGTCGATGCCGGAATTCCCAGGCAGGCCGCGGCGCGAAAATCGACGCACTCGGGCAGCGGGACCGCCTGCGCAGCGGGCAGCGCCACGAACTCGGCGCAGGTTCCGTGGGCGCGCTGCCAGGCCGCGTTCCAGATCCAGACGCGCTGCCCGATGCGTCCCGCGTCCACGCCCGCGCCCACGGCGTCGATCACGCCGCCGCCATCCGAATGCGGCACGACGCGCGGCCAGACGAGGCCACCGCGTGCGCCGGCGCGCGTCTTGACGTCCGACGGATTCACGCCCGAGCTGGCCACGCGCACCCGCACCTCGCCCGGCCCCGGCTCGGGATCGGGCAGCTCGGTCAGCTTGAGGACGTCGTCTGCCGCGCCCGTCTTCTCGTACCAGACCGCCTGCATCGCGTCACTCTCCCTGCCATTGCTGGAGCGTCTCCGTGTGGCCGTCGAGTCCGATCGCCTGGCCGGAGATGCGCGCGCCCGCGGGCGACGCCAGATACATCGCCAGCGACGCGATGTCTTCGGGCGGAATGAAGCAGCGCATGCTGACCTGGCGCAGGAAGCTGGTGCGCACGACGTCCAGCGCCACGCCGCGCGCCTCGGCCTCGCGCTGCATGACGCCCTCCATGCGCGCCCCGGACACGCTGCCCGGGCAGATGGCGTTCACCCGGATCCCGTGGGCACCGAGCTCCATCGCCAGCGTCTTGGTGAGGCCGATCAGGCCCCACTTGGCGGCTGCGTAGGGCGCGCGAAACGGATAGCCGGAGAACACCGCGTTCGATGCGATGTTGATGATCGCACCGCCACCGGCCTCGCGCAGCATCGCGATGGCCTGTCGGCTGCAATAGAAGGCCGAGCCGAGCGTGACGCGCAGCGTGTGGTCCCAGGCCTCGGGATCGATCTCCTGCGCCGGGCCCGTCGGACCGGCGATGCCCGCATTGTTGATCAGTGTGTCGAGTCCGCCGAAGGTGTCGGCGATCGCGCGAAAGAAGTCCCTCACCTCGTCGAACGCGCCGACATCCGCCACCACGGCCAGGGCGCCGGGCAGCTCCGCGCGGAGATCGGCGACGGCCGCGGCGTTCACATCACACACGGCGACGCGCGCGCCGGCGGCCGCGAACGCGCGCGCCATGGCGCGGCCGATGCCCCCGGCGCCGGCGGAGATCGCGACGCGCAGACCCGCAACGGAGCCTCTCTCTGTGGCTGCCGACATGCGGCTGTCTCCTCGAGCGGACGCGTGAAATGGGTGGTTGCCTGATGCCCGGCGACGTGCTGTCTGCATCCCTCCGCAGCGGCGCTGCGGCAGCGCCCATCGTTGCTGCGCTGCCGGAAATCCTTGTTGCGCTGCCGGCGATCCGCGAAGCTGTCGCGAGCCGCTGGGAGGTCGCAGCATGACGGACCGAGCGAGAACGATAGCGGGGCTGATCCTGCTTCTCACCGCCGCGCTGGTGCTGCTCGGCGCAGCCGCCGACCCTCCCGAGGCGCGGATGGGCGGCTGGCATCTGATCGGCGCCCGCGAAGCCACGCAGCCGGGTGTCGCCGCGTTCCGGGGCATTCCCTTCGCGCACCCGCCGCTCGGGGAGCGCCGCTTTCGCGCGGCGGAGCTGCTGCCGGCACCCGACGCAGGCGTCTTCGAGGCGACGCGGTACGCGCCCGTCTGCCCCCAGGACGAGGGCAACGTGGACTGGTACCGCGACGTCGCGCGCGGCGTCGGCGCCGACCCCGCCGCGCTGCTCGCGCTGCCGCCGGTCTCCGAGGACTGCCTGCATCTCAACCTCTGGACCCCCGCACCGGGCCGCCCGGCGGCTGGGCTGCCGGTGTTCGTCTGGATTCACGGCGGCGGCAACCAGAACGGCTGGAGCTACGAGCCCAACTACCTGGGCCAGCATCTCGCCGCCGAAGGGCTCGTCGTGGTGTCGATTGCGTATCGCCTCGGCGGACTCGGCTTCGTCGCCCATCCGCTGCTCTCCGCGGAATCCGCGCAGGGCGCGTCGGGGCACTACGGGATGAGCGACATCCTCGCCGCGCTGCAGTGGATCCGGCAGCACATCGCAGCCTTCGGGGGCGACCCGGACAATGTCACCGTTGCGGGCGAATCGGCCGGGGGTGGAAACATCTCGGCGCTGCTGCGCGTGCGCGCGGCCGACGGACTGTACCGCCGCGCCATCATCCAGAGCGGAGCGCTCGGCCCCGAGGACCGGCAGCCGCTGGACGCAGCGCAGCGCGCGGGCGAGCGCCTGTTCGCAGCGCTGCAAGCGCGCAGCGCCGAGGACCTGCGCCGGCGCCCGTGGCAGGACTTCATCGGCCTCGACTGGGGCGCGTACTACCCGGGCTGGGTGATCGACGGCGAGCTGCTCCGCGAAGCCGCGGCAATTCGCGAGGGCGTCGATCTGCTGATCGGCAGCAACGCCCAGGAATGGCTGATGTACATGGCCCCCGACGGTGACGCAGCGCTGCAGAAGGTTCTGGGCCGCTACGCGCGCGGCCGCGAGCCCGAGGCGCGCGCTCTCTTGCAGCAGCTCGAACCGGATCCGCGCCGCCAGGCGGATCGCCTGTTCAGCGCCGTCGAATTCCTGTGTCCGAGCACCGAGCTGGCCGCCGAGGTGCGCGCGGGGGGCGGCCGCAGCTTCGTCTACCACTTCACGCGGGTGCGCCCCGGCGCGGCGCGCATCGGCGCCTATCACGGCGCCGAGATTCCCTACGTGTTCGGCACGGCGGATGCGTGGCTGCCAGGGGACGACACCGACGCCGCGCTCAGCCGCGCGATGCTCCGCTACTGGGCGGGCTTTGCGCGCAGCGGGCGACCCGCGGCGGGCGATCTGCCGGCCTGGCCCGAGTACGACCGCGAGGCGCGCAGCTACCTGGAGCTGGGCGACCGCATCGCGCCGGGAACCGACCTGGAGCGTGCGCTCTGCACGCTCGCGAGCGGCCAGGCGGACGGTCGCTGAGCGCGAGCCGGCGCTCCCACCCCCTACTCGCGCGCGCGTTGCGCCCTGCTGGGTGGCGACCCGAGCGCTGCATTGCCCGGTGCCTCAAGGTGTTCCCGGGACAGGTCGATAGATGGGGCCAATCTGCCACGGCCTCCGACACGCGCCGCGGTGCCGACACTGGAACTCATCGTGATACGCCCCTCCACCGCGCCCCTGATCCCGGCGCTCTTCCTGACCGCACTGCTGGGGCTGGGCTGCGCCCAGCTGATGCAGATTCCCGCGGCGCTGGCGGGCAAGCCGCCGGATCTCGCGGCGCAAGGGCCCGAAACCGTGTTCGAGAGCGCCCAGGCGGCCGCGATCGACGCTTTGACCTACGCCTACCTGCAGGCCTGCGCGGCCCGCGACACCGAGCGCATGCGGGGCGGCACGATCTACGCCGTGGGCGAGGGCTTCAGCTACGGCGAGATCCACGTCGCGAACCCCGGGAGCGTCCATCGCGTCGAATACACGCTGCAGCCGCAGGACGTGGCGCGCTTCCAGATGTACCCGATCGTGGCGGATTACGACATCAACCGCGTCAACGAGCGGGCGTCTCTGGCAGATCGCCGCTCCGTGCGCATCAGCGATCCCCTGCATCGGCCGCTCTACATCCTGCACCCCTCGCTCGCAATTCGCGCGGTTCGTGGCGAGGCCCGCCGCTCGGTCGAGATCGCGAATCTGCGCAGCGCGGCGCAGCCGGTGCTCGTCGCCGACAACTGAGCCGATCGCGCGCGGGCGCGCCCATCCGCGTGGCTCGCGATCTCGGGAGACGTGGGCATGGCCGCGGCGCGCAGCGCGCCCGGACGCGGTCGGACCGATCGGTGCTTTCGCGCGCGGGGGTGACGTGAGAGAATCGCAGCGCGGAGCGGAGCATTTCGAGGTCTCCCCCCGCACGAAGCGAGATGAGGCGCCCCATTCCCGACGACATGCAGAGCACTCTCCACGTGGCTGCGGCCAGCACCTGGCGCAGGAGCCTGATGCTGCTCGCCGCGTGCGCGCTGTCGTGCTCGAGCCAGCCGCCGGCTGCGATCGAGCGAGTCGATCCGCCCGCTGCGGCCGGAGCGCTGGCGCCGAACTTGAGCCTGGACGGCCGCGCCGTGTGGCTGAGCTGGCTCGAGCCCGACGCTGCCGGATACGCGCTCAAGCTGGCGCGATTCGATGACGGCGCGTGGGGGATGGCCTCGACCGTCGCGCGCGGCGCGCGCTTCTTCGCGAACGACGCCGACGTCCCCTCCGTGGTGCGCGGCCCCGACGGAGCGCTCGTGGCGCACTGGCTCGCGAAGTCGGGCCTCGGGACCCATGCCTACGACGTCCAGCTCGCGCGCTCGCGCGACGACGGCGCCACCTGGCAGGCGCTGGGCACCGCCCACGACGACGGCACGCAGACCGAACACGGATTCGTGTCGCTCCTTGCGACGGCGGAGGGCGTGCGCGCCTTCTGGCTCGACGGTCGCGCGATGGGAGTGAGCGGCGAGGAGGGTTCGATGACCCTGCGCACCGCGCTCATCGGCAGCGCGGTGAGCGCCCGCGAGCTGCTCGACGATCGCGTCTGCGAGTGCTGCCAGACATCCGCCGCGCTCACCTCGGAGGGACCCGTGCTCGTCTACCGGAACCGATCCGCTTCGGAGCTGCGCGATCCCTGGATCGTGCGTCGCGAGCCGAACGGATGGTCGAGCCCCGCACCGGTGCACGAGGACGGCTGGGAGATGCTCGGCTGCCCGGTCAACGGCCCGGCGGTCGCCTCGGATGGAGAGCGCACGCTGGCCGTGGTCTGGTTCACGGGCCAGGGCAATCACCCGCGCGTTCAGATCGCCTTCTCCCGGGATGCCGGCGCTTCATTCGGCCCTCCGGCCGTGGTGGACGAGGCGCGACCCGCGGGTCGCGTCGGCGCGGTCCTCACCGACACGGGTGACGCGATCGTGAGTTGGGTGGCGCCGCGGCGCCAGGGCGAGGGTGCGGAGCTGCGCGTGGCGCGCGTCGCGCCCGACGGCCGCGTCGGCGCGCCGCTCGTGATTTCCGCGTCGCTCGGCGCTGCGGTGCGCGGCCTTCCACGCCTGGTCCGACGCGGAGACGCCCTCGTGATCGCCTGGATCAGCGCCGAAGCCGAGAGTCGCGTGCGCGCGGTCACCCTCCCCGTCCGGCACGTTCCGGCGACGCCGGGCGCTCGTCGCTAGCGACTTCCCGGACGGATGACGCCGAGGTTCTTCTCGATCGAGATCCGCGTTCCGTAGGGTGCCGAAATCTCCCGGAGCCGCTCCAGGATGGGAAGCGCCTGCGCCGGCGACGCCAGGCGCGGCACGCCGCTGTCGGTCAGGCGCCGGCCGTAGCCGAGATCGATCGGATGCAGCCAGATCTGCACGGCGCGCCCCGCCTCGAAGCGGCTCACGGCGATGATCGTCTGGAAGGTTCGCTCGTCGCTGAAGCTGCTGGCATTGAGCAGCGCGCTCAGATCGGCGTCCGTCACGGCCGCCGGATCCGGGAATGCCTCCGCCACGCGCTCGGCGTGGGCTTCGTGGAGGACCGGATCGAGCGGCTCCTGGATGTCGCTCCAGAAGAAATTCGCCAGGCCGTAGAAGATTGGCTTGCCCGCGTACACCTCGATCGGACCGAGGTGGTGGATCCCGTGCGTGACGAAGACATCCGCTCCCGCGTCGATCGCCCGATGGGCGAGCTCTGGCAGGAAATCGCCGGGCGCATCCTCGTCGAAGGCCGCCTCGTGGGCGTGTATCGACACGACGAGAAGATCGGCGTGCTGCTTTCCCAGCCGGATGCTCTTCAGGATCTCCGCGAGATCGCGCGGATCCATCTCGTAGCGGTGGGCAAAGCCCTCCCCCAGGCGGAATTCGGTGCCGAAGAGCGCGAGCTCCGTCGGCAGCTCGGCCGACGCTTCCAAGCGTCGGCCGCGCGCTTCGCGCATCGCGCGTTCGATCGCGGCGAGCGCGCGCATGGTCGCCGGCGGCACGATCGTGAAGCGCTTCACGCGCAGGGCGTTCAGGCCGGGGCGCCCCGCGGTGGAGCCCAGCGCCGGCGATGCGGCAGCGGACGGCGCGTAGCTCGACGCCATCGACACCAGGGCGATGCGCCCCAGCTCCGACTCGAAATATTGGGGCGCCCGGGCCAGACCGCGATTCTCCCCCACCCCGGCGTGCACGAGCCCCGCGGCGTCCAGCCAGCGGCCGGTCTCGCGCATGCCCTCGACGCCCCAATCGAGCGCGTGGTTGTTCGCGCGGCTCAGGAGATCGAAGCCCAGCGTCGCGAGATCCTGCGCCACGGCCGGAAGGCTCGTCAGCCCCCAGTCCTCCGCGCCGGCATTGGGGTATCCCCCGAATTTTCGGAGATCGAGAATCGATGTCTCGAGGTTTCCGAACGCCGCGTCGGCTCGGCGCAGGATCTTCACGGCGGCGTCGAACGCCGCATCGTGGGCCCGCTTCTGCGCCAGCGGGCGCGAGAGGATGCAATCGCCCACCGCCGCCAGCGTGAAGCCGTCGCGAACACTCATCTGCAGCTCGGCAGCGACAGGCCGTCTCGGATCGAACGGGCCGTCGCTCGCGGGATCGTCCGCGGCGACGCCCGCCG
>JAOUNA010000298.1 GCA_029881215.1 Myxococcales bacterium | reverse complement strand
GCAACCGCACGCGCGTGAAGGTGGTGAAGAACAAGGTGGCGCCGCCCTTCCGTCAGGCCGAGTTCGACATCCTCTACAACCAGGGCATCTCGCGGGAGGGCGATCTGCTCGATCTCGGCGTGGAGGCGGGCCTCGTGGAGAAGAGCGGCGCCTGGTACGCCTACGCCGACGAGCGCATCGGCCAGGGCCGCGAGAACGCGCGGCGCTTCCTGCTCGACAACCCGGACGTGTGCGAGCGCCTGGCCGACGCCGTCTACGCCCACCACGGCCTCAAGCGGCCGGTGCGCGCGCGGACCCAGGAAGCCGAGGCCGCGGCTCCCGAGGCGGTCGAAGCGCAGGCCTGAGCCGTCGCTGGCGTCGGCAGGAGTTCCGTGCTCCTGCCGACGCGGCGCGGCCCCCGCGCTGGGTTGCGCTGGAAGCGTTCGATCGCGCGTGGCTACAGCGGCTCGATGGCGTCGGGCAGCGACTGCATTGCCGGTGTCGGATCGCGCGGCGCGCCCCCGCCGAGCGCGGTGATGTCGATGCGGCGCAGCGGTGTCGCGATCGGGAACGGCGGCAGCGGCGCGCTGCGCGTCTCGCCCTCGTAGCTGCGCGAGACAGCACGGGCGCTGCCGTCGGCTTCGAGCTCGAGCACGAAGGCCGCGTCGGGATCGGCGCCCGCTCTGGCCAGCGCCGAGTCGATTTCTCGCGCGTAGCCGCGCAAGGCGACGCGCAGCTCCGAGGTGGGAATCCGGCGCGCCTCGCGGCAGCTGGCTGCGCCCGCCGAGGTGTCCAGCACGCCCCAGGCGCCCGTCTCGAGGTCGATGGCCACCGCGTGGCACGCACCGCGCACGTGGCGCAAATCCAGTGCCGTGCGCGCGTCTGCGGCGATGCGATAGTGAGGCCGGCCGAACTGCCCGCGCGGACCGCACGCCTCGCCGGGCAGCGCAATCTCGCGCGTCTGTCCGTCCTCTTCGGTGATGTGCAAGAGATCGCTGGTGAGCCCGCGCTCGGCATCCAGGCTGCGCCGCAAGGCAAAGGCTCGCCCGAGCCAGAGCGCGTCGCCCTCGTCGTTCAGATCCGCCGGATCGAGCGGCTGTCGGGAAGCGGTTGGCCGCGCGAAGCCTCCGCTCGGCGCGGACGCACTGCCGTGGCCCGCGCTCCACACGACCTGCGGCGGACCGCCGCTGGCCGAGAGCAGGGAGAGAGATCGGCTGCGATCCAGGCGGCTGGCCGGCTCCCAGAGCACGAGCTCGTTCGCTGCTGTCCACGCGAGCCGCCGCGTATCCACGGCGCCCTGCGCGAGCGCGAGCGGCGGCAGCGGGATGCGGGCCACGCGGCGCGCGCGGCGATCGAGCGACACGACGTCGACCACGCCGCCGGCACGATCGACGTAGGCCGCGCGGGCGCCGCCCGGGGCGAGCGCCAGATCGGTGATCGGGCCCTCGCAGTTCTCTCCGAAGCCGAAGGCGGCGCGCGCCTCGAGCAGCCGCGCGAGCTGCTGTTCCCGCTCGAGCGCTTCCGGCGTCACGTCCGGCGGAAACAGCGCATTCCAGGCCGCCAGGTAGAGCGGCGCTTCCTGCGCTCGCGCCGGAATCGGCCGGCACGAGCCGCGCCGGTCGACGAGATCGAGGGCCTGGGCGAGCGGGATCTGCACGCCGCGCGCGGCGCGGATCGGCGTTGGCCGGGCGCAGCGATAGCCCTCGTGCATGACCCCGAGGATCCGCGCCTCCGTGCGCATCACCGGCCACACCGAGATCCCGGGCTTCCAGATCGGGCCGGCTTCGAAGCGGCCGCCGGCATCCGTCGTCGTCTCGAGGTGCCCGACCAGATCGCGATCCGGCAGAAGCTCGTCGTAGCGCGCGTCGACGCGCACCACGACGATGGCGCCGGCGATCGGTGCGCCCGTCTCGGCATCCACCACCTGCCCGCGGACTTTCGGCGCGTAGAGGAACGGCAGGGGCGCGCAGGCGCCCAGTCCGAGACAGGCGAAGGCGGCCAGGATTCCCGCCATGCGGCGGGTTCTGCGTCGAGATCCAGCGATTCCGATCATGCGCGAATCTTCTCCCCTCCACGGACGGCGCTCGCCGCACGCCCTCGCGTTCCCTCATTCGTCCGAGCCCCACCTCGACCTGAGGGAGCGCTGCTCAAGACGGCGGCCCTTCCGGTCGAAGAGTCGCCCGAGTCGACCTCGAAACAGTCGAGAGGACGCAGGTCTTGGAGCTGAACGAGATTCTGAAGATCGCGCTCAAGGGCGGCGCCTCGGACATCCACCTCAAGCCGGGTCTGCCCCCCATGTTCCGGGTGGACGGCGCCCTCGTCCCGCTCAAGAACGGCGAGCGCATGACGCCCGACCAGGTGGGCAAGATGGCCGTCGGGATCATGAATCCCGCGCAGAAGCAGCGCTTCGAGGACACGCGCGAGGTCGACCTCGCGTACGGCATCCCCGGCCTCGGCCGCTTCCGCGTCAATGTGTTCCAGCAACGCGGCACGCTCGGCATCGTCTTCCGCGTGATTCCCTTCGGCGTGAAGAGCATCGAGCAGCTGGTCCTGCCCAAGGTGATCGAGAAGATCGCGATGGAACAGCGCGGTCTCGTTCTCGTGACGGGGACCACGGGCTCCGGAAAGTCGACCACGCTCGCTGCGATGATCGACTACATCAACAGCAACCGAACTTGTCACATCATGACGATCGAGGATCCAATCGAGTTCCTGATCCGGGACCGCCGCTCGATCGTCAACCAGCGCGAAATCGGCGTGGACACGCAGAGCTTCGCCAATGCGCTGCGCGCGGCGCTGCGCCAGGATCCAGATGTGATCCTGGTGGGCGAAATGCGCGATTTCGAGACCATCGAGACGGCGCTCACCGCCGCCGAAACGGGTCACCTCGTGATGAGCACGCTGCACACCCTCGACGCCACCGAGACGATCAACCGCATCATCTCGGTGTTTCCG
>JAOUNA010000297.1 GCA_029881215.1 Myxococcales bacterium | reverse complement strand
GGGGAACGACTCGCGATCTCCTTTGGGGTTCTTCAGGGTCCGCGATACGCCAGAGACGCCGACACGATGCCGCAACCAGCGCTCGCGACTGCGCGAACAGAAAGAGACTTTTCGATCAAGATCGAAGCGGTGGCGTCCGATCTCTCCCCGCATACGAACCGAGTCGCACCCCAGTGGAGTGGATCATGGCGTCCCAGGAATCCGACGCACGCAGCCCGATCGAAGCTGCTTGCCAGAAGCTCCAAGAGCTAGGCATTCCCTGCCGATGGGCTGACGGCGACGGCGTGCTGATCGGAGAGCTTCCGGACGAGGGCATTCCGATCATGAATCCCCTAGCCGCACAACCGCTGCACGAAATTCGTTTTCATGTGGACGGCGAGAGCGGCTTCTACTTGACCGATCCCCAATGCCTCGTCGGCCTGCCTGCCGTGGATCTCTCGTTTCATTCCAGCCGGAGCTCCCTTCGCGCCGAAATCGCCGCGATGTTGGAACGACAGGCCAAGCTGGTCAACGAGCTCCGCGATCGCCTGCAGAAGCTCAGCTTCGACGTGGCCCGGCAAGATCAGCTCGCGCGCGTTCACGCCACTCTCGACCTCGAGCACGTGGGAAGAGTTCGTGTGGAAGCGGACGAAGACGGTGTGCGGATGATCGACTGCAGGCGCATCCCCGGTGGGACGCCGGCTTCGATGGGCGGGCGAGTTCTGGATATCGATCAATTCGCCGATCCCTGGCTCCTCAAGGCCCACCTTGCTCGACTGACCGAGAAAGCGCTCGGCGAGCGAGAAGCCGCGCCGGACGCTCGTTCGAGGCCAAGCCGCCTCGCAGATTGGATGGACAAGACCTGGTATCCGCATCACGCGGATAACTGGGACGACACGTTGTTTCGAGAAGTGATCGAGGCGCACATCCGGCCGGACTTTCGCGTGCTGGATCTGGGCGCGGGAGCCGGAATCATTCCCGCCATGAACTTCCGCGGCGCCGTCGCCCGTGTGTGCGGTGTCGATCCGACGCCGCGAGTTCACGACAACCCCTATCTCGACGAGGCGAAGGAGGGCTTCGGCGAGGAGATCCCCTACCCCGGCGACTCATTCGATCTGGTCTTCTCCGATAACGTGCTCGAGCATCTCCCGGATCCAGACGCCGTCTTCTGCGAAATTCACCGCGTGCTGAAGCCCGGCGGACTGCTGCTGGCGAAGACACCGAACCGCCGACACTACGTCGCCACGATCGCGCGCATGACACCGCATTGGGTCCACCAGTTCGTGAACGCGCTGCGCGGACGCGCGCAAGAAGACACGTTTCCCACGCGCTACCGCGCGAACACGCCCGAAGCGATTGCCGGCATCGCCGCGCGCACCGGCTTCCGCGTGCAGGAATGCCGCATCGTCGAGGGGCGCCCCGAGTACCTGCGCCTGTCGCCCATCACCTACGTCTTCGGCTGGCTCTACGAGCGCCTCGTGAACGCCACGCCCCGCCTCGAGCGATTCCGGGTCGTGATCGTCGCGGTGCTCCAGAAGCACGGCGCCGCGAGCGTGTGAGGCGCGCTGAGCCTCAGCCCGGCTCGAGGCCACAGCCGCGGATCTTCTGCAGCAGCGTCTTGTAGCTCACGCCGAGCAGCCGCGCGGCCTGCTTGCGGTTCCAGTTGGTGTAGTGGAGCACGCGGTCGATGGCCTCGCGTTCGGCTTGGAGCGCGGCGCGGCGGCCCACCTCGCGCAGGGGCACCTGCCCGGCGGTCTGCTCGACCTCTTCGAGCAGCTCGCGCAGTGCGTCGTTGCTCTGTCGCGCGACGCGATCGGAGCGGATCATCTCCGCGAGAATCGACTCCTCGCTCTCGAGCACGACGATGCGCTTGATCATGTTCTCGAGCTCGCGCACGTTGCCCGGGAACGCGTAGCGCTCGAACGCCTGCATCGCGCGCTCCGAGATCGCGGGCGCGGGCCGATCGTAGCGCGCGGCGCAGCGGCGCAGGAAGTGATCCACGAGGTGCGGAATCTCCTCGCGCCGCTCGCGGAGCGGGGGAATCGCGACGTTCACGACGTTCAGGCGGAAGTAGAGATCCTCGCGGAACGCGCCGGCTTTCACCATCTCCGTGAGCCGGCGGTTGGTGGCACACAGCACGCGGACGTCCACCACGATCTCGCGGTTGCCGCCGAGCCGCGTGAACACACCGTCCTGCAGCACCTGCAGCAGCTTCGACTGCAGATTCAGGCTCATCTCCCCGATCTCGTCGAGCAGCATGGTGCCCTTGTGCGCCATCTCGAACTTGCCGTGCTTGCGGGCGACCGCTCCCGTGAAGGCGCCCTTCTCGTAGCCGAAGAGCTCGCTCTCGAGCAGCTCCGCGGGCAGCGCGGCGCAGTTCACCTTGACGAAGGCCTGCACCTTGCGCGCCGACAGCTCGTGCGCCGTGCGCGCGACGATCTCCTTGCCGACGCCGCTCTCCCCCTGGATCAGGATCGTGACGTCCGTGTCGGCGACCTGCTCGAGCACGCTGTACACGCGCTGCATCGCCGAGCTCGCCCACACGGCCGATTCTCCGTGCGGGGTGAGCTCGTGCGCGAGCCGATCGCGTTCCTGCTCGAGCGCGCGCATGGCGAGCACCTGCTCGAGGGCGAGCTCGAGGTCGCCCTCCTCGAGGGGCTTGTTCAGGTAATCGGAGGCGCCGAGCCGCATGGCCTCGACGATCGTCGTCGTCTTGCCCACGACCGAAAGCATGATGACGGGCACGTGCTCGTCGAGCGCGCGAATGCGCTGCAGCGTCTCGACGCCGTCCATGCCGGGCATCATGACGTCGAGCACGATTGCGTCGGGAGCCGCGCCCCCCTCGAGCAGCGCCAGGGCGCGGCGGCCGTCCTCGGCGGTGTCGACCTCGTAGCCCTTGATCTCGAGCAGGCTCGCCAGGTAGGTGCGGATGCCCTCGGCGTCGTCCACCACCAGCACGCGGCCG
>JAOUNA010000296.1 GCA_029881215.1 Myxococcales bacterium | reverse complement strand
GACGCGGCCGCGCGCGCCGCCCTGGAGGCCGTGCTGGGCGAGGAATTCAAGGAGCACGCCGCCACCCTGATCGCGGAGCACGACACCGAGATTCCGGAAGAAGAGCTCGAGGTGGGCGGCAGCCTCTACAACCTGATCCAGAAGATGACGGTGTTCCAGAAGATCAAGCTCGGCCGCATGGGCAACAAGGAGGCCCGCAGCCTGCTGGTCCGGGATCGCAACAAGATCGTCGCCATCGCAGCGGTGACGAGTCCGAAGATCACCGACAACGAGCTCGTCTCCATCGCGCAGTCGCGCAACGTCTGCGACGACGTGATCCGGCTCGTGTCGATGAATCGGGAGGTGACGCGGAACTACAAGGTCAAGCTCGCGCTCGCGACGAATCCGAGGTGTCCGCAGGCGACCGCCATGAAGTTCGTGAACTATCTGCAGGAGAAGGATCTCCGCTCCCTGATGAAGAGCAAGGATGTCCCGAGCATGGTCTCGACGCACGCGCGCCGCATCCTGACCAAGAAAGGGAAGCTCTAGATGGCCAAGATCAGCGCCGAGTCCACCGAGGTCAACGCCCGCATCGTGTACTGGGGCGTGGAGGGCGCGGGCAAGAAGACGAGCCTCCGCAAGGTGGTCACGAAGCTGCGGCCCGATCACCGGGGCGAGATGCGCAGCATCGCCACACCGCTGGACCCCTCGGTCTCGTACACGGTGCTGCCCATCGAGCTCGGCGAAATCGGAGGTGTCCGCACGCGGATCGAGATGCTGGCCGTCCCGGGCGCTGCGGAGCAGGCGCCGACCCGCAAACAGCTGCTCGACCAGGTGGACGGCATCGTGTTCGTGGTCGACTCGCAGCGCGAGCGCATCGCAGAGAACGTCGCGTCGCTGGACGAGCTGCGAAAGGCACTGGCCGATTACGCGCGCTCGATCGAACAGATCCCGCTGGTGATCCAGTACAACAAGCGCGACCTCTCGGATCCCTACGTCCTCGAGGAGCTGCACCGCCGTCTGGCTGTGGGCAACGCCACCGTGTTCGAGGCCGTCGCCACCGAGGGCACGGGGCTCTTGCAGACGCTCTCGACCATCTCGAAGAAGGTGATCCGCGCGCTGCGCGAGCAGCGCATCGAGCCGAACAAGGAGGAGGCGCCCGCCTACGAGCCCGCGCCCGCGGTGCAGGCCCCCGAATTCCCCAGCACGCGGGTGGAAGCTCCGGCGCCGCTCGCGGCACCGCTGCCGGCGGCGACGATGGAGGAGGCGATCCTCGCCGAGCCCGACCATCCCGATGCGGGACAGATCGAGGCCGCGGCGTTCGCCACCGAGGCGGTGCTCGACGAGCCCTGGCACGACACGGGCGACGTGCTCGAGGAAACGCTCGGCGCCCGAATCGACGAAACGCTCTCGATCGTGTCGGTCGGAGAGGCGGTGCGCGCGGACGCGCGCAGCATCCGCATCCCGCTCGTTCTCGGCGACGCGGACGGCCAGACGTCGACCGTGGTGCTCACGATCCGCCTGGATCCCCTGATCAGCGAGGCACCGGACTGATGCGAAAGCGGATCGGCATCTTCGGGGCGACGGATGAAGCCCTCGCGCTGATCCCCCTGCTCATCGCGAACCCCGGCATCGAGATCCTCCGGATCTGGGACGAGGATCCCGCGCGCGTGCGCGCGCGCGTGTCGCAGCTCGAGCCGGGTGTCGCCGAGCTCGTCGAGCGCTTGCTCACCGGCGACGCGGCCGCGTTTGCGGCCGAGCCGCTGCAGATCGTCATCGATGCCGCGCTGCGGGGGCGCTACGCGGAGCGCTTTCCCGACGCGGGGCGCAACCGACTGCAGATCGTCACACCGCTGACGGCACGCCTGCTCTGGGCCTACGGTTCGGCGAGCGGCGACCACAAGGCGGAGCTGCTGCAATCGCTGCACGAGGTGGTCGAGTCCTACAGCCTCACGGTCGACACGGACGAACTCTTCACGCGCATGCTCGAGATCGCGATCGGCGTGACCGGCGCAGAAGGTGGCTCGCTCATGCTGCTCGACCCCAGCAATGTCGAGCTGCGCGTGCGCGTCGCCGTGGGGGTCGAGCCGGAGCTCTGGCCGAAGATCCGCGTGCGCCTGGGCGAGGGCATCGCCGGGCGCGTCGCCGCCGAGGGGCGGCCGCTGCGACTGCGCGGCAAGGCGGACCGGGAGCGCTTCCGGGTCGTGCGCGAGCGGCTCGACGTGGAGTCGGCGCTCTGCGTGCCGCTGGTCTCCGCGGAGCGCGTCCTCGGCGTGCTCAATCTCCACCACACGACGCGCCCGGACGCATTCAGCGAGGCGGATCTCGAGTTCGCCGAGGAGCTCGCGCGGCTCGACGCGCAAATCATCGATCGCGCCCAGGAGCACGAGATCCTGCGCTCCCAAGCGGCGCGTTACTCCGCCGCGCGCGACGTCCACGCGGCCATGTCGAGCCACGCACCGCTCGGCGACCGACTTGCGGCGCTGTGCAGATTCGTCGCGCGCCGCGCCGGCGGAGGCATCGCCACCGTCTATCTCTACGATCCCGACGAGGATGCGCTGCGGCTCACGGCGACCTCGCTCGGCGGGGGAAACCTGGGCGGTGAATACCGCGTGCAGATCGGCGAAGGCGTGGACGGGCGCGTGGCGAGCACGCGAGAGCCGGCATTCCTGCGCGCGGCGGACGAACGCCTCGCCTACGCCGCCCTGCCCCTGCTCGCGGGCGATGCCTTCGCGGGGGTGCTCTCGATCCAGGCGGGCGAGGAAATTCCGCCCGGACGGGCACTGGATGAGACGCTGCTCGAGATCGCGGCGGCCGCAGCGGAGGAGATCTCCCAGGCCGAGCGCGAATCCCGCATGACCACGCACAGCACGAAGCTCGGCGCGATCAACGAGGCCGGCATCCGCATGATCTCGACCACGGATCCGGCCGAGGTGCTGCGCCTCGGCACTTCGTCGGCTGCGATGGCCCT
>JAOUNA010000008.1 GCA_029881215.1 Myxococcales bacterium | reverse complement strand
TGCCGCGCTTCGACCTGCTCGACGTGTCGCGCTATCACGCGCTCACCATCCAATTCGCGCGCGGCTGCCCGTTCAACTGCGAGTTCTGCGACATCATCGTGATGTACGGCCGTCGGCCGCGGGCAAAATCCGTGCGCCAGGTGATCGCGGAGATCGACGAATGCCGTCGCCTCGGCGCGAATCAGGTGTTCGTCGTCGACGACAATTTCATCGGGAACAAGAAGCTCGCCAAGGATCTGCTGCGCGAAATCGGGTGCTGGGGCCGCGCACACGGCTACCCGATCGATTTCAACACGGAAGTCTCGCTGAACGTGGCCGCGGACGACGAGCTGCTCGAGCTGCTGCGCGCGGCGAACTTCACGACGCTCTTCATCGGAATCGAGAGCCCGCGGCGCGCGTCCCTGCTGGAGACGGGCAAGACGCAAAACACCCGCGCCGATCTCGTCGAGAGCGTGCGCAAGATCCAGTCGTACGGCATCCAGATCCAGGCGGGCATGATCGTCGGATTCGACAACGACGACGCGTCGATCTTTGCCGAGCAGCTGCGCTTCATCCAGGACGCGCGCATCCCGGTTTCGATGACGGGCCTGCTGCAGGCGCTGCCGAAGACCCCCCTCCACCGGCGCGTCGAGGAGGAAGGGCGACTGCTGCTGAAGAGCCTCGGAGACCAGTTCGTGCTCTCGAACATCCTCCCCAAGCGCATGACCCGACTCGAGCTGTACCGCGGCTACCGCTGGCTGCTCCAGCAGCTGTACGACTTCCGAAACTACCGGGAGCGCACCCTGGCCTTCCTGCTGAACCGCGGCGGGCAGGTTGCGGGCGGCCTCAACCTGCGCGCGGGCGACCTGCGTCGACTCGTGCGCATTCTGCGCGATACGGTGCTGCGCGCGGGCCCGCGGCGCGCCTGGTTCACCCTCTCGCTGATCGGCGCCGCGCTGCTGCGGCGCCCCTCGGCGCTCAAGGAGGCGGTCTCCTTCGCCATCGTGCACCGCGCCTTCCACGAGTACCTGGACGCGCTGGTGCTGGGGCTCGACGCGGCGATCGCCGAGCTGGAGCGCGAGGCGGCCGAGGTCGTGCCGGCGCCCGGCGCGCCCGCGCTCTCCGAGCTTCCAAGATAAGTCACTGAAATATATTATATTTTTCGCACTGTGGGGCTGACGCTGGGCCGCCCCGGAGCGCCCCGCGGCGCTTTACAGGACCGAATTGGTCCGATATTGTATCGCCACGGAACCGGCGGTCCTCCCATGATCCGAATCAGTCGCATCACGGATTACGGCATCGTGCTGATGGCGCACCTCGCAGCGCGCGGGGAGCAATCCCCTTGCAATGCGCGCGAGGTCGCGGAGGCCACTCAGCTGCCACTGCCGATGGTGAGCAAGATCCTCAAGTGCCTGGCGCGCGAGGGTCTGCTGGTCTCGCACCGCGGCGCCAAGGGTGGCTACGGCCTGGCGCGCAGCCCCGCACAGATTCGCGTCACCGAGATGATCGGGGCACTCGAAGGCCCGTTCGGACTCACCGAGTGCGCCATGCACCCCGGCGCCTGTGCGCAGGAGTCGAGCTGCCATGTGCGCGAGCCCTGGCAGCGCATCAACCACGCGGTGCACGACGCCCTCGCCCGCATCACCCTGGCGGACCTCGTGGGACCGCGTCCGGGCGCCATCGTGCCGCTCGAGAGCCTCGGCGTGCGCACGACGCATCTCGACACGCAGCGCGGCACGTAGCCGAAGGGCGCCCCCGCGCCGATTGGAGTCAAGCATGGCGGATTCCCAGAACGCAGCGCTCGAGCAGCTGGCCCGGCAGGAATACAAGTACGGCTTCGTGACGGACATCGAATCGGAGTCCGTGGCGCCGGGCCTCGACGAAGGCGTCGTGCGCCTCATCTCGGCAAAGAAGGGCGAGCCCGAGTGGCTGCTCGAATGGCGACTGCGCGCGCTGCGCCGCTTTCTCGAGATGCTGGAGAAGCACGCGGAACCCACCTGGGCCAACGTTCAGTATCCGAGCATCGACTACCAGAAGATCATCTACTACTCCGCGCCGAAGCCCAGGGAGCAGGTCGACAGTCTGGATGAGATCGATCCGGAGCTGCTGCGCACCTACGAAAAGCTCGGCATCTCGCTGAGCGAGCAGAAGCGACTCTCGGGCGTCGCGGTCGACGCCGTCTTCGACAGCGTCTCCGTTGCGACGACCTTCAAGGACGAGCTCGAGAAGCAGGGCATCATCTTCTGCTCCTTCTCCGAGGCGGTGCAGCGCCATCCGGATCTGGTGCGCAAGTATCTCGGCTCGGTCGTCCCCTACGCAGACAACTTCTTCGCCTGCCTGAACTCCGCGGTCTTCAGCGATGGCTCGTTCGCCTACATCCCGAAGGGCGTGCGCTGCCCGATGGAGCTGTCGACCTATTTCCGGATCAACTCGGCGGGCACGGGCCAGTTCGAACGAACGCTGCTCATCGCGGACGAAGGCGCGTACGTCAGCTATCTGGAGGGTTGCACGGCGCCGATGCGCGACGAGAACCAGCTCCACGCCGCGGTCGTCGAGCTCATCGCCCTCGACGACGCCGAGATCAAGTATTCCACGGTGCAGAATTGGTACCCGGGAAACGACGAAGGCGTCGGCGGGATCTACAACTTCGTCACCAAGCGCGGAGCCTGTCGGGGGCGGCGCTCGAAGATCGCCTGGACGCAGGTCGAGACGGGCTCGGCGATCACCTGGAAGTATCCGAGCTGCATCCTGCAGGGAGACGATTCGATCGGAGAATTCTATTCGGTCGCAATGACGAACAAACGCCAGCAGGCGGACACCGGCACGAAGATGATCCATGTCGGCAAGAACACGAAGAGCACGATCATCTCCAAGGGAATCTCCGCGGGCCGCGGCCAGCAGTCGTATCGCGGATTGGTGCGCATCGGACCCAAGGCCGAGAACGCGCGCAACTACTCGCAGTGCGACTCGCTCCTGCTCGGGGATCAGTGCGGGGCGCACACCTTCCCCTATCTCGAGGTCAAGAACGCGTCCGCGACGGTCGAGCACGAAGCGACGACCTCGAAGATCGGAGAGGACCAGCTCTTCTACTGCATGCAGCGCGGCATCTCCGAGGAGGATGCGATCTCGATGATCGTGAATGGCTTCTGCAAACAGGTGCTCCGGGAGCTGCCCATGGAGTTTGCGGTCGAGGCACAGAACCTGCTCGGCGTGAGCCTCGAAGGGAGCGTGGGATGACGCGGACCGTGAAGCGAGCTCCGATGCTCGAGCTGAAGAATGTCCACGCGCGCGCGGGCGACGCGGTGATCCTCAAGGGAATCGACCTGACCGTGCGAGCCGGCGAAGTGCACGCCGTGATGGGCCCCAACGGCTCCGGCAAGAGCACGCTCGCGAACGTGCTGGCCGGACGGCCTTCCGTCGAGGTGACCGAGGGGCAGGTGCTCTTCGACGGCACCGATCTCACCACTCTCGCTCCCGAGCAACGCGCGCTCGAGGGCATCTTCCTCGCCTTCCAGTATCCGGTGGAGATCCCCGGGGTCTCGAACACCTACTTCCTCAAGGCGGCGCTCAACGCGCGGCGCGTGCACCGGGGCGATCAGGAGCTCGACGCCATGGAATTCCTCGAGCTGGTTCGCGAGAAGATGAAGCTCGTCGAGATGGAGGAGAAGTTCATGAGCCGCTCCGTGAACGAGGGCTTCTCCGGAGGCGAGAAGAAGCGCAACGAGATCCTCCAGATGGCGATCCTCGAGCCGCGACTCTCCATTCTCGACGAAACCGACTCCGGTCTGGACATCGATGCGCTGCGCATCGTCGCGAGCGGCGTGAACGCGCTGCGGGGCCCCGAGCGCTCCATGCTGGTGATCACCCACTACCAGCGCCTGCTCGACTACATCGTTCCCGACTTCGTGCACGTGCTCGCGGAGGGAAGGATCGTGCGGTCCGGCGGCAAGGAGCTCGCGCAGGAGCTCGAGAAGAAGGGCTACGGCTGGCTCGAGGTGGAGCCCAAGACCCTGGGCGCAGTGGCGCGATGAGCGCGCTCGATACGGCACGGGAGCACTATCTCGAGCGGTTCGGCGCCTTCGAAGCCGGGCTCGCTTCCGAGCCGCCCTGGCTCGGCGCGCTGCGCGCCCGTGCGATCGCCGCATTCGCAGAGCGCGGACTGCCGAGCACCCGCATGGAGGAGTGGCACTACACCAATGTCGCTGCGCTCGCAGCGCTGCACTGCGAAGCGCCGCCGCGGGGGGCTCCGGTCTCGCGCGAGCAGCTCGAATCCCTGGCCTTCCCCCTGTTCGCCTGCAGCCTCTACGCCTTCGTGGACGGGCGCTTCGAGCCCGCACTCTCGGCTCCGCTGACGTTTCCCGGTGGCAGCCGGGTCGACAGCCTCGCCGCGCTGCGCGCGGGCGCAGCGGAGCGCGTCGAGCCGTACCTCGGCCGCCTCGTGGACGTGAAGAGCCACCCATTCGCCGCGCTGAACACCGCGTTCCTCGACGACGGGGCCGTCGTGCACGCGCCGCGCGGTTCGCACGCGGAGCAGCCGGTCCACGTCGTCTTTCTCTCCACCTCTCAGCCGGTGCCCCGCGTCGTTCATCCGCGGCTGCTCATCGTTGCCGAAGTTGGCAGCCGCGTGACCGTGATCCAGGACCACGTGACGCTCGGCGAAGGCCCGGGCTTCACGAACGCCGTGAGCGAGGTCTGGGCGGGCGCCGATTCCGAGGTGAATCTGATCCTGGTGCAGCGCGAGAGCGACGCCCACTTCCACACATCGAATCTGCAGGTAATCGCGCAGCGAGCCGCCCGCTTGCACGCGAGCACGCTCACGCTGGGAGGTGCGCTGGTTCGCAACGATGCGGAAGTCCTGCTGAGCGAAGAGGGCGCCGAATGCACCTTGAACGGGCTCTTCGTGGGAGGCGGCGACCAGGTTCTCGACAATCACACGCTCATCGACCACGCGGTACCGCACTGCACGAGCCGCGAGCTCTACAAGGGCGTGCTCGGCGGGCGGGCGCGCGGCGTCTTCCGCGGTCGGGTCATCGTGCGGCCGGATGCGCAGAAGACCAACGCGAGTCAGTCGAATCCCAACCTGCTGCTGAGCTCGAGCGCGGAGATGAACACCAAGCCCCAGCTCGAGATCTACGCAGACGACGTGAAGTGCAGCCACGGCACGAGCATCGGACAGATCGACCTGGAGGCGCTCTTCTACCTGCGCTCCCGCGGGCTCGACGAGGCCCGCGCGCGCGATCTCCTCACGCGGGGATTTGCGCTCGAGGTGCTCGAATCGCTGCCGGTTCCGGCGCTGGGGGCCGGGTTGGACGACGTTCTCGTCGAGCGCCTGCGCGCGCTGCGCCCCCAGGAGTCGCAGCGATGAGGTTCGACGCCGAGCGGGTGCGCAAGGACTTCCCGATTCTCGGACAGACCGTGCACGGCAAACCGCTCGTCTTCCTCGATAGCGCCGCCAGCGCCCAGAAGCCGCAGTGCGTGATCGACGCGATCTCCCGCTTCTACGCGCACGACTACGCCAACATCCACCGCGGCGTCTACGAGCTCTCCGTGCGCGCCACGGCGGCGGTGGAGCAGGCCCGCGAGAAGATCGCGCGCTTCATCGGCGCTGCGGTCAACGAGATCGTCTTCGTCCGCAACGCCACCGAAGCGATCAACCTCGTGGCGGCCAGCTTCGGCCGGGAGCACGTCGGCGAGGGCGACGAGGTGCTCATCACGCACATGGAGCACCACGCGAACATCGTGCCGTGGCAACGGCTGTGCCAGGAGAAGCGAGCCGTGCTGCGCGTTGCGCCCATCGATGATCGCGGTCAGCTGCTGCTGGACGCCTTCGAGGAGATGATCACCACGCGCACGAAGATCGCGGCCGTGACCCACGTCTCCAATGCGCTGGGGACGATCAATCCGGTCGAAGAGATCACGAGGATTGCACACGCGCGGGGCGTTCCCGTGCTGCTCGACGGCGCCCAGGCGGTCCCCCACGGTCGGGTCGACGTGCACGCGCTCGACTGCGACTTCTACGCCTTCTCCGGACACAAGCTCTTCGGCCCTTCTGGCATCGGCGTGCTCTACGCGAAGGCCGCGCGACTCGAAGCGATGCCTCCGTACATGAGCGGCGGCGAGATGATCCTGTCGGTCACGTTCGAGAATACGATCTACAAGGAGCCTCCCTACAAGTTCGAGGCGGGCACCCCCGACCTGGCGGGCGCGGTGGGTCTCGGCGCGGCCATCGATTATCTCCGCGCCCAGGATCTCGACGCCGTGGCCGCGCACGAGCGCGAGCTTCTCGCCTACGCCAGCGACGCACTTGCCGAGATCCCCGATTTGCGCCTGATCGGCACCGCGGAGCACAAGGCCGCGGTGCTCTCCTTCGTCCTCGACGGCGTGCATCCGCACGACATCGGAACCATTCTCGATCGCGAGGGCATCTGCGTGCGCACGGGCCACCACTGCGCCCAGCCCGTGATGCAGCGCTTCGGAATTCCGGCCACGGCGCGTGCCTCGCTCGCTCTCTACAACACCCGCGACGACATCGACGCGCTGGTGGCCGGACTCCACCGCGTGCGCGAGGTCTTCGTCTGATGTCGGATCTTCGCGAGCTGTACCAATCCGTGATCCTGGATCACAACAAGAAGCCCAGGAACTTCGGCGAGCCGCCGGGCAGCAACCGCTCGGCGCAGGGGCACAATCCGCTGTGCGGCGACCACGTGACCGTGTATCTCGCGGTGGTGGACGGCGTGATCGAGGACGTCGGATTCGAGGGACGCGGCTGCGCGATTTCCACGGCATCGGCTTCGCTGATGACGGAGGCGATCAAGGGCAGGTCGCTCGAAGAGGCGGAGAAGATCTTCGAGGGCTTCCACGCGCTCGTGACCGGGCCGGCCGTCTCTGCGGTCGACGCGCGCGCGCTGGGCAAGCTCACCGTATTCGCCGGCGTCCGGGAGTTCCCGATGCGCGTCAAGTGCGCCACGCTGTGCTGGCACACCATGCACACCGCCCTCGAGGGGCGCGACAAGAGCGTGACGACGGAGTGAAGTCGATGCAGGAAGAGCCCGCTTCCGAGTCCCGCCTCGTCGAGGCGCCCGAAGCCCTCCGGGACGTCGGGGAGCGCATCGTGGAGCAGCTCAAGTCCATCTACGATCCCGAGATTCCCGTCAGCATCTACGAGCTCGGACTCATCTACAAGGTCGTGCTGGATGCCGACGGCGCGGCCACCATTCGCATGACGCTCACGACGCCGATGTGCCCCGCGGCGGAGATGCTGCCGCCGGAGGTCGAATCGAAGGCGCGCGCCGTCGAGGGCGTGACCTCCGTGCAGCTCGACCTCGTCTGGGATCCGCCGTGGAATCCCGACATGATGTCGGAGGCGGCGAAGCTCGAACTCGGCATGCTCTGAGCCTGGCGTGCTGCTCTTCTGCTCGGCGGCCTACTTCCTGTTCGGCATCGTCCTGGTGGTGCTGGGCGCGAGCCAGGCAGAGATGGCGCGAGATCTGCACCTCGATCTCGCGCACTCCGGCCTGCTCGCCTCCGCTCTCGCGCTGGGCCTCGGCGTGGGCGTCGTCTCGGCGGGTCCGCTCTTCGATCGCTGCCCGCGCCGCCCGCTCTTCGTGGCGGCCATGCTGCTGACCGGCGCGCCGCTGCTGACCGCGGGAGTCGAGCTCGGCTTCTCCCGCTGGCTCGTGCTGATCGGCCTGGCGGGCGTGGGCGCCGGCATGTATGAGACCCTCGTGAACGGCGCAGTCGCGGAGCGCTACGCGGCGGGATCCGTGCGCATGCTCGCGCTGATGCACGCGCTGGTCACCGCCGGCGCGGTCTCGGGGCCGCTGTTCGCGAGCTGGATCGCGGCGCAATTCGCATGGTCGGTCGGCTTTCACTGGCTGGGCGCGGCGCACCTCGCGCTCGCCGGCGCGGCGCTGCTCATACCCTTCCCCATGCGCCCGCCGCGAACGGCCGCGAGCGAGAGCACGAGCGACGCGCTGCTCTCGACCGTATTCCTCCCGTACGCGATGGTGCTCTTCGCCTACGTGGGCTTCGAGGCGAGCCTCACGGTCTTCGCCTCGCCGTATGCAACCGGCGCCCTGTCTCTCGACGCGCAGCGCGGGCGCAGCGCCATCAGCGCCTTCTGGCTCGGTCTGCTCGTCGGCAGACTCCTCCTCGCCGCATTGCACGGCGCGAGTCCGGTGCGCGCGATCGCGCTCTCGGGCGCGCTCGGCGCGCTGGTGCTCGCGCTCGGTGTCTGGGCCAGGATCCCGATCATCGAGCTCCCGTATCTCGCCTCGGGCATCGCGCTCGGCGCGGTGTTTCCACTCGTGATCGCGCTGGCCGCCCAACGCTTTCCCCACGCCCGCGGCAGCGCGGCAGGGCTCGCGGCGGGTGCGGGGTCGCTGGGAGGCTTCGCGGTGCCATGGCTCACGGGAGCGCTGGGCGACGCGGCGGGTGTGACGCTCGCCGTTGGCAGCCTCGCCGTCTGGCCGGCGCTGATCGCGCTCTGCGCTGCCAGGCTGCGCAGAGCGGGGTAGACTCGCGTGCGTTCACTCTTCGCCATTCCCCTCATCGGTGTGGCTGCGTTCCTGGCGACCTCTTTGTTCGTGCAACGCCTCATCGATCGCATGATCTTCCAGCCGAGCCCGGGCGCCGAGTTCGCACCGGCGGCGCTGGGCATCGATGCCGAAGAAATCCAGCTCGAGAGCGGCGACGGCGTGCGACTCCACGCCTACTACCTGCCCGCACCGGGGGGCGCGACGCGGGCCATCCTCTTCCTGCACGGCAACGCCGGCAACGCGTCCCACCGCCTGCCCAACGCGGCGATGTTGCAGGGCCTCGGTGCGCACGTGCTGCTGCCCGACTATCGGGGCTACGGCCTGAGCAGCGGCACCCCGAGTGAGGTCGGCGTCTACAGCGACGCCCGCGCGGGACTGGCGCATCTGATCGAGGCGAGGGCGATTCCGGAGACCCGCGTGATCGTCTTCGGCCGCTCCCTCGGCGGAGCCATCGCCGTGGACCTCGCCCAGGACCGCGACCTCGCGGGCGTGATACTCGAGAGCACGTTCACCTCGCTCCCCGAGATGGCACGCCGGGTGGCCGGACCGCTCGGCTCCCTCTTCGTGCGCGGTGGATTCGATTCGATCGCCAAGATCGGGCGGGTGCGCTCGCCCCTGCTCTTCTTCCACGGCAATCGCGACACGGTCGTCCCCTACGAGCTCGGCGTGCGCCTCCACGCTGCGGCGCCGGAGCCGAAGGCATTCGAGACGATCGACGGCGCCGATCACGGCGACACGATCTTCGTCGGCGGCCGCGCCTATCTCGAGAGCATCGGGCGCTTCCTCGATCGGGTTGCGCCGAACTGAGGGCGCGCCGGCGCAGGCAGCGCCTCGCTCATGCCCGCATGGGCAGGACCGCCGCCATCACGAAGGCCAGCCAGCCGGCCTCGATGAGGGCGAGCGCCACCCGGTTGCGCGACGCCGTGTAGAGAAAGGCGGCGAGCAGCTCGAAGCAGGCGAACACGCTGACGAAGAGCGGCAGCACCGCGAGCACCAGCCAGCTCGAGACTCCCGTCCACACGCCCGTGACCAGGGCGGCCACGACGAGGACGCGACCCGCGAGAGCGCGCAGCGCCGCCACACCGGGACTTCCCACGCGAAGCGCGCTCTGGAAGGCGAATGTGAACGGCAGGAGCACCAGCGCGGTGCTCGCGAAGGCCAGCGCGCGCGGCGGCGTGAGCGCCATGCGGTGGAAGACCGTGCCGATCGGCTGCAGCAGCAGTGCGAAGATCACGAGCGCCGCGCCCGCGCCGAGCAGCGTCGCGCTGCTGAGCTGTCCGGAGAGCGGCGCGGCGAGCCGACCCTTGCGCGCGAGCCAGACGAGCAGCGCGATTCCGGCCAGGGCGAAATGGGATGCGACCGCGTCGCCGATCTCGATGGGGAGAGGCACCAGAGGCGCATCCAGCGCCTGGAGCGGCAGCACGGCGAACAACGCGGCGGCGAGCGCCAGGTGCGCAGCGCCTCGATCCCCGGCGCCGCGCGGCGTACCGGGGGGCAGCAGTCGGCCGATCAGCACGCCGAGACCGGGCAACACGAGGGCGAAGGCGATGCCGGCCAGCTGCACCAGGCGCCAGCGCGGATCGCGGGCAATCGTCGGAGCGGGGCGCTCGATGCCGAAGGCCGCATCGAGCCACGCCAGCACCAGCTCGGCCGTGGCCGCCTTGTACACGATGTTCCCGTGGCTTGCATCCGGCACCAGCGCGACGCGCACCGCGTTCCCGCGCCCCGGATCACCGTAGGTCTGACCCACGCGCACGGCTTCCACCTCGGCCAGCCTCGCGGCCAGCGCGTGCGAGCGCTCGCGGATCGCATCGGGCTCCCGATCGGCGTACAGGAACAGCGCGTTCGCCGGGCGAAAGGGGCCCGCCAGCGTCCAACCACCGGAGATCATCACCGCGGCGTCGATCCCGGAATCCCGAGTCGCGAAGTCGAGCGCCGCGGCGGCCCCCATCGAATGCCCGGCGACGGCGATGCGCTCGCCGTCCACGAAGGGCGAGGCGCGAAGAAAATCGACCGCCGCGACGAAGTCGGTGTACAAAGCGTCGGGACGCGCGCGGCTCCGCGCGTAGCCGGCGCGGCTCTGGCCGTGGCCGCTCGCGTCGAACGTGAGCACGGCGTAGCCCGCAGCGGCCAGACGGCGCGCGAGCGTGCTCACGGCGCAGCGATCCAACGCGAAGCCGTGCGCAAGCGCGACGCCCGGAGGTCGATCCTGCCGCACCGGAAAATCGAAGAACGGCATGACGGTGGGGGAGACGCCGGGCAGATACAACGTGGCGGGAACGCCCCCGTCGAGGAGCAGATCGTCGTGCAGCGCCCCCGACCGCTCGATGCGGCCGAGCCAGCACGAGGACAGCAGGAACAGCAGCGCAGCGATACCGGATGCGGCGCAGATCGCGCGGGTCATGCACCCCATGAAACCGATCGCGCCGGCGCAAGTCAATGCGCGCGGAGACGGCTGCTATGCTCCGAGCCCGTGCCCGAAGCGGCGGACCGCATTCTCGTCACCGGCGCCAATGGACATCTGGGGCGCCTGCTGCTGTGTCGCCTGGCCGGCGCGACGCCGCGACGCGCTGTACACGCGCTGGTGCGATCGGAGCGGGCGGCCGAATCGCTGCGCAACCTGCCCGCGGACGCGCGGCCCGAGATCGACGTCATCGACTACCGGGATGCCGCCGCGCTCGCCCGCGCCGCCAGGGGCTGCAGCCAGGCCGTGCACCTGGTGGGCATCCTCAAGCAGAGTCGGCGCAGCCGCTACGAGGACGCCCACGAAGGGGCGAGCGCAGCGCTGGCCGACGCGGCGGCGCGCGCCGGGCTGCGCCGGATCGTGGGCCTCAGCATCCTCGGCGCGCACCCGGATGCCGGCAACGCGTGCCTCGCGTCCCGAGGGCGGGCCGACGCGATCCTGCTTCGCGGCAAGACTCCGGCGGTCATCGTGCGGCTGCCGATGGTGCTCGGCGCCGGCGATGCCGCCGCGCAGGCGCTCCTGCGGCAAGCCAGCGCGGGACGCACCGCGTTGGTGCGGGGTGGCGCCGCGCGCCAGCAGCCGATCGCCGCCCGGGACGTGGTGGAGGCGATCCTCGCCGCGTTGACCCCGCGCGATCTCGACGGGCGCACGCTGGATCTCGCGGGACCGGAATCGCTCACCCAACGCGCGCTGGTGGAACGGGCGGCGGCGCTGCTCGGGAAGCGCGTCGCGTTCCGCTCGATTCCCCTGTTCGCGGCGCGCTTCGCCGCCGCCGCGGCCGAGCTGCTGCTCGCCGATCCCCCGATCACGCGCGCCATGCTGGGGGTTCTCGAACAGGACGACGACATCGATCCCGGCGAAGCCTGTCGTCTGCTCGGAATCGAGCTCACGCCGCTCGACGAGACGCTGCGCCTGTGTCTCGCGCCCGGCGCGGAGCGCTCGTGACGCATCGCACCGAGTCCGCAGCCAGGCCGCGCCCCGCCGCATGGCAGCGCGCTCTGCCGTGGCTGATCACGATCGCCTGCTTCGCCTGGCTCTACACGCGCCTCGACGCCGCGGCCGACCGCGCCGGGCAGACGCTGATCGCGTACCTGTCGGGCGTCTTCAGCAGCGTCTCCTGGAGCCGCTGGCTGCTGATGATGATCCCCTACTCCGCGTTCTATTTCCTCGTGGATTCCACGGTGGTCTGGCGGGTCGTGCGATGGTTCAACGCACCCGTGCGCTTCGCCGACATCCTCCCCATCCGCGCCAGCACCTACATCCTCTCGATCGTCAACGAGCAGGTCGGCAAGGGCGTGATCGCGTACTACCTGCACCGCCGCCACGGCGTACCGGGCTGGCAGGTCGGCTCGAGCATGCTCTTCATCATGTTCTGCGAGCTCTACTACCTGCTCTTCTGGGCCACGCTCGGCGTGGCGCTGCGCTGGGAACGGCTGCCGGCCGTGTTCCACGTCATCCCGTCGATCGCCGCGGCCGCCCTGGTGTTCCTGATCGGTTGGATCCTCTTCTTTCGCGGCCGGCTGCCGTTCGGGGCCGCGCTGCGGCGGCGCGACATCCTCAGCGCGTTCCGCCGGGCCAGCCTGGGGCACTACGCAGCCGTGATCGCCATGCGCTCTCCGGCGCTGCTCGCGGCGGTGATCGTCTACACCCTCGCCCTGCATCTGTTCGGAGTCGAGGCGCAGTGGCTCGACATGCTGGGCATCCTGCCCGTGATCTTCTTCGGCGCGGCCACTCCGGGTCCCATGCGAAGCGTCGCGATCGTCCTGTGGGTCACGCTCTTTCCCGAGAACGCGGGTCCCATGGCCGCGTTCGGCTTCGTACAGCACAACTTCTTCATCTTCTTCAACGCGGCGATCGGGCTGCTCTTCCTGCGCCGCGCGAATCGAGAGCTGTTCGGCTGAAAGCCGAGACCGAGGCGTTCAGGCGTCCGGAGCGAAGCTGCGCTCTTCCAGGACGGCCTCCGTGATCGCTGCGGCCGCCTTGTGCACGTCGATGTTGCGGGAGCTTCCGCTCTTCCGGCGCGCGATCTCCACCTTGCCATCCTTCAGACCCTTCGGCCCCACAGTGATGCGATAGGGGATACCGATCAGATCCGCATCCTTGAACTTCACGCCAGGGCGTTCCTCGCGATCGTCGAGCAACACCTCGATGCCCTCGGCGACGAGCGCGTCGTACAGAGCGTTGGCCGCGTCGCTCGGCGCCGCCTCCTTCGGATTCACGACCGTGATCACCACTTCGAAGGGCGCGATGGCGAGCGGCCAGATGATCCCGTTCTCGTCATGGCAACGCTCCACCACGGCTGCCATCGCGCGCTCGATGCCGATGCCGTACGAACCCATCACGATGGGGCGGGTGGTGCCCGACTCGTCCAACACCTTGGCACCGAGTGTCTCGCTGTAGCGCGTGCCGAGCTTGAAGATGTGTCCGACTTCGATGGCCTTGTCGACCCGCATCGGCGTGTCGCACATGGGGCAAGGATCCCCGGCCTGCACCTCGCGCAGGTCGAACCACTGGGTCACCCGCACGTCCCGCTCCACATCGACGTGTCGCAGGTGGTGATCGTCTTCGTTCGCGCCCGTGGTCATGCCGCGGCGGCCGCGCAACGCGAGGTCCGCGTACACCCTGACCTCGCGCACCCCCACGGGCCCCAGGCTTCCCGCCGACGCTCCCAGCGCCGCGCGGATCTCCTCGTCGTTCGCGGGTCGCGCCTCGCGCGCGCCCGTCGCGTCGAGCAGCTTCTGCGCCGAGAGCGGGTGATCGCCACGCAGCAGCACCAGCGCCGGCTCGGAATCGAGCATGTAGACCAGCGTCTTGATCTGGCGCTCCGCGGGGGCGCCGCCCTCGAACGCGACGAGGTCGTCGATCGTGTGCACGCCGGGAGTCGGGAACTTCTCCGGCGCGCTTCCGACGCCGGGCGGATCCTCCAGCGGCGGCAACGCCGAGCTGGCCTTCTCGAAGTTGCCCGCGTATCCGCAGCTCTCGCAGAACGCGATGTCGTCCTCGCCGGCCTCGCTCAGCACCATGAACTCGATCGACTCGCTGCCGCCCATGGAGCCCGACGAGGCCTCGACGGCGATCGTCGCCAATCCGCAGCGCGAGAAGATGCGCCGGTACGCTTCGAAATGTCTCTGGAAGGCGCGATCCAGCCCCTCCCGATCGACGTCGAGCGAATACGAGTCCTTCATGGTGAACTCGCGAACGCGCAGAATGCCCGATTTCGGCCGCGGTTCATCCCGGAACTTCGTCTGGATCTGGTACCAGATCTGAGGCAGCTGCCGGTAGCTGCGCAGCTCCGTCGCGATCTCGGCGAAGACCTCTTCGTGCGTCATGCCGAGCGCGGCATCCGCGCCGCGGCGATCGCGCAGCCGGAACATCTCTTCGCCCATGGTTTCCCAGCGCCCGGAGCGCTGCCACAGCTCGGCCGGATGCAGCGCCGGCAGTCGAAACTCCTGAGCGCCGATCCCGTCCATCTCCTCGCGCACGATGCCGGTGATCTTTCGACATACGCGAAAGCCGAGCGGCAGCAGCGAGTAGACGCCCGACATGAGCTGGCGCACGTAGCCCGCGCGCACCAGCAGCTTGTGACTCGACGCCTCGGCGTCTGCAGGATCGTCGCGCAGCGTGGGAAAGAAGGCATGGGACCAGCGCACGGCACACTCCCCGGTTCGGCGGGAGACTAGCGCGGAATCGCGCTAGTCGGCGGAACCTCGGTCTTCTCGAGCGCCGCGGCCGGCACGCGCGTCGAAGGCAACGCCGAGCCTGCGGGTCGCGTCTGCAAAGGCTCCGCGAATCTTCTCGAAGATCGGCCCGGGCGCGCCCGCGCCAAGCCTGCGGCCGTCGAGCGATCGCGCCGGAACCAGACCGGCGCCCGTGCCGGTGAGGAAGACCTCGTCCGCGGCGAAGAGATCGAAGCGACCCAGGGTCTGCTCGCGCGCCGGGATGCCGAGCTCGGCTGCCAGCTCGAGCACCGTGGCGCGCGTCACGCCTTCGAGGGCCCCGTCCGTGCTCGGCGGCGTGCGCAGCACGCCGTCCCGATGCGCGAAGAGGTTCGCGACGCTCGCCTCCGCCACCATCCCGGCCGCGTTGAGCAGCAGCGCTTCGTCCGCGCCGCGCTGCCGCGCCTCGAGCTTCGCCAGCGCGTTGTTCAGATAGTTGAGACTCTTCACGCGCGGGTCGAGCACGTCTGCGGGCGGGCGCCGGAGGCTCGACGTCACGAGATCGACGCCGTCGCGCAGCTTCTGCTCGGGGTAGATGCTCACGCGCGCGGCGATGCACAGGATGCGCGGAGTGGTGCAGGTCGTGGGATCCACGCCGAGCGCGCCCTCGCCGCGGGTTGCGATCAGGCGCACGTAGGCGTCGTCCCGGTCGAAGGCGCGCAGCGTCTCGAACACGATCTCGCGCACGGAGTCGATGCCGCCGGGCAACGCCAGCCCGATGTGTCTGGCCGCGACGCCGAAGCGCGCGAGGTGCCGATCGAGGCGGAACACCCGTCGGCGATAGACGCGAATTCCCTCGAAGATGCCGTCGCCGTAGAGCAGCCCGTGATCGGTGACGGGAATCCTGGCCTCGCCGATCCCGACCACGGCGCCGTCGATCCAGACCACACCCTCGCGTTCGCGCGCGGCTCGGGTCATGCGTCGCGCCCCTCCATGCGCGCGGCGATGCGCGCCGCCGCCACCGCCGCGCGCCGCGCCAGGGCGAGCCGGTCGAGGCTGCGCATCCGCGCGGACGGAATGGCCACGGCCAGCGCCGCCGGCATGCGCCCTCCCGAGAGGACCGGCGCCGCCACGACGGACAGCCCCGGAATCCACTCGTCGCGATTCTCGGCGTGGCCGAGCGCCCGCGCCCGCTCCACCGCGCGGGCCAGCGGACGCGGCAGATCCGGCGCGCCCAGCGAGTGCGGATCGAAGGCGAGGAAGAGCTTGCCTACCGCGGTGCAGTCCACCGGCACCGCCGAGCCCACCCGCGGCGCGGCGCGCAGGAAGCCCGTGCCTTCCGCCTTGTCGAGGACCACGAGAGATCCCGCGCGCGCGCCGACCAGGAAGACGGTCTCCCCGAGCGCCTGCGCCTCGGCCTCGAGCACCGGGCGCGCCGCGACCACGATCGGCTCGCGCTCGAGCGCGCCGAGCCCGAGCGCCACGAGTCCCATGCCCGTGCGGTAGCGGCCGCGCTCGTCGCGCTCGACCAGGCCACGGCTGCACAGCGAAGCCAGCAGCCGGTGCGCGCTCGACTTGGGCAGACCGAGGGCGCGCCCCACCGCCGTGACCCCCTGCGGCGTCGACTCCCGGTGCAGGTGGAAGAGGACATCGACGGCCTTCTCGATGGCGGTCGCCTGTTCCGTCATTTGGGACGAAGTCTCTCCTCTCGGAACGACACTCTATCACACGCGGCCCACCGGTCTCCAGCCGATGCGCGGGCCGAGCCGCGGCCTCCGGCTCACGCGTCGACGAGCGCGAGCACCCCCGTGTAGGTGAGCAGCTCGGTGCGGCCCGCGATCGGACCGATCTCGCAGGAGCCGAACATGCCGGCGAACGGCGCGCTGCCCAGCGCGTGCTGAAGATAGGCCGCCTCCAGGCCGGGGACGCCGAAGAGCCCGACCCCGCGCGCGGCGCAGTCGAAGTACAGCCCGAATGCGGGCGCGGCGGATCCCACGCGCGCCAGCATCCGCTTCAGATCCGCCCGCGCAGCCTCGGGCTCGCGCTGCACGAGCGCCAGGCGCGCGCCCCGGCCCAGCACCTCGGGCAGCGCAAAGGCGCGCTGCTCGGGGGCGAAGCCCGAGACGTTGCGCACCAGGTAGCCGCCGGGCTCGAGGGGCGCCGCGTCGTCGCGCGGCAACGCCACCAGCACGAACGCGGCAGCCCGACGCAGGTCCGCGGCGAGCGGACCGCGCGCCACCTCGCGGTACACGTCCAGCGCGGGACGGCCGTCGAGCTCGCGAATCCAATGCCCCTCGGCCCGCGTCACGGTGAGCAGATCCGTGACGGGCCGGCAGGCCTGCGTGACGCCCACCCTCGGCACGTGCGGGGCGCGCAGCACCATGCCGGCCAGGGCACCGCTCTCCAGCTCGAGACCGCACCACTGGAGCGGCGCATCCGAAATCGGATCCGCGGCGCCAGCACCCACGATGCACGCGGGCCGCAGGGCCTCGCGCACGCCATCGAGGAGCAGCGAGGGGTGCATGGCGCGCGGATCTGGCAGCAGGATCACCAGATCCTCGGGTCGCGGCTCGCCCCCGAGCCGACTTGCGATCTCCTGGCCGATGCGGGCGTCCTCGCTGGCCAGCTCGGGGATCAGGAACGGCTGCACCTCCAGCCCGGACAGGGCGAGCAGGGCAACCCCGATGCCTCCCTCGTGCTCGATGCCCGCGCCCAGCACGCCGTGGGCCGTGGCCCCGACCACGTTCTCAGTGCCGAGCGCGGCGATCGCCGCCTCGAGCAGCGACCCGAGCTCGTCGCCATAACCGGACGTGGCGAAGAGCAGCGCGGCATCCGCGCGGCCGAGATCGGCCAGGGCGCCCCGAGCGAGCTCCTCGGCTGCTACGAGGGCCTCGGGATGAGCAGATACGGCGACGCCCGCGCGCAGCATGCCGCCAGGGTACCGGAGCCCCGGGCCGCAGCCCGGGTTTCCCGGGGCGAGCGGCTCGGCTAGGATCGATCGGCGGCGTCGCCTATTCCCTCCTCGGCGCCCAGCGTGGCTCTCGGTCAGGTCGGTTGGCGACACATCGGAAGCCGCAGCTCGGCCCCCCCGACGGAAACTGGCTCTCTGACTGCAACCATGTGGGCGCGTGCGCCACGGGTCCGAACTGAATCGCATTGAGGACGGGATTGGCAGATTTCCAGATGATCGAGAGCCGGGCGGATCTCGATGCGCTCGCGCAGGATCTGCTCGGCCAGAGGATCATCGCCGTCGACACGGAAGCCGACAGCTTCTACCACTACTTCGACAAGACCTGCCTCGTCCAGATCGCGACGCGCCGCCAGATCTATCTGATCGATCCCCTGACGATCGAGGGACCGTCGGAGCTCTCACCGCTGGCGCCGGTGTTCGCATCACCGGATATCCGCAAGATCTTCCACGCGGCCGAGTACGACCTCTTCGTGCTCAAGCGAGACTACGCCTTCCAGTTCGACAATCTCTTCGACACGATGATCAGCGCGCAGCTGCTCGGCTACCCGTCGGTCGGGCTGGCGAGCATCGCGGAGCGCCACTTCGGCGTGAAGCTGCCCAAGGAGGAGCAGCGCTCCGATTGGTCGGCGCGACCGCTCACGCAGCGCCAGCTGAGCTACGCGGCTGCCGACGTGCTCTATCTGATCAGCCTCGCGGAGACGCTCGGCAAGGAGCTGCGCGAAGCCAGGCGTATGCGCTGGGCGCGGGAAGAGTTCGAGACGCTGGCGCGCCGCGAGTGGCCGGATCGGGAGTTCGACAAGCTGGGCTACCTGCGCATCAAGGGCGCGCGGCGCCTCGACCCGACGGGCTTGTCGATCCTGCGCGAGCTGTACCTGATGCGAGATGACCGGGCGCGCGAGATGGATCGTCCGCCGTTCAAGATCCTGGGCAATCGGACGCTGCTCGAGATCGCCGAACGCAAGCCGCGCAAGCTCGCGGATCTCGCGGACATCAAGGGCATCACCGACCTCTTGCTCCGGCGCATCGGTCGCGACGTGATGGCGGCGGTGCGCGCAGGCCGCAAGGAAGACCACGGCCCCATTCCGAGACTGCCCTCGAGCGGCCGCCGCCGCATGGATCGTCACATGGAACGGCGTCTGGCGGCGCTCAAGAGCTGGCGAACGGTGCGCGCGCAGGAGCTCGCCATGGACCCGGGCGTGCTCTGCCCCAACTCGGCGCTCGAGGCCATCGCGTACCGCGGACCCGAGCGCGCCCGCGATCTCGAGGAGCTTCCCGAGCTCAAGCGTTGGTTCCTGCGAGAGTTCGGAGCGGAGGTCGCGGCGGCGTCGGCGAACATCGACGCGACGGCCGAGGCCGCGCCCCAGTAGCCGCGCGGGTCTTCGTGCGCGCGGCGCACCGGCGATCCGAGACCCGGCGGAGCGGCCCCGAAGAGCAACATCCCCCCGGCGGACCTTCCAACCGGGGGGATGCCCTGATCTGGACCTCGGAGCACTCCGATAAAGCGGGGTGCCGATTTGGGGAAAGCGCCTCGTCTGAGCTCGGAAGGGCTCCGAGGGCCGAGCCCGGTCGGATGTGCGCGCCCGCTTCCATCCGATCGGCCCGCGCCAGATCGATCCCATTTCCAATGCCCTGGTTCCACAGCACATCCCGTGCCAACTGCGCGCCGCCAGCGCGGCGGCGCAACCCGTCGAAAATCGCGAAAAAATCGGAAAGCTGCTGCGAGCCCCCGCGCCGCCCGTGGAGGCGCGTGAGGCCATTTGTCACCGCGACTCCATTGCGTGTGGCGGGAATTCTCTTTGAACGTTGCGGGTTCGATCTCCGTGCCGCCCGGAGCTGCGCTGCCGTAGCGGGTGGCATCGGGCGCCTCGCGCCCGGCCTGACGCTCGCCGTCGCGCTGGCGTGCGGCGGCGCAGCACGCGCGCCAGGCTCCGTCGCAGCGCTGGACCTGGTGGTGGTCACCGCACAAGCGCCGAGCGACGCGGAGCGTTACTGCGCCTGGTACGGCACGCAGCGCGGCGGAATCCTCTACTTCGGCCAGTCGGCTTTCTGGTCGGCGCTGCGCACCCACGGCGGAGATCCCACGGCGGATCTGCTCGCGCCCGGGCCACAACGCATCGGGCGCTTCGACCTCGCCAGCGAGACGCTGCTCGCGCCCCTCGAGGTGGGCGAGCCGGGCGATCGGTCCGGCGTCTGGGACGTCGCGATGGGCGCGGACGGCTGGCTCTACTTCACCCGCTTCTTCGAGAGCGCGGGGCGCGTGGATCCCGTCTCGGGTCGCGTGGAATCCCTCGCGAGCCTGGGGCCCGCCCTCAACGAGCTGGCGCCTGGACCCGACGGCACGCTGCTCGCCTCCCGCTACGGCTCGGGCGGGAGCGGTGCGGAGGACGGCAGCGTGATCGCCTTCGATGGGCGGGGGCGCATCGTCGCCGAGTGGCCGCTGGCCATGCCGGGTGATCTCCGCGTCGCGCCGAAGAGCGTCGCCTGGGACACCGCACGCCGCGAGCTCTGGGTGACGGCAGACCTGCTCCCGCGCGAGTCCGGCGCAGCAGTCCGCCACGCCGCGTTCGTGCTGGATCGCGACGGCGCGCTGCTGCAGCGCATCGAGATCCCCGAGATCCAGTTCGTGACGCAGCGCTCCGATGGAGCACTGCTGCGCGCCGAAGTGGACGCCAGCGCGCTCACGCTGCGGATCACGCCGCCGCCCGGCGTCTCGGACGGGATCCGCGCGATCCTGCTCGACGCGGACTTTCCCGCCGCCTTCGACTTCGTCCAGGACATGCAGGAGGCTGCGGACGGACGCGTCGTGGTGACGCGCTGGAGCGGGCGCGTGCACATCGTCGAGCGCAACGGGCGGATCTCGACGGCGCGCTTGCCGCGGATCGATCCGCAGGGCATCTACTACACAGCGGTGCTGCGCGGGGATCGGCTCTGCGCCAGCTACTGCGCCGACGTGACCGTGGTGTGCATCGACGCACCGCGCTGACCTGCGGCACGAGGTCCGGAGCCTCGGATCGCCGGTCGATGCGCTCGCCCGGGATGCGCAAGGCGCAGCGCGCCGACCCGTAGGCGGGATGCCGCCCTGGGCTAAGATCGACGCGTGTTCGCACAGCGCCGCCAGCGAGTCCGGGACGCGATGGGCCCGGGCGGCGTCGCGATCTTCCTCGGATCGCGACTCGTCACCCGCTCGCGCGACAGCGAATATCCATTCCGGCAGGACAGCGACTTCTGGTACCTCACGGGGTTCGACCATCCCGGGGCGATTGCCGTGCTGCGCACCGACGGTGGTCCCGCATACACGCTCTTCGTCGAGCCCCGCGATCGCGACCGGGAGATCTGGACCGGCTACCGGCCCGGCACGGAAGGCGCGCTGCGCGACCACGAGGCCGACGAAGCCTATCCCGAGAGCGAATTCCTGACACGCCTGCCCGAGCTCGTGCGCGGCGCCCGGAAGATCTTCCACGTGCTCGGCCGCGACGGCTCGGTCGACGCGAAGATCACCGAGACGCTCGAGAGCCTGCGCCTGCGCTCCCGCCAGGGCGGCGAGCCGGCCGATGCGATCGTGGACCCGCGCTCCATCCTGCATCCGATGCGGCTCGTCAAGGAGGCGGCGGAGCTGGACATCCTGCGCCGAGCGGCGGCGATCACCCGGGAGGCGCATCGGGCAGCGGCGAAGCTCGCCTGGCCCGGCGTCTACGAATACGAGCTGGAGGCCGTTCTCGAGTACACGTTTCGCCGTCGCGGAGCTCGGGGTGCCGCCTATTCGACGATCGTCGGGAGCGGCGCCAACGCCACGGTCCTCCACTACATCCGAAACGATCGGGCGCTTGGCGAGGGCGAGCTCGTTCTCGTCGACGCGGGCTGCGAGCTGGAGGGCTACGCATCCGACGTCACGCGCACCTACCCCGTCGGCGGGCGCTTCGAGGGCCCGAGCCGCGCCCTCTACGAAATCGTGCTGGCGGCACACGACGCGGCGCTGGAAGCGTGCGCACCGGGCGGCAGCCTCCCCGAGGTGCACGACGCCGCGGCGCGCACGATCGTCGAGGGGCTGGTGGATCTCGCACTGCTCGAGGGCGACGTCGCCGAGCTCGTGGCCCGCGAGGCCTACAAGCCCTTCTTCATGCATTCGACGAGTCACTGGATCGGCCTGGACGTACACGATGTCGGCAGCTACAAGGTTGGCGGCAGCCCGCGGAAGTTAGAGCCCGGCATGGTGTTCAGCGTTGAGCCCGGCTTGTACGTTGCCACGGACGCCGACGTGAGAGACGTGCGCTGCCGTGGCATCGGTGTGCGCATCGAGAACGATGTCGCCATCACCGATGAAGGCCACGAAAACCTGACCGCCGAGATTCCCGTGGATCCGGGCGAGCTGGAAGCGCTGGTGCGGGAGGGCGCAGCCCAGATGGAGTGCCGATGAGCAACCGAACCGGCCGAGCCCGCGCGCGGGGCACGCAAGACATCGAATCGCTTCTCCAGGAGAAACGCGTCTTCAAGCCGGATGCCGCGTTCGCGAAGCAGGCAAACTGGAAGCGCGGGACCCTGGCCGAGTACCGAGACCTGGCCGAGCGCAGTCCGCAGCGCTTCTGGGCCAAGATGGCGCGGGAGCACGTCGACTGGTTCGCGCCCTGGAAGCGCGTGCTCGACTGGAAACCTCCCTTCGCCAAGTGGTTCGTCGGCGGCAAGCTGAACGTCTCCTACAACTGCTTGGATCGCCATCTGCTGGGAGAAGACGCCTGGCGCCGCAACAAGGCCGCCATCATCTGGGAGGGCGAGCCCGGTGAGACGCGCGTCATCACCTACGGCCAGCTGCATCGAGAGGTGTGCAAGTTCGCCAATGTGCTCAAGGAGCTCGGGGTCCGAAAGGGCGATCGCATCGCCCTCTACATGCCGATGATTCCAGAGCTCGCGATCGCCATGCTCGCCTGCACGCGCATCGGCGCGCCGCACAGCGTCGTCTTCGGCGGATTCTCCGCCGAGGCACTGCGCGACCGCATTCTCGACGTCGGCGCGACGTTCGTGGTCACCGCGGATGGGGGCTACCGGCGCGGCAAGGCCCACGCGCTGAAGCCTGCCGTCGACGAGGCGCTCGACGGCATCGACGCCGTCTCGCACGTGGTGATCGTGCGGCGCACCGGACAGAAGATCAACTTCGAAGCGGGTCGGGATCTCTGGTGGCACGACCTCATGGAGCGGGCCAGCGCCGACTGCAAGCCGGCCAAGCTCGACGCGGAGCACCCCCTCTTCGTGCTCTACACGAGCGGCTCGACGGGAAAGCCCAAGGGAATCCTGCACACCACGGGCGGATATCTCACCTACGTAACGGTGACCGCAAAGGCGATCTTCGACCTGAAAGAAGAGGATACCTACTGGTGCACCGCCGACATCGGCTGGATCACGGGACATTCCTACGTGGTCTACGGCATCCTCGCGAACGGCGCGACCACCTTCATGTACGAGGGCGTTCCGACGCATCCCCGACCCGATCGCTTCTGGGACATCATCGAACGCCATCAGATCACCATCTTCTACACGGCGCCGACGGCGATCCGCACCTTCATCCGACTCGGAGAGGAGCATCCCAAGAAACACGACCTGTCCACGCTTCGGCTGCTCGGCACCGTCGGAGAGCCGATCAATCCCGAGGCCTGGATGTGGTACCACCGCGTGATCGGACGCAAGCGCTGTCCGATCGTCGACACCTGGTGGCAGACCGAAACGGGCGGCATTCTGATCACGCCCATTCCGGGCGTGGTGAGCACGAAGCCGGGCTCGGCGACGCTCCCCTTCCCCGGCATCGAGCCGGACGTGTTCGACGAAGAAGGGAGATCCGTGCGCCCGCCGAACGGTGGCTTCCTGGTGATCAAGAAGCCGTGGCCGGGCATGCTGCGCGGCATCTGGGGCGACGATGCGCGCTACGTGGAGCAGTACTGGAAGCGCTATCGAAACGTCTACTTCGCCGGCGACGGAGCGCATCGCGACAAACAGGGCAACTTCTGGATCATGGGCCGGATCGACGACGTGATGAACATCTCGGGACATCGAATCGGGACCATGGAGCTGGAGAGCGCGCTGGTCTCCCACGCCAAGGTCGCGGAGGCAGCCGTGGTCGGAAGACCGGACGAGATCACGGGAACGGCGATCGTGGCTTTCGTGACGCCCGTGAGCGGGGCCAACATTGGCGGCGACCTGCGGAACGAGCTGCGCGAGCACGTCTCGAAGCAGATCGGCGCCATCGCCAAGCCCAAGGACATCCACTTCACCGACGCCCTGCCCAAGACGCGCTCCGGAAAGATCATGCGGCGCCTGCTGCGCGCCATTGCCAGTGGAGATGAGCGGGTGGGCGACACCAGCACGCTGGAGGATTACAGCGTGCTCGCCAGGCTGCGCGAAGCGGAAGAGGGCTAGCGCGAAGCGCCGCTACGGCGAGGCGTCGGGTCGCGACGGGTCGCTGCCCCTGCGTCCGACGAACCAGCTGCCGTCGGGGCGGCGCGAAATCGAGACCACGCCGGCCAGATGCGGAATCTCCTCGAGCAGCGGCTCGCTGACGAGGTGCTGGACGACGGTGCGGATCACGCCCTTGTGTGCGACCGCGAGCACGTGCGCCGCGCCGCTGGTCTCGAGCCGCGCGAATCCCCGCAGCACGCGCTCGCGAAACGCCGCGCGCCGCTCGCCGTAGGGATACTCGAAGCCCGAGACGCCCGTCTGCCAGTCTTCGTAGAGCACGGGGTCGGACGCGCGGATCTCGTCGGCCGTCATGCCTTCCCAGCGGCCGAAGTGGATCTCGCGGAAGTCGGGCTCGAGCCGGATCGGGGCGCCGCCGGTGACGATCGCCGCGCTCTTCCAGGCGCGCTGCAGCGGGCTCGCCACGATCAGGTCGAAGACCTCACGGCGCAGCTGCTGGGCGGCTTCGCGAACTTGCCGCTGCCCTTCCTCGGAGAGGGCGACGTCCCCACTGCCGTGGAAACGCGTGCGGGATTCGCCCACGGTGTCGCCGTGTCGAAGCCAGACGATGCGCCGCAAGCGCGACATGTTGCCTCCATGCAAGCCTGCGCCGAGCATGAGGGAGCCGCCGCCCGCCGTCAACGCGCGCTCGTTGCAGCGTGCGCTCCCTTCGGGGCGCCCCCATTGCGTCGGAGGAGTCCGCCCGGTACCCATCGGACATCGCCAAGCGAAACGAGCGGGGGGGAACGTGCAATCGCCGGGATGGCTGCTTCTCTTGCTCGCCGTGCTGCTCGCCGGCGGTGGCCTGCTGACCTGGACGCGCGCGGAGGGATCCCATCCGCGCATCGACGCGCCCGAAGCCATCCTCGCCGGTGCGGCGGGGACGAGCGTCGATCTCGCGATCTCGGACGCCGGCTCCGGTCTGCGGGCGCTGCGCGTGGATTTCGTCCACGCCGGCGGGGAAACGGCGCTCGTCACGGAGGACTTTCCGGGCAATCTGCTCAGCGGAGGCACGCGCAGCGAGCACGGCGTCACCCTGCAGCTCGACCCCGGATTGCTGGGCTCGTTCGAGGGCGAGGCGATCCTGCGCGTGACGGCGCGCGATTGGTCCTGGCGCGGCGGCTTCGACGGGAACGAGTCCGTTCGAAGCGTGCCGCTGCGCGTCGATCTGATCGCGCCGAGGATCGAGATCGCGACGGGGCTCAGCTACGCGCGGCAGGGCGGATCGGGCTCGGTGTCCTATCGGCTCTCGGAGCCCGTCGTCCGCGACGGCGTGCTGATCGGCGAGCGCTTCTACCGCGGCTTTCCCCGTCCGGGCGGATCGAGCAGCGAGCGCATCGCGCTCTTCGCCATTCCGAGCGAGGCTTCGCCCGAAGTCCGCGTCGCCGTGATCGCCGAGGACGCGGCGGGCAACGCCAGCCGTGCGCGCTGGCCCCTCGTCGTCCAACGCCGGGCGATGCCCAACGTCAACGTCACGCTGAATCGCGAGTTCCTCGAAAAGGTGATCGGCAGATTCGCGGGGCACGGCGTCGACGCCGGCGGCGATCCGAGTGCGGCGTTCGACGACATCAATACCCGCGTTCGCGCCGAGAACGAGGCGCGCATCCGGCAGCTGCTCGCGGACTCCTCGCCGGAATTCTTCCAGGGCGCCAAGCTCGAACAGATGCGCAACTCGAAGGTCACCAGCACCTTCGGCGAGCGGCGCGCCTACTTCTTCGAGGGGCGCAAGATCTCGAACGCGGTGCACTTCGGTTACGATCTCGCCTCGTTCGCCGCGGCGCCCGTCACGGCGGCAGCCTCGGGTCGCGTCATCTACGCCGGAGATCTCGGGATCTACGGCAACTGCCTGCTCGTGGATCATGGGCTCGGGCTCGCCACGCTCTACGGCCACCTCTCGCGCCTGGACGTCGCGTCGGGCGATCGGGTCGAGCAGGGCCAACGCCTGGGCCTCTCGGGAGATACCGGACTCGCGGGGGGCGACCATCTCCACTTCGCCGTGCTGGTGGGCGACACCTACGTCGATCCGATCGAGTGGTGGGACGTTCAGTGGGTTCGATCGCACATCACCCCGGAGCTGCAGACTTCGCGCCGTTGAAGATCGGCGTCGAAGCGCGCCTCGCCGCGCGCTTCCTGCGGCGATACAAGCGCTTCTTCGCGGACGTCCAGACCGGAGACGGGCGCGTTCTCACGGTGCACTGCCCGAACCCGGGAAGCATGCTCGGATTCCAGCGCCCGGGCGCGGCGGTGCGTTGCTCGACGAGCGCGAACCCTGCGCGCAAGCTGCGGCACACGCTCGAGATGATGCGCGTCGGAAGCACCTGGGTGGGACTGCACACCGGGCGCGCCAACGACGTCGTGGCGCGCGCGCTCGCTGCGGGCACGCCGGCAGCGCTCGCGGGATACGGTCGCATCGAACGCGAGGTGAGCGTGCACGCGGCGGCGAGGCGCGCGCGACTCGATTTCCGCCTGTCCGAGAAGACCGGCGAGCGCCGCCGCTGCTACGTCGAGGTCAAGAGCGTGACGCTCGCGGAGGGCGATCTTGCGCTCTTCCCCGACAGCGTGACGGCGCGCGGTCTCCGCCACCTGGATGCACTGCGAGCGCTGCGCGCCGGAGGGGCGCGAGCGGCCCTGGTCTTCCTGGTGCAGCGCGCCGATTGCCACGCCGTGGCGCCCGCGGAGCACATCGACCCCCGCTACGCCGCGGCGCTGCGCGAAGCCGCGCGCGCGGGCGTGGAGCTGTTCGCACTCGCTGCCCGCGTCACCCCTGGCGCGATCCGCGTCGAGCGCGAGCTCCCGGTGCTGCTGTGAAGCACCGCGAATCCAAGCGCGCGGGCGGCCGGCGCCGCAGCGGCGCAGGCGCGCTGGGAGCGCGGCAGAAAGCGCTGCGACCGGCGCGCGAGCGCGCTCGGACGGAGGGCCGCGCCGCGTCGCGGGCCGAAGCGCCGCGCGTGGCCCGCATCCGTGCCCGCTTGCTCGACTGGTACGCGCTGCATCGGCGCGATCTGCCCTGGCGGCGCACCCGAGATCCCTACGCCATCTGGATCTCCGAATCGATGCTCCAGCAGACCCGCGTCGACACCGTCATCCCCTACTACCAGCGCTTCCTGACGCGCTTTCCCGACGTGGGCACCCTGGCGCGCGCCGATCTCGAAGACGTGCTCGGGCTCTGGTCGGGACTCGGCTATTACTCGCGGGCGCGCAATCTGCACCGGGCGGCACAATGCCTCGTGGACCATCACGGAGGTGTGTTGCCCGAAGACGCGGACGCGCTGCGCGCCCTACCCGGCGTGGGCCGTTACACGGCGGGCGCCGTCGCCTCCATCGCGTTCGACCGGCCGGAGCCGATCGTGGACGGAAACGTCACGCGGGTGCTGGCGCGTCTGTTCGCCATCGAGGACGAAGTGGGAACGCCGATCGCGACGCGACGGCTCTGGGCGCTCGCCGCCCAGCTCGCCGAGGGGCCGCGTCCGGGCGATCTGAACCAGGCGCTGATGGAGCTCGGAGCACGGCGCTGCACGCCGCGCGCGCCGCGCTGCGGCGATTGCCCCCTGCTGCGGAGCTGCGCCGCGCAGCGGCGCGGCGACCCGGAAGCGCTGCCGGTCAGGGCCCGGAAGGCGCGCCCGCGCGCAGTCGAGGCGGTCGCCGGCTGGGTGCTGCGCCGCGGCGCGGTGCTGGCGGTGCAGCGGCCCGCGCGCGGCCTGATGGGAGGGCTGTGGGAGCTTCCGGGCGGCGATCTCCTGGCCGGCGAGGCACCCCGCGCCGCGATGCTGCGCACGCTGCGCGAGCGGGTCGGCCTGACGGTCCGCGGCGCCACGCTCTCCGGCGCGGTCGACCACGCCTTCACGCATCTGAGGCTGCGGCTCCACGTGCTGCGCTGCAGCACACCCGTGGGCCGCGTGCGCCTGCGGGACTTTTCCGCATTCCGCTGGCTCGCGCCGGGCGCGATCGGGGCGCTGCCGCACGGCGCCGCCACGCGCAAGGTGCTCGCGTTGCTCCACGGCGAGGCTGGCGGACGGTGAGCAAACGGCGGCGCGGTGCCGACGATGACGACTTCGCCGCGAACCTGAACGGTGTCAAGCGCATCGAGGACCGCGACAAGATCCGCACACCGCCGACGGATCCCGCGCGCCAGCGCCCCGCGCGCCTCGAAGAGGCCAGCCGCTTCGTCGTCGACAGGATCGGAGGGAGCGTCGAGGGCCGCGCCGAGAACGTGAGCCGCAAGCTGCTGACGCGTCTGCGCCGCGGAGCATTCGATCCGGGCGCAACGCTGGACCTTCACGGCCTGCCCGCGCGCGAAGCCCGACGCACCCTGGTGGAGCAGATCGAGCGGGCGAGGGCGGCAGGCCTGCGCTGCGTGCTGGTCGTCCACGGGCGCGGGCTGCACTCGGAGGGGACCGCGGTGCTGCGCGAGGCGCTGCCCACCTGGCTGCAGGAAGCACCTTTCGCGACGCGCGTCATGGCCTTCTGCACGGCGCCCGCGCGGCATGGCGGCCCGGGCGCCATGCTCGTGCTGCTGCGGCGAGAGCGCTAGCGAGGGCGTATCCTCCGCGACGTGGGCAGCAGCTTCGGTCGACAGCTTCGCATCACGACCTTCGGCGAGAGCCACGGCGGCGGCGTGGGCGTCGTGGTGGACGGATTCCCGCCGCGTCTGGCCCTCGAGGTCGAGGACATCCAGCGCGATCTCGACCGGCGTCGCCCGGGACAGAGCCGCCTCACCACGCCGCGCCAGGAGGAGGATCGCGTCGAAATCCTCTCCGGCGTCTTCGAGGGCCACACCATCGGCTCCCCCATCGCGATGCTCGTGCGCAATCGGGATGCGCGCCCCGGCGCCTACGCGGCGCTGAAGGATCTCTACCGGCCCTCTCACGCCGATTACACGACGGAAGCCAAGTACGGCATCCGGGACTGGCAGGGGGGTGGACGCGCGAGCGCGCGGGAGACCGTGGGTCGCGTCGCGGCGGGTGCCATCGCGCGCAAGCTGCTGCGAGTCGTGGCGGAGCTCGAAGTCTTGGCGTGGGTGCGATCCGTGCACGAGATCGAGGCGAAGATCGATCCGGCCGCGGTCACGCTGGACGCGGTCGAAGCGAATCCGGTGCGCTGCCCGGAGCCCTCCGCGGCCCAGGAGATGATCGAGCGCATCGACGCGGCGCGCCGCCGCGGCGACTCGCTCGGTGGCGTGGTCGAGTGCGTTGCGCGCAACGTGCCGCCCGGCCTGGGCGAGCCCGTCTTCGACAAGCTCGAGGCGGATCTGGCGCGCGCGCTGCTCTCGCTGCCGGCGTCCAAGGGCTTCGAGATCGGCAGCGGCTTTGCGGGCACGCGCATGACGGGCAGCGAGCACAACGATCCCTTCGTACCGGGCGAGGATGGACGCCCGCGCACGTCGGCGAATCGCTCGGGCGGCGTGCAGGGCGGCATCTCGAACGGCGAGCCCATCCTCGTGCGCGTGGCCTTCAAGCCGACGGCCACGATCTCGCTGCCCCAGCAGACCGTGGGACGCGACGGAAGACCCGCGCAGCTCGAGGCCAGCGGTCGACACGATCCCTGCGTGCTGCCGCGCGCGGTCCCGATCGTGGAGGCGATGGTCTGCCTCGTGCTGGCCGATCACTGGCTGCGACAGCGCGCGGTGGACGTACTGCCCCCGCTCGCCTAGTCGCCCGTTGGCTTCTGGCTGGGCGCCGCGCTCTGCGGCTACGGAAGCAGCACGAAGCCGGCGACCGCGGCGAGCGCGGCCGCAAGCAGCGCGATCCCGCTCAGCAGCGCGTGCGCGCTGCGCGATGCTTCGCCCCCGCGCTGCAGCCGGCGCCCGTGGATGGCGGCGGCGGCGAAGCAGCCGGCGGCGATGGTGCCGACGACGCCGTGCAGCGTTGCGAACGCGGTCCAGCCGCGCAGCAGCACGGCCGACACGGGGCCCGCCATGAACCCGACGAGGATCAGAGCGACGGCGGGTTTGGCCAGGCGCACGTGCCGCTGGCGCGCGCCGCGGGGCCGAGGGCGCCGCGCGAGGCGCGCGCGACGGATCGCGAGCCCGGCGCGCAGGGCGGCCAGCGCCAGGACGATGCTGCAGAGCATCCAGAGCGGGTGCCCGTGCGCGAGCAGACGGGCGATCGGATCCTGGGCCGCCGGGTCCAGTCACTCCACCTTGTGAATCGCATCCGCTGGCAAACGCGCCAGCAGGGATTCGAGCGCGCGTTGCACGTAGCAGGCATCGCGAGACTCGAGCGTGAGCATCACGCGGAATGACTCCTCCTGGATGCGCGGATAGGAACCGAGCAGGAGATCCGGAAACTCCCGGAGCAGATCCGAGAGATCCTCGGCAATCGCACTCTCCATCAACGTGACATACACACGCTTGAGGTTGAACGGCACACCGCGGAAGCGGTCGCGCACCGACTCGAACTTCTTGCGCAGGAGTTCGGGAATGCCGGGGAAGACATACACATTCTCGACGACGACCAGCGGAAACCACAGATCTCCGCTGTCGATCAGCTGCGCTCCCACCGGAACCCGTGCCATCTTGAGCTGGCTCTGGTTGAGCTCCTTGCCGGTCGCGCGCTGGATCCTCTCCTCGATGCCCGGGATTCGCTCGAGCGGCAGTCCGAACGCCGCGGCCACGCCCTCCACGGTGAGATCGTCGTGCGTGGGGCCGATGCCTCCCGAGGTGAGCACGTAGTCATACGACTGACTCATCGACTTCACGGCTTCCGCGATCACGCGGATCTCGTCGGGAATCGTGTAGATCCGCTCCACGTCCACGCCCAGGGTGCGCAGCTCGCGGCAGAGATACGGGGAATTGATGTCCACGACCTTCCCCGAGAGGATCTCGTTGCCGATGACGAGGATGCCGGCTGTCGACATGGCGGCACAAAAGTTATCGAGTTCCGGAGGCTTCGGCGAGCGCGGCACGGGCGGCCCCATTGAGACTCGGTGTCGCGCTCGCCTATGCTCCAGCCGTGCAGGATCGCGACGTCGACACCCGCGCCATTCTGATCGTCGATCACGGCAGCCGGCGCGCCGAGGCCAACGAGCTGCTCGAATCCGTCGCGGACGCGCTGCGCCAGCGCATCCCGGGACGCACGGTGCACATCGCGCACATGGAGATCGCCGAGCCGACGATCGAGCAGGGGATCGACGCCTGCGTCGCGTCCGGGGCGCGCGAGGTCGTCGTGCACCCGTACTTCCTCGGGGACGGGAATCACACGCGCCACAGCATTCCCAGTCTCGTCGCGGCTGCCACCCGGCGCTACCCGGATCTTCTCGTCACGATCAGCGAGCCGCTGGGCCTGCATCCCAAGCTGGTGGACGTGATCCTCGAACGCGTCGAATCCGCGCCGCGGCACTGAGGCGGGCAGCAGGTGAGGAGCCTCGTTCCGATCTCCTCGACCTGGCTCTTCTGTCTCGGCGGGCTCGGACTCTTCTTTCCCTTCTACAGCCTGTATCTCCGCGAGAATGTCGGCCTGAGCGGTAGCGAGGTGGGCGCGGTGCTCGCCGTCCTCCCCGCCGTGGGAATCCTCGCGCAGCCGTTCTGGGGAAACGTCGCGGATCGCACCGGCTCCCGGACGCGCGTGCTGGTGGCGCTCTCGTTCGGCGCCGCGATCGGCTACGCGTGCCTGGCGCTCGGCAGCAGCTTCGTGTCACTCCTGCTCCTGACCGCCGCGCTCGCCTGCTTCTCCACGGCGCTGATCCCCACCACCGTGGCGGTGACCCTGGCGCTGACCTACGAGCGCGGCCCCCACGCCTTCGGCCTGTGCCGCGTGTGGGGAACGATCGGCTTCCTGATCGCGGTAGCGGCCTTTCCCTCCCTCTTGCACGCGGTTCAGGAATGGCGCGGCGCGCCGGCGCCGGGCGCCGGCGCCGCGGAGGCTGGCTTCGCGCTGATGTTTCCGCTCAGCGGCGCGCTCGTCCTGATCGGCGGCCTCAGCGCGCTGGCGATCCCGCGCGAGAGCGCGCTGGCAGTGCGCGCCGGACGCGGCGACTGGAGATCGCTGCTGCGCAATCGAGCCTACCTGCGCCTGCTCTTGTTCGTGTTCAGCGCGTATCTGCTGCTGCAGGGGCCGATGTGGTTCTTCCCGATCTACGTGCGCGCCCACGACGGCACGCTCGCCGCGGTGAGCCACATGTGGGTCGTCATGCTGATCCCCGAGATCGCCCTGATCGCGCTCTCCGGCGCGAGCCTGGCCCGCACCGGCGCGCGCGGCCTGCTGATCATCGGCGTGATCGCGGGCGGCGTGCGCTGGACCGTGTGCGGTCTGGGCCCCCAATCCGGCTGGATCCTTCTCGTGCAGCTGCTGCACGGCGTGGTCGTCGCCGGTCTGGTGATCGGAGGGGCGCTCTACGTGGATGCCGTGGTTCCCGAGCGGCTGCGCTCCACCGGGCAGGGCGTGCTCGCAATGGCGGGGGTGAGCCTCGGGGGCATCAGCTCCAACCTCGCGACCGGCTGGATGCTCGAGCACACCAGCGCCGACATGCCCTACCTGGTGGGGGGACTCGGCGCGCTGCTGCTGGGCGGCTCCGTTCCCCTCTGGCTACCCAAGCCGCAGCGGCCGCCGGACGAGCCGCGCGCTTTGCCCGCTTTCGACGGTCCGGGCTAGCATGCGCCGTCTTCCGACCGGAGACCCACCATCGAAGCTTCGCGCAAGACAAAGGCCCGAGTCGGCCCCACTGGCCACGTCTTCATGGTGTTTGTCGCGGTTGGTTGCGGCCTCGCAGGGGCGATCGGTGCGGTCTTCTTCCGCTTCCTGATCCGCCTGGTTCAAGCGGCGCTCTTCGAGGGGACCGACGGTCTGGCGGCGCTCTTCGCAGCGGGCGTGTTGGCTGAGGCGCAGGATCCCCTGAAGGCTTCGCTGCATCTCGCGTGGTACTGGCGGGTGGCCATCCCGGGGATCGGCGGGCTGCTCGTCGGGCCCTTCATCTACTGGATCGCCCGTGAGGCGAAGGGTCACGGGGTCCCCGAGGTGATGGCCGCCGTCGCGCTGCGGGGCGGCGTGATTCGGCGCCGTGTCGCCGCCGTGAAGATCGTGGCGTCTGCGATCTCGATCGGCTCCGGCGGTTCCGTCGGACGCGAGGGCCCGATCATCCAGATCGGCGCGGCGCTGGGCTCCGCGATCGGCCAGGCGTTGAAGATGCCGGCATCCGCGATGCGCACGCTCGTGGCCTGTGGCGGTGCAGCGGGTCTCGCCGCGACGTTCAATGCTCCGATCGCGGGCGCGCTGTTCGCCGCCGAAATCATCCTGGCCAATTTCGGCGTCGCCCAGATCGGCCCGGTCGTGATCTCGTCGGTCGTCGCGACCGTCGCGTCGCGCTTCTTCCTCGGAAACCATCCGGCCTTTCCCGTACCTGCCTACGAGCTGGTCAGTCCCTTCGAGCTGCTTCCCTATGTGATCGTGGGACTCGCTGCCGGACTCGTCGCGATCCTGTTCATGCGAACTCTCGCCGCCACGGAGAATCTCTTCGAGAACTCACGGATCCCCGAGTATCTCCAGCCGGCGGTGGGCGGCCTCATCGTGGGCTGCATCGCCATTTGGCTGCCCAATGTCTACGGCGTGGGCTACAGCACGATCAGCGGCGCACTGGTGAGCAACCTTCCCGCGGCTCTGCTCGGCGTGCTGGTGCTGGCCAAGATCGTCGCCACCTCGGTGACGCTCGGATCCGGCGGCTCGGGCGGAATCTTCGCGCCGTCCCTCTTCCTGGGAGCCATGACCGGCGGCTTCATCGGTTCCTTCATCCACCAGTGGTTTCCCGACGCGACGGCGTCCTCCGGCGCCTACGCCCTCGTCACCATGGGGGCCGTGGTCGCCGCGACCACTCACGCACCGGTGATGGCGATCATCATCATCTTCGAGCTCACCCAGACCATCGAGATCATCCCACCGCTGATGGCCGCGTGCGTCGTCAGCACACTCGTCGCGACCTACCTCCACCGCGACTCGATCTACACGGACAATCTGATAAGACGAGGGATCGACCTGTTCGAGGAGGAGGGTCACACCGTACTCAAGAGCTTGTTCGTGCACGACGTGATCGATCGCCAGCCTGAGCTGCTGAGCGCGTCGGCGAGCTTCCAGGAGGTCGTGGATCGGGTCTTGAACAGCGAGCACACCGAGTTCTTCGTGGTCAGCGAGCAGAATCAGCTCGAGGGAACCCTTCACCTGCGCGAATTCACGCGCATGCTGATCGAGCAGGAGGCCCTCGTTCACCTCGTGGTGGCGGGGGACCTGGCGGAGCCGAATCCCCCGACCGTGACGGCGAACGACGATCTCGAAATGGTCATGCGCCTGTTCAACATCGAGGCACGCGACGAAGTCGCGGTGGTGGCCGAAGACGACCCGCAGCGCGTGGTGGGCTCGGTCCACAAGAAGGACGTGATCCACGCCTACAATCAGGAGGTGCTGCGTCGCGATCTGGCGGGATCCGTTTCGAGCACCGTCCTCGTGGCCAGCAAGGGACAACAGGTGGGGCTGGGCGGCGGCTACGTGCTCCAGGAGATCCAGCCGCCCCCGCGCTTCTTCGGGCGCAGCATCCGCGAGCTCGGGATCGGAGCCAAGACCGGCGTCCAGATCGTGCTGCTGCGCAAGCGCGCGACCCAGGACGATCGCCCGCGATTCGGGTGCCCACGGCAGACGACGTGATCGAGGAGGGAGATCGCCTCGTCGTATCGGGGACGAAGGTCGCGGTCGAATCTCTCGACGTGATCTGAGGCGTTCAGAGCACCTGATCGAGCACGATCTCGACGCCGGTCGCACCCGGCGAAACGCTTCCGGCCGCCGCTCCCTGCAGGTCCCCGGGATTCCGGCTGGCGGCATTGCCATCCCCGTCCAGCCGCACCGTGATCTGGAACGGGCCCGCGAAGGGGATGCTGGCCACCATGCGGTTCTCGGGGCCGAGACTGAACTCCAGGGGAAAGCGCGGAGCGCTGATCTTCTCGACGGCGAGCGGCGGACCGCCGGCGCCCTGGCGCGCGATGATGAACAGCACCGCGTTCTGGGGCACGCGGTCCTGCAGAGCCGCGTCCACCCGGATGATCCCGCGGATGGGCGGCGCATCGGCGGACACCACCGCGTCGCGCGCCGGGCCCGGCATTCCGGGCGCGGGCGGCATCCTGGGCGGCATGGGCGACTTGGGCTGCGCGTCGTCGGGACCCTGCGGGAATATCTTGGCGAGATCGGGCTGCTCCGGCTCTTCGTCGGCGACGTAGGGCTCGACATTCCGATCGCAGCCACTCAGTGCGAGTGCCGTGCAGAGCGTCAGCAAGCAGCGCTTGGTGTTGCGGATCGACATGGCCGGGACAGTAGCGAAGCGCTGCGCGGCGGGTAGCACAGGTTCGGGAGCGGATCTTCCAGCGCGCGTCGCGATGGGGCTCATCCCTCCCATTGAGTCCCGTCGGTCCGGATGTTAGGGTGACCCGACACGGAGCCTAGGGGTGGTCGACCCGGGCGGTCGGACCTGAGATCAAACCCTCGAACCTGAACTCGTTCGGACGAGCGTAGGAAACGGCTCTCGTCGGCGATCCGATTCCCCCGACGCTCCGTCGCTTCGCCGCCACACGAACATCGAGGAGCGTCATCCATGTCGAACGCGTCGACTTCCGAACCGCGCTACCGACTGCCCGCTCGGGGCGGCAATCCCTCGAGCCTGCAGCAGGGAACCGCGCCGGGAAGCTTCGCCCGCGAGGCTCGCATCGGAGAGCCCACCACCTTCAGCTCGCCCGATACGCCGGGCATGCCCGCGCCGTCGTCGAAGACGGCCTGGGATTTCATGCCCCCGGACTGGCGCCGGGTGGGAGACCGCTGGGAGCCTCCGGCCGGATTCGTGCCCTCGACCCAGCTCGAGCACGCGCGCCTCGGCATCGTCACGCCGCAGATGAGACGGGCGGCCGAGCGCGAGCCGCACCTGACGCCGGAGCAGGTGCGCGCCGAGGTGGCGGCGGGGCGCATGGTGATTCCGGCGAACAAGAACCACCTGGTGCACCGCCTCGATCCCATGTGCATCGGTCGCGCCAGCCTCACCAAGATCAATGCGAACATGGGCGCGTCCCCGCTGAGCAGTGGCACCGAGGAGGAGCTCGAGAAACTGGCCTGGGCGGAGCGCTGGGGCGCCGACACGGTGATGGATCTGTCCACCGGCGGCGACCTCGACGCCACCCGGCAATCGATCCTGCGCAACGCCCACGTGCCGATCGGAACCGTCCCGATCTACTCGATGATCCTCGGCCGCAGGATCGAAGATCTCGACGCGGAGACGGTGCTGGCCTGCCTGGAGCACCAGGCGCAGCAGGGTGTGGACTACTTCACGATCCACGCGGGCGTGCTGCACGAACACCTGGCGCTGGTGCGGGATCGACTGATCGGGATCGTGAGCCGCGGGGGCTCCCTGCTCGCCAAGTGGATGCTGCACCACCGGCGCCAGAACCTGATGTACGAGCTGTGGGATGAGATCTGCGCGGTCATGCGCCTTCACGACGTGACCTTCTCGATCGGCGACGGCCTGCGGCCGGGTGGGCTCTCGGATGCGACGGATCGGGCGCAGCTCGCCGAGCTCGAGGTGCTCGGCGAGCTCACGGAGCGCGCCTGGGCGAACGGCTGCCAGGTGATGGTCGAGGGCCCCGGACACATCCCCTTCGATCAGATCGAGTTCAACATGAAGATCGAGAGACGGCTGTGCCACGGGGCGCCCTTCTATGTACTCGGTCCGCTGGTGACGGACATCTTTCCCGGCTACGACCACATCACGAGCTGCATCGGCGCCACCGCGGCCGCGTACCACGGCGCTTCCATGCTCTGCTACGTGACGCCGAAGGAGCACCTCGGCCTGCCCAAGAAGGACGATGTCAAGCAGGGCGTGATCGCCTACAAGATCGCGGCCCACGCGGCCGACGTGGCACTCGGCATTCCGGGCGCGCGGGATCGGGACGACGAGCTCACCAAGGCCCGCGCCGCGCTGAACTGGGAGAGGCACTTCGAGCTCGCGTACGACCCGGACATCGCCCGCGCATACCACGACGAGGATCTCGACGTGGACACCGACTTCTGCGCCATGTGCGGGCACGACTGGTGCGCGGTGCGCATCAGCAAGGAGATCACCGAGTTCGTGAGCGGGAAGGACGCCGAATACGCCTGGAATCTCCCGCGCATCAGCGCGGCGCTGACGGAAGAGCAGCGGGAGATCCTCGAGCGGCGCGGCGTCCTCGACGCGGAGGCGATCGCTCGGCTCGGGAGCAAGACGCAACGCGCCATGGGGGCCGAGCACGGGCGGCGCGCCGCGTGCCACAGCAACGTCGCGTCCGCGCAGCGTGCCCGCGCGTTGCAGGAGCGCGAGCTCGATCCGGTCACGCTCGAGCCGAAGCCGGCACCGCCGATCTCCTGAACGAATTCGCCCCGGGAACCCGCGGGCCCCGGGGCGAACCGTCCGGGCATTGCCCCCCCCTGGCCTGGCCCGGACAACGAGACGTTTCGGCACGCGCTGCGTCGGCTTGAGCGGTTTCTGCCGGCCGGTTGCGAGTGCCTGCACGTGCAGCTCGGAGCGACGAGACGGCGCTCCACAACGCAGCACAGCGCTGGAGGCGCCCCGTGGGTGCGCCCTGATCCCCCATGGGGCGCACTATGCGCTGTCCGGCTCCCGCCTCGCGGTTCGCGCCGATCGCACCCGGAAGCGCGGCGCCGGCGGCGCGCTCTCCACGGCCGCGGACTCGCGCTCGCGGGTGTCGTCCCACTCCATGCGGCCGTAGTCGAAGCCGCGCTGCTTGATGACGTTGAACTTCACCACCTCGAAGTAGGGCGAGAGATCGAAGTCCCGGGGCGTCAGCAGCGTCGGATCCAGGCGGCGATATACGCCGCTGTGTCTGTTGCGTCTGCGCAGGGGGCTCAGCCATGCCAGTCGCCCCTTGTCGGCGGCGCTCGAAGGCGCCGCCGGTGTCACGGACGGAAGCACGGGAAACCCCACGCCGTGGAATAGGCGCCCGATCAAGCTGGTGCAGATGACCGCGGTCGACACGCCGCTGCCGAAGCGCATCGCCTCGCTCCGGTAGCGATCGGGCATGAAGGTCACCGCGATCAGGTGGCGCGCCAGATCGACGATGTTGCGCATGTCGTAGCACCAGCCGAGTGCACCGATGGCATCGTCGAGAATCGATCGCAGATGAGGTCCGCGCAGCCGGTGCGGGCGACAAACTCGGATGTTGTGCTCGCAGTACTTGACCAGGGGCGACAGCACCACGCCTTCCATCAGCGCCTCGACGACGAGATGCTCCGCCTCGCCGCCAAATTGCTCCACCACCTGCTCGCGCAGGGGTCCGCCGCGGCGCAAGATCTCGTCCCCCACGTAGAGTGCGGCGTGCGACCACGAGCTCTGCGTGAGGTACTTGATGATGGCCGAGATGCGCTGATCTCCCTCGACCAGCAACACGTCGCCCTTGTGGATGTGCCGCTTGAGCAGATCGACGTCGTTGCGATACAGCCGCTCGGTGCGAGCGACGCGCTGCTCGAGAAAGCGCGTCAGCCGGCGATAGATCCATGCGCGCAACAAGGGCTCGATACCTCTCCCTCTTTACAGGGCCTGGGGGTTTGCGGAGACTCGCCGCATGGACGCGCAGCGCAATCCCTCCGACCTGCCGGAGGTGCAGCGGCTTGCTTCGAGCCGCGCCCAGACGCCGCTGCGCCTGCTGCTGTGGCTGACGCTGGGTGCCTGGATCGGCGTGTGGCTGCTGTTCGGCCTCGTCGTCGCCCCCACGGCTTTTCGCGTGCTCCCTTCCCCACATCTGGCGGGCAGTCTGGTGGGTCCCGTGCTCGAGTCGCTGCAATTGTTTGGCGCGGCAGCGGGCCTCGGGCTCGCCGCCATCGCCGCATGGTTGAGGTGCGGCCTGCTCCAGCGTCTCTTGCCGCTGGGCATGGGACTTGTCTGCCTCTATTCCCAGTTCGGCCTTTCCGCCGAAATTGCTGAGATCCAGAATGGCGCTTTTGGTCCCCAGGGGAGCGAAGCCCTGGCCACGCGCTTCAACCAGCTCCACCGCCTCTCCGTCGGGCTCTTCGTCGCCGTGGGAATCGGGGCCCTGACTCTCGCAGCGCTCCACGCACGAGACGAGGCGCGCCGGGAGGGCTGAACAGGGGCCGCCCTGCGCCGTCGAGAGAGGCGACGCGCGGCGCCGCACCGACTCGGACCCGGGCGCAAAGTTTTTCCGCGAGGGCCCCAGTTTTCTTGGCTGTTTTCCGAGCGCTGGTGTATCCTTTTGCCGAAGAGCTGAAATTCTCTTTTATTTCAGTTATTTAGCGTACTTTCCGAGCATCGCCGAGGAGGATGCGTGCGATCGTCGGGAGGCGCTGCCAATTACTTAACTCGAGTTTCGGCGATCCAGGAGTTGAAGCCGGCGGCGGCCTGGCGGTGCAGGCGGGAGCCACGAGCTCCTCTCCGCCGACCAGTCGAGGTGGCGAGCTGCACCGACGACTCGGTTCCGCGCGGGCGCTCTCGATCGAAGGGATGACGGATCCGATGAATGTGAAGATCAAGCTTAGCGTCGAGTTCAGCGTTTCCGACAGCGCGCTCGAGGACGCCATGGCCGAGTACGACGAGCTCACCGTCGCGGGCCTGTTCCGCGAGATCATCGACAAGGCGATCGCCTGCGACGAGATCAAGACCCGGGTCGAGGAAGGACCCAGCACGCTCGAGGAGTACGATCAGCTCGCTTCCGGAGGCTCGGCGGCGCCCGCGCGCGGAGTCTGAGCGAACAGCGAAAGCTGATTGGAGGCGGCAGCACGCCGCTTCGAAGGCATTCTCGCGCTGGCGAGAGCGGCCGTCTGGACGCGCTCGGGGCGATAGATGCCCTGCGCCCGCGCGTATTCCAGGATCTGCAGGTACAAGGAGCGGAAGCGCAGGCCGTGATTGAAGTGGCGCAGATGCGCCAGCTCGTGGCACAAGGTGTTCACGAGACTCGAGTACTTCAGCGGACGCCCCGTGACCGCGTGACGCAGTCGGATCTTGATCTCGCCATCCGCGCTGCAGACGCCGTAGCGGCTCTTCACGTTGGCGCGTTCTGCAGCGATCGACTTGAAGCGCAGCCCGAAGCGCCGCGCGAGCCTCTCGGCGTCGCGGTTGAGGCTCTCGATCAGCCGGCGCACGGTTGCGCGTTCCATCACCCAAGGGGATTCTTCCAACGGTGGTCTCGCGCGTCAAGCGCGCGAGTCGCGTGTTACCGTCTGCGCGTGAAACCCGCCGATACACAGCTCCCGCTCTTTGCCCTGTCGAATGTGGTGCTCTTTCCGAGGGTGAAGACGCCGCTGCACTTGTTCGAGCCGCGCTATCGCCAGCTCGCACGCGATGCCCTCGGCGGAGCGCGGCGCATCGGCATGGTCACCGTCGACCCGCAGCACCTCGATGACATCTCCGGGGATCCCCCCCTGTGCCCGATCGGCTGTAGCGGGATGGTCATCGAGCATCAGCAGCTTCCCGATGGCCGGTACAACATCGTTCTGCTCGGCGAGCACCGCTTCCGCATTCTCGAAGAAGTGCCGCGGCCGGAGCAGCGGCTGTATCGAGTCGCCCGGGTCGAGATCCTCGAGGACCCGTATCCAATCGGAGATCGCGAGCGCGTTGCGCGCCTGCGCTCGAACATCGTGGAGAACGTCGGTGTGCTGGTGCGCCGC
>JAOUNA010000094.1 GCA_029881215.1 Myxococcales bacterium | reverse complement strand
GATCTCAGCGACGACACCTGGACCCAGGATGTGGATCCGATTGGACCCGATCCCTTGCTCGATCATGCGATGTGCGAGACCAGCGCCGATGGCTCGAGCTATCCCATCCTGTTTGCGGGCGCGCGGGATTGGATGCGCAACGACTTCTCGATGGATACGTGGACCTTCGGCGGGGGCGACTGGGTGGTGGGCAATACGCCTCCCGGTACGAACGTGGAGGTCTGCGACGACACCGCAGCCGTGTGCGTGACGTTTCCCGAGGTCGCCGCCGGGGGAGACACCACGATCACCCTCGATACCTGCTCGGCGCCGCCGGAGGGAATCTTTCTCACCTTTACGCCCCTCTGCGCGGAGATCACGAGCGAGGCGGACTGGAGCGGGCTGGCGGAGATCTGCATGCCGTACGACGACACCGGGCTTTCGTTGGCCCAGGAGAATGCGCTGGTCATGGTGAGCTGCGACGCGCAGGGACAGAACTGTGAGGCCATCACGTCCAGCCGCGATGTCGACGCGAACATCGTGTGCGGGCTGACGGATCACTTCTCGCTGTTCGCGATCGGTACGCCCGTCGATAGCGATGGCGATTTCGTCCCGGATCTCCAGGACAACTGTCAGGCCGAGCTGAACTCGTCGCAGTGCGATGCAGATCAGGACGGCTACGGCAACGCCTGCGACACGGACTTCAACCAGAGCTTTACGACCAACATTGTCGACTTCGGCATTTTCAAGCAGAACTACGGCACGCCGGGTGCGACGGATCTCAATTGCAGCGGCAGCACGAACATTGTCGACTTCGGCATTTTCAAGCAGCGGTACGGCCTGGCACCCGGACCTTCTGGGCTGAGCTGCGCGGGGACGATTCCCTGCAATTAGCGGGTGCGGCCTGGAGCCGCATGAGCCCACCGGATCCCGCCGGAGTCGTCTACACTGCGGCTCCGGTGGGATCCCCATGGGCGCAAGCGGTATCGAGCGACTCCTCGAGGTGATGGCGCGGCTGCGCGATCCCGAGGGCGGCTGCCCCTGGGACGTGGAGCAGAGCTTCGAGACGATCGCCCCGTACACCATCGAGGAGGCCTACGAGGTCGAGGACGCCATCCGGCGCGGCGACTTCGCGGCGCTGCGCGACGAGCTCGGCGATCTGCTGCTGCAGGTGGTGTTCCACGCGCAGATGGCGCGCGAGGCGCAGCGCTTCGAATTCGCCGACGTCGTCGAAGCCATCTGCGACAAGCTCGTGCGCCGTCACCCGCACGTCTTCGGCGATGCGAACGTGGCGTCGGCGCGCGCGCAGACGGAGGCCTGGGAGCGACAGAAGGCCTCCGAGCGCGCGGCGCAGGGCGCTGCGAGCGTTCTCGACGACGTCCCGCTCGGCCTGCCCGCGCTGCTGCGCGCCAAGAAGCTCATGAGCCGGGCCGCGCGCGCCGGCTTCGCCTGGGAAACGCCGGCACAGGCGGCGGACAAGCTGGCCGAAGAGCTCGACGCGGTGCGCGCGGAGATCGCGTCGGGAGATCGCGAGCGCCTGGAGGCGGAGCTCGGCGATCTGCTGATCGCCGCGGCGCGGCTCGCGCAGCAGCTCGAGATCGATCCCGAGACCGCGCTGCGCAAGGCGAGCGCGCGCTTCGAGGCGCGGCTGCGCCACGTGGAGGCGGCGCTCGCGGCCGACGGGCGCGGTCTCGCCGAGGCCGATCTCGACGAGCTGCGCGCCCACTGGCGGCGCGCCGTGCGCGCGGCGGACGTCTCGGGCTAGCGCGGGGTGGGTGCGCTCAGCCGCGCTTCACGGCGAGCACGCGGATGCGCCCGCCGAGGCCGAGCGGGCAGAGCAGCGCGCCGAGTGCCTTCTCGGCGAGCTTGCGCGGCCTGCGCAGCAGGGAGCCGGCCCCGGATCCCGGATTGGCCAGCCGAAACCCCAGCGTGTCGGTGCGCTGCACGGTGCAGCCGAGCTCGTCGAGCAGGTGGCGCAGCGTGCCGGGCGTGAACAGGCTGATGTGCCCGTTGTGCGCGCTGCCCAGATAGTTCCAGCGCGTGCCGAGCACGGCGCGCGTGGCGCTGGCGAAGTTGATCGTCGTGACCAGCAGCGCGCCTCCCGGGCGCAGCACGCGGATCATCTCGCGGGCGAAGCTGCGCGGATCCTGCAGGTGCTCGATCACCTGATTCGCGCGCACCACGTCGAACGCATCGGCCGGAAACGCCGCGTCCTCGAGCCGCCCGTTCCACACGTCGAGGCCGAGGATCTCCGCGGCCACCGCGGCGTTCTCTCGCGCCACCTCGACCCCCGCCGTCTTCCAGCCACGCTGCCGCGCGGCGACCAGGAAGTCGCCCCCGGCGCAGCCCACGTCGAGCAGCGCGCCGCTCTGGCGGAAGGGCTCGAGCGCGGCCAGGTCGAGGCGGTAGCGGCGGCGCGGCCGCTCGGCGAGCGCTTCGATGCGCCGCGCGGTCTCTTCGGGGGAGAGGCTGCGCCAGCCGCGGGCGATGCTGCCGAAGGCGGGGTGATCGCGCCCGAACAGCCGCGCATTCACCTCGCTGTCGTCACGCGGCTGCGGGTTCACGAACACGAAGCGGCAATTCCGGCAGCGCACGTGCACGTAGCCGTCGCGATCGAAGCAGCGCGTGTGGCTCGGGGAGCCGCACAGGGGGCAGTCGATGTGAACGAAGTCCGTGCCCATGCGCCGAGCCTCTCTCGTGCCACCGCGCGCGAAGGCGCGCGACGTGCGCTCGCAGCCCGCGCCGAGCGCGCGTGCGGGGCAGGGTAGCCGACTCCACCCAGCCGGCATGACGTGCGCCGCTCGCCGGCCCGCTGCCCGGTTCTGCCTCCGCGCCACCGCGGGCGGCGGATCCACTATCCTGTGCGCGAGCTGCGACGCGAGGTGTTCATGGCTCTTCTGGCCCGCAAGACGCGCATGCCCGAGCCCTCCGAAGTGCTGCCCGGGCGCGACACGCCCCTGCCCGTGGCGGCGCGGCACGTCGTGCTGGGCGCGCCGCTGCAGCCGCCCTTTCCGGAGGGCACGGAGCTGGCGCTCTTCGGCATGGGCTGCTTCTGGGGCGCCGAGCGGATCTTCTGGCAGACCGAGGGTGTGACCACCACGGCCGTCGGCTACGCGGGCGGCGCCACGCCGAATCCCACCTACGAGGAGGTGTGCAGCGGGCGCACCGGGCACGCGGAAGTCGTGCGCGTGGTCTTCGATCCCGCGCGCACGGGGTACGATGCGCTGTTGCGCCGCTTCTTCGAGGGCCACGATCCCACCCAGCGCATGCGCCAGGGCAACGACGTCGGCACCCAGTATCGCTCCGGCATCTACGTCTATTCGCCCGAGCAGCGCGCGGCCGCCGAGGCGTCTCGCGAGGCGTATCAGGCGGCGCTGCGCGCGGCGGGGTACGGTGCCATCTGCACCGAGATCTGCGCCGCCCCGGCCTTCTACTACGCCGAGGACTATCACCAGCAGTATCTGGCGAAGAACCCGGGTGGCTACTGCGGGCTCGGCGGCACGGGGGTCGCGTGTGCGGTCGGCAGCGCGACGCCGCGCTCGCGCGCCCAGGGGTCCTGAGCGGATCGCGCGCCGCGCGGGAAGGCGTCGTCGCCTGCGCGGGGCTACGCCTCGATGACGCCCTGCTCCACGAGCGCCCGGAAGACCTCGACCACCCGCGGATCGAACTGGGTCCCGGCGCCGTCGTCGACCTCGCGCATGGCCGCCTCGAGCGACATGGTTTCCTTGTAGCTCGCGACGTTCGTCATGGTATCGAAGGCCTCGGCGAGTCCGATGATGCGCGATTCGAGCGGGATCGCGTCGCCCGAGATCCCTTCCGGATAGCCGCTGCCGTCGTACCACTCGTGGTGGTGCAGCACGATCGGGCCGAGGTCCTGCCAGAGTCGGATGTGGCTCAGCATGCGGTGGCCGAGGATCGTGTGCTTCTCGCAGACCTTGCGGCTCATCTGCTGGGAGCGATCGATCTTGAGCATGCCGATGTCGTGCAAGAGGGCGGCGAAGTGAAGCCGCTCCATGCGCGTCTCGTCGAGATCGAGCGCGCGCCCGAGGCGATTCGAGATCTGCGCCACGCGTTCGCTGTGGCCGGTGTGGTAGCCGAGGTGCGAGTCGAGCGCGTGGACGATGATGTCGGTCACGTGCGAGAAGAAGTTGCGTTGCGCGTCGCGCAGGTCCGCGTTGCTGAGCGAAACGGATGCGAGGGCCGCGAGCGTGGAGAGGGCGTCCACCTCCGCGGGCTCGAAGGGCGCGCTGCGCGCGCGCACGACGGCGAGGGCGCCCACGGGTGCGCGCTCGCCCGGAATCGGCACGACGGCGGCCGACATGCCGCTGGCTCCCTCGCTGCACAGGCCGGGGTCGTCGGAGAGCGCCGGGCGTCCTCCCGAGAGCACCAGATCCACCAGCTTGCCGAGCGGTGCGTGGATCTTCTGGTAGACCTTCTCGGCGTTCTCTCCGCGCGTCTCCGCGAGGTTGGTGACTTCTTCGCCCGATGTGCGCAGGAAGACGTAGGCCATCGGAGCGCCCGCGAGATCGAGAGCGCTGCGTGCGCAGCGGCTGGTCGCCTCGGTCACGTGCTGGGCGCCGGCCAGCTTGCTCGACACATCGAGAAGTGAGGCGAGGCGCGCGTTGTCGGCATTCATGCTCGCGAGCGTATTGCGCGTTACGCGGCGCAGGATCACGAAGGATGCGAGCGAGAGCAGGGCGATCGACACGACCAGCGCGATCAGCCCGAGCGCCGCGTTGCGATCGCTCAAGCTCGGCAGCACGTAGTGCTCCGCCACCACGGTCAGCGCGACGAGCGGCACCACCGCACCCAGGAAGTAGGTGACCAGCGCCACGCGATCGATCTTCTGGGAGAAGAGGGAGGCCTTCTGGTTCCGCTTCATGCCTGAGTCCGCCTCCAGCGGCACGGCGCACGCCCGGCGCACCCGCACCGGGGCTCCGCGGCGATCCGCTCGGCTGTCTCCCTCCATCGGCGGGACACGCGCCTGGCTCAACCGTGTTGTACTTTCCACACGCCTTGCGCCCGACCCGCATGCGAAGGCTCCGGGCGGACGCTATGCCCTGCGGCGCCGCGCCGATCGGAGTGCCATGCCCGAGCTGCCCGAAGTCGAGGTGACCCGCCGCCGGATCTCCCCTCTGCTCGTGGGCCGGCGCATCCGTTCGGTGCGCACGAGCGCGCCGAGCTACCTCTTCCTCACCCGCCCCGAGCGACTGCGCCGGCGGCTCGCCGGACGCACCGTCACCGCGCTGGCGCGGCGCGGCAAGTACCTGGTGGCCGAGCTCGACGACGGCGGCCGGCTGATCGTGCACCTCGGCATGACCGGACAGCTCTTCTCGGCCGCGGCCACCAGCGTGCGGCTGCTCTCGGCGGCCGCCCGCGCTGCCCTCGCGCCCGAAGCGCAGCGCGCATTCCAGCCCGACGCGCACACGCACCTCTGCCTTGCCTTCGAGGACGGAGGCCATCCGGTCTATCTGCGCGACGTGCGCAAGTTCGGAAAGGTGCTGCTGCTCGAGCGCGGCGAGCGGCACGCGCGGCTCGAGCGCCTCGGCGTCGATGCGCTGGAGGTCTCCGGCGCGCAGCTGTTTCGCGCCTCCCGGAAACGCACGGTCGCGATCAAGAGCCTGCTGCTCGATCAGTCCCAGATTGCCGGCGTCGGCAACATCTACGCGGACGAAGCGCTGTTTCTGGCCGGTGTGCGTCCGCGTCGCCGCGCCGGTCGCGTGACGCGGCGCGAGTGCGACGCGATCGCCGCGGCGCTGCGGCGCATCCTGTGCCGCTCGATCGAGACCGGCGGATCGAGCATCAGCGATTTCGTGGCGCCCGACGGCGCGGACGGGCAGTATCAGAGCGAGACGCGGGTCTACGCGCGCACCGGCATGGCCTGCAGCGTGTGCGGAACGACCATTCGCAGGATCGTGATCGGTCAGCGCGGCAGCCACTACTGCCCGCGCTGCCAGCGATAGGGCGATCATGCTGAGCCTACCCGAGCTGGAGCGAGTCGCGGCGATCCTCGACCGCGGGCTCGCGGGGCATCGCCTGCAGGGCATCGTGCAGGCCGGTGCCGAGGCCGTCGTCCTCACCTTCTATGGCGGGCGCGGGGGCGATGACCGCGCGCGCACACACATCCTGCTCGCCTGCGGACCGACGTCGGCGCGGGTGGCGGCGCTCGCCGAGGCGCCGCGCGCGAGCTCCGCGCCGAAGCGTTTCGCCCAGTATCTGCGCGCGCACGTCGGAAACGCTCGCGTCGGCGGCGCGCGCATCGTGGATGGCGATCGCCAGCTCGCCCTGCGCCTGCACGCGCGGGAAGGCGATTTCGAGCTGTTGCTGTCGATCTTTGGCAGGCGCAGCAATCTGCTCGTGCTCGATGCGGAGCAGCGCGTCGTCGCGACGCTGCGCCCGCTCGCGGAGACGCGCAGTGATCTCGCGATCGGCGAGACCTGGCGCTCGCCCGCGTCGGCGCCGCCGCGCGGCGGAGAAGATCGCTTCGCGGAGGTGCCCGAGGCGCGCCTCCTCGAGGCCATCGCGGCGCACTACGCCGGCGTCGAACACGATGCTACCTGCACGGCGCTGGCGCGCCGTGTCGAGCTCGCGCTGCGCAAGGAGGCGAAGGCGCTCGAGCGGAAGATCGCCAAGCTCGACGCGGAGCTCGCGGGAGCGCAGGCGGCGCCGCGCTTCGAGCGCGAGGGAGAGCTGCTCAAGAGCGCGCTGGCGCGCGTGCGGCGCGGCGACCGGGAGGTGGTCGTGCGCGATTGGGACAGCGGAGAGGAGATCGCCATCCCCCTCGACGCGGCGCTCGCGCCCGCCGAGAACCTGGCGAGGATCTTCAAGCGCTACCAGAAAGCCGTGCGTACCCTCACGAAGGTCGGGGCGCAACGCGACGGCGTGCAGGCGTCGCGCGCCGAGATCGCGCAGCTCGAGGCCGACTACCGCGCGCTCGTCGCCCGAGAAGACGAGGAGCTGGGCGCGGCGCTCGAGAGGTTCGCCGAGCGCCCGGCCATGGCTCGCCTGCTCGCGAAGCTCGCGCCGGGAGCGGCAGCGAAAGCGGCGCCCGCACGGCGCGAGCTCACCCTCGCCGGACGCGTGGTGCCCGGAAGGCTCGCGCCGCGCCGCTATCGCACGGAGAGCGGTCTCGAGGTCTGGGTGGGCCGCAGCGACGCCGCCAACGATTATCTCAGCACGCGTCTCGCGCGCGGGAAGGATCTCTTCTTCCACCTCGACGGTGCGCCCGGAAGTCACGTGGTACTGCGGACCGAAGGGCGCAGCGACCCGCCCTCGGAGGCGGTGCTCGACGCGTGCGAGCTCGCCATCCACTTCTCCAAGCAGCGCAACGCGAGCCGCGCGGACGTGCACGTCGTGCCGATTGCCAACGTGCGCAAGCCGAAGGGCGCCAAGCCCGGGCTGGTCGTCGTGCACGGCGGCAAGACCATCCACCTGCGCCGCAGCCCCGCCCGCCTCGAACGCATCCTCGCGGCGCGCATCGAGAGCTAGCGTGCGGCAGCTCCGGCTCTGCTGGCTCGCGTGCGGGATCGTGTTGCCGCTGGCGCTCATCGCTTGCGGCGACAGCCCCGCGGCTTCGCGCGGAAGCGACGCGCTTCCCGTCGTGTCGATCCTGGTGGGGCAGCAGCGCGCGGTGGTGGAGGTGGCCGCGACGCCCGAGACGCGCCGCGTGGGACTGATGCACCGGGAGAGTCTGCCCGAGGAGCGCGGCATGCTCTTCGTGTTTCCGCAGGATCGCGTGCTCAGCTTCTGGATGAAGGACACGCGCATCCCCCTCTCCATTGCGTTCGCGCGCTCGGATGGGGTGATCGTCCAGATTGCGGACATGGAGCCGTTCTCGGAGCGATCGATCTCGAGTCGTGGACCGGTGCGCTACGCGCTCGAGATGAATCGCGGCTGGTTCTCGCGTCACGGCGTAGTCGAAGGGGACTCGATGCGCCGCATGCCGCGCATCCGCGCAGAGTAGACGCGCGCAGCGCGGGCGGCGCTGCGGCTGGATCAGTCGCTGCCGAGTCTGCGAAAGACCGCTTCGGGATCGTCCCCGGGCGCGGCACTCGTGGCCGCGCGCGCCTTCACGTCGGTCATCACGCGACTGCACACCTGCTGAGGCTTCCACACGCCGCGGCGCTCGAGCTCGCCGGGCATGATCTTCTCCATCACCACCTCGAGCTGTGGCACGCTCAGCGTGTGTGCGTCGAGCCCGGCACCCTTGAGCGCAAGGCGCAGGGTGCCGCGTGCCTCGAGCTTGTCGAGGTCGCTGTGCGCCTCGAGCTTTTCGGCTGCGAGATCGAAGAGTGTCTCCATCGCTACGCGCTCTCCGCGTCGGATGTTCTGGAGGCGCGCGGCGCGGAGCCGCAGTGTGCGCGCGGGACACCCGGCCTGAGCGCGTGGCGGGGGTGTCTTGCGGTGTGCCGCGCCAAAGCAAGCATCGAGGCCCCCTCCCTCTGCGATCACATAGCGCTCGACCGTTCCGCAGCGACGGAACAGAGGGGCCCTACTGGTTTCGGCCGTGCTCGCGTCTGGCTTGAGAGTGCGCCGGATCCGCCGGTCTGGGCCCCTCCCACGCGCCCGCGCTGGCAGCGAGGCGCCTGCACCCCGCGGAGGGATCCGGCCGGGCCAGGCCCCCGTCCGGCGGGGCCCGATGCCCGCCTCGAGCCATGCGGATTGCGCCCGGCCCAGCGCAATCATTAGGCTCCCGGCTCCCGACCCCGCAACCGCGCGAGCGACCCGCGAAGGCGGACCCGCCGAGCGCCAAGGAGCTTGAATCGTGACATCCCCGGTGCGCGTCGAAAGGCAGGACTCGGTGGTAGAGATCGTTCTCGATCGCCCGCCCGCCAACGCGATCGATGTGGGCGTGAGTCGCGCGATCTACGAGGCGGTTCGTGCGTTCGAGGCGGATCCGGTGCTGCGCGTCGCGATTCTCACGGCGGGCGGCGAGCGCTTCTTCTCGGCGGGCTGGGATCTCAAGGCGGCGGCTGCCCACGCGGGGCAGCCCGAGGATCACGGCCCCGGTGGATTCGCGGGCATCACCGAGTACTTCGGTCGCAGCAAGCCGATCATCGCGGCGGTCAACGGCATGGCGGTCGGCGGCGGCTTCGAGCTGGCCCTGGCGTGCGATCTGATCGTCGCCGCCGAGCACGCGGAGTTCTTCCTGCCCGAGGTACGCATCGGCATCATTCCCGACGCGGGGGGCGTCCTGCACCTGCCCCGGCGGCTGCCGCGGGCGGTCGCCACGCGCCTGCTGCTCACCGGCGACCGCCTGCCCGCCGCGGAGGCGGCGCGCCTCGGTCTGATCCACGAGGCCGTGCCCGCCGCCAAGCTCGGGGATGCTGCGCGGGCCCTCGCGGCGCGTGTCGCCGCATCCGCGCCGCTGGCGGTACGCGCGCTGAAGGCCGTGCTCGAGGCGACCCAGACGCTCTCGATCGAGGCCGGCTACGCGCTGATGCGCTCGGGAAAGATTGCGGCGTACGACGCGATGCTCGCGTCGGAAGACGCGCGCGAAGGCCCCCGCGCATTCGCCGAGAAACGCGAGCCGGTATGGAAGGGAAGGTGATGGGAGAGCGCACGGACACGGTGTTTCGAGAGGATCTCTTCGGCGGCCAGCTGGCGCTCGTCACGGGCGGCGGGACCGGGATCGGCCTGGCGATCGCCCGGCTGCTCGGGCGACTCGGCGCGCGGGTCGTGATCGCCGCGCGCAGCGAAGAGCGGCTCGAGCGGGCGGCCGCGGCGCTCCGTGCGGAGGGCGTCAGCGCCTCGGCCGAGCTGCTCAACATCCGCGACGAGACCCAGGTGGCCGACGTATTCGACCGGATCGGCAGCGAGCACGGCCTGCCGGATTTCCTGATCAACAACGCGGGCGGCCAGTTTGCGGCGCCGTCCCTCGAGATCTCGGCAAACGGCTTCCGCGCCGTGATCGATTTGAACCTCAACGGCACCTGGCACATGTGTCGCGCTTACGGCAGCCGCCTGGTCGAGGCGGCCCGCCCGGGACGCATCGTCAACATCGTCCTGTGCTGCGAGTCGGGCATGCCCGGCATGGCGCACGCGAGCGCCGCGCGCGCGGGCGTGGTCAACCTGACGAAGACGCTCGCCTACGAATGGGCGCGCCACGGCATCACCGTGAACGCCATCGCGCCGGGCACGATCGAGACCGAGGCGCTCGCGCAGTACGATCAGGAGACGATGGCGAAGGGCATCGCCGCGCTGCCGATCCCGCGCATGGGCACACCGCTCGAGGTGGCCGAGCTGACCGCCTTCCTGCTTTCCTCCGCCGGCAGCTACATCACCGGTGCGCTCGTGCCGCTCGACGGTGGAGAGCACCTGACGGGCGCGTCGGTCAACTAGCCGGCGCTGCGCGGGGCGGATGCGGCGCATCAGCTCTCGGCCGCGTAGGCGGCCCGAACCCAGCGCGCGAAGAGCGGTGGGGGAAAGAAGGCGAGCCAGAGCGAGATCTGGCCGGTGATCGTGAACGCGACCAGCAGCATGTCGAGCTGCGTCAGGGTTTCGTAGAAGGCGAGCACCGTGCCGTATCCGATCTGCGTCGTGCAGTACATGCCGGCGTACAGGCTCCACAGCAGGAGCCGATTGGCGAGCAGCGGATCCGCGAGGCCGCGGACGGCACGGCGCCGGAGCTTCAGGTGATAGGCCAGGGACTCCCAGGCGGCCCACCCGTAGCCCGCGATCTGCGCAAAGAGCTCGATCCAGTTCCAGGCGTGATCGTTCCGCGAGCCACCCCAGTCGCCCACCGTTCCGCTGCCGAACAAGCCGACGACCATCGCAGCGATCAGCAGCCAGAGCGCAACCCCGGCCGCCCGATCCCTCGGCCGGAAGACCACGCGGGTGAAGAAGATCAAACAGATCACCGCGGCCGAGATGCCGATGCGGCAGACGACCGCGAAGGCGTCGCCGAGCGGCGTCTCGTAGGCCGGCGTGAAGACGCAGAGCGTCCAGAACAGCCATTCGATGCCGTCGAATCCGACCGCGGCTCCGAGCAGCACAGCGGGCAGGTCTCCGCTCCGGATGCCCTGCCTCAGGATCGGCAGGGAGACGCCGAAGCTCACGGCGATGGCGATGATGTGGGAAGCGAGTTCCGGATTCATGCTCCGACCAGCGGGGGTCCGGATGCGATCTCCTCACGCGAGAATACGATTGCTCTTGGGGAGTATCGACGCATCTCTTGCGGATCTTGAACGGACGGGATCGGGTCTCGAGTCGGCCGATCCTGGCACACCCCG
>JAOUNA010000295.1 GCA_029881215.1 Myxococcales bacterium | reverse complement strand
GAGCAGGTAGAGCGCGATGGGGTAGACCGTCGCAGCGTGGAACACGGCGCGGCGCGCCACGTTGAGCTCTGCGGACCAGAGCGGGTTGCGCGCCGCGGCCACGGCGATGAGCGGCATTGCGATCAGACCGACCGCTGCGCGGCCCGCATCGAGCATCGGATCTATGCGCTGAAAGAGCAGCGCCTCCGAAACGCGGAAGAGGTCGAAGCCGATCAGGCCTCCCACACCCAGGCACATGTACCGCACGCGCCACGAGCCATCGATGCGCGCCTGGCGCAGCAGCGCTTCGACGAGCACGAGACCCCCGACGCAGAGCGCCGCCCGCGCGTAGAGGCTCGCCAGCAGGAGGGATGCGGCGCTTTGCGGCCGGCGCAGCGACGCGACGTCTGCGATCACGAAGAAGGCGCCGACAGCCAGCGCCGCAAGCAGCGCCCAGCGGGCGCCGCGCATCACACGCTTCTCGTGTACGGCGCTGCGATAGGCGATGCCCAGGAACACCACCCAGCTCACGGCCTGTAGGTCGTCGAGCAGCGCCGCGGCCGCGCGCTCTCCGAGTGCGACCGCCAGGGCCCAGAGGCCGCTTGCGCCACACGCGGCCACCAACCCCAACACGGGCAGGCTGCGCCCCGAGTGGAGGACGACCAGCGCTGCGAGGCCGAGAAAGACCAGCGCGCAGAGGGCATGCGTGGCAACAACGACGTCCATGCGTGGCTCCGAAACCCGGCGGATCCGCGCGGGCACGGATCCGGAGCTCCTCCTGTGAAGGTGCCGCTCGCACCCAAGAATGAGTCGCTTTCCCGTGGGGGACAAGGGGTAGAGAAGAAAGCGCAGATCGCTCGTCCAGATCCGCGCCGTGCCGGCGGGTCAAGCCCGGCAGCAGGTCGACCGATCCGACGGAAGGGAGCATTACTATGGCGAACCGGCCCAAGCTCGGTGAGCTGCTCGTGGCCGCAGGTGCGATCGACAAGGTCCAGCTCGGAGCGGCGCTCGCAGATCAGCGGCAGTTCGGCCGCCCTCTCGGCACGATCCTGGTGCAGATGGGCTACCTGGACGAGGAGACGCTGGTCCGCACCCTGGCCCGGCAGCTCAAGATCCCCGTCGCCTGGCTGCGGGGGAAGTGGGTGGAGCCCGAGGTGATCGAGCTGGTCCCCGCCGAGATCGTGCTCAAGCATCACTGCCTGCCGCTCTCCGTGGTGCTGAGCGACAAGGGCAAGATGCTCTATCTCGCCATGCAGGATCCGGGCGATCTGGAAGCCATCGACGCCGTCCGCTTCCAGGTCGGACACCCGATCAGCCCCGTGCTGGCCGCGGCGAGCGAGCTCGAGGAGGCCATCCAGCGCCACTATCCGTCGGGGAAAGGCCGGCACGCCGGGGGCGCCGCCGCCGCGCAGCGGCCGGAGCTGCTGCAGCCCCCGGAGCTGCTGAGCTTCGAGGTGAAGGAATCCGTCGCCGAGAACGACGCAGAGCCGACGTTCGAGCTCGGCACGGAGCTCGGCGAGGCAACGACGACGCTCAGTGCTGCGGAGGCATCGCTCGGCGCCGTCACCCAGCTGCTCACCGTGCTGCTCGACAGGGGCGTCGTCCGCAAGGAAGAGCTGACCAACCGCCTGTGCCACTTCCTCTCGAAGCTGGCGGACGACTCCCGCTAGCCGGCCGCGCGCCCCGTCTGCCTCACGCCGCGCCCACGCGCGGACCGAAGCGGCGCCACATCATGGCGAGCCCGAGCGCGAGCAGGATGCTGGCCAGCAGCGCCCAGGGATTTCCCGGCGCGTGACGGTGGCGCAAGACAATGGCGGGGCGCGCCTCGATGGCTTCGATGGAGAGGTGCGAGCCGTCGGCCAGCATCTGGGACTGGCCGGACGACAGCGAGAAGACCTCGCGCGTGTCGCCGCCCGCCACGCGCATCCGCGTGAAGGCGCCCTGCCCCGCGCGCAGCGGCGGGTGCAGGTAGAGCAGCTCCGCGCGCACGCCACCGAGCTCGCAGGATCCTTCGACCTCCACTTCACAACGCGCGTCTCCCCGCGCGAGTCGCACCACGGGCACGGCGTGAGGACGCACGAGCAGCAGCAGCTCGCTCCCCAGCGCCCACGAGAGCGGCCCGTTGTAACGCACGACCGACGCAGAAACCGTGCCGTCTGCGCCGCGCGTCTCGACGCTCGCACGCACCTGCTTCATCGAGCCGTCGGCATGGGTCTCGACGTCGAGCGCCGTGACGCGCGCCTCGCGACCTTCGCCGAGCGCCGTCCAGCTCGGCCCCACGACGACGCGGCCGCGCTCTGCACCCGCGAGGCCGCCGATGCCGTGCGCCAACAGGCCGATCAAGAACGCCGCGTGGATCACGACCGGCGCGTAGAAGCGCGGCGCGCGGATGCCGGCGCGCCACTTGCGCGCCACGTTCTGCCAGGTGGCGAGCGTGGTGTTGAGCGCGTAGAGGGCGAGCAGCGGAACCAGCAGGTAGAACCACAGGTGGGCGGCAGCGGGCGGCGCGAAGAAGCCGCGGATGTCGTCCACGGCGATTGCAGCCGATGCCCCCTCGCGGGTGGCCGCGAGCACCACGGAGCCGATCGCCAACAGCGCGACCGTGGCCTGACCGCAGAGCACGCCGAGCCCCTGGGAAGAGAGCCACGCCCAGCGGCTCCCGCCCGCAGTCCGCGAGGCATCGGGCCGATCAGAAGGCATGGCTCGACCTTCCGAAGAAGAAGGAGGTGCCCACGTACGCGACGAGCACCCACGCGAACCCGACGATCGCCAGCGCCGGCCGAACCCACGGCCGCGCAAAGAGTGCCGGCGTGAACCGCAGGTGGATGAAGCTCGCGTAGTGGAACCACAGGATCACCGACCAGACGATCTTGACGTCCCACAGGAAGTACGCGCCCCAGGCGACGACACCCCACAGCCCGCCGCAGATCATGGAGAGGGACCACAGGGCAAAGCCGTTCAAGGCCAGGCGGTCGATGTGGT
>JAOUNA010000294.1 GCA_029881215.1 Myxococcales bacterium | reverse complement strand
CGGCGGGTTCGCGGTCGGCGGGAAGTAGCCGAAGATCTCGTCCATGTAGAGCAACGCGCGCAGCGTGCGGCTGCCCGGCTGCGCACGCATCCAGGCGATGATCTGATGCAATAGCATGGTCACCACGAACATGCGCTGTGCTTCGGAGAGATGTGCGATCGACAAGATCGAAATGCGCGGTCGACCCTCCGATGTGTATAGTAGGCTTCCCGCCTCGAGGGGCTCGCCCTCGAGCCAGGTGGCGAAACCCGGTGAGGCGAGCAGGTTGTTGACGGCGAGCGCGAGATCGAAGCGCGCCTTCTCGGGGTAGAATGATTCGAGATCCAGCACGCCCACCCGCTCGAATGGCGGCTTCTGGATCCCGCGAATCAATGCGCCGAGGTCCAGATCGCGGCCTTCGCGCCAAGCGCGCTCCACGAGCGTTGCCAAGAGGATGTGCTCGCGGCTGCGAATCGGATCTGCCTCGATGCCAAGCAGGCCGAGCAGACCGGAGACCGCGCCCTGCACGCGTTCGCGCAGGGCCTCTTCGTCCTCCGCCAGGGCGGGCGGCGGTGCTGCGAACGAGCGCAGCACCGAGAGGGGGCGGCCGGCTCGACTGCCCGGTGTGTAGATCGCGCGATCCGCCGCGTCGGCGAAGCGCGCGATGCGAGACGGATTCTGTCCCCACTTGGCGAGTCCGTTGCGCCATAGCTCGGCTGTAGCCAGCGCGTGTGCGTCCGGGCTGAGGCCGGCGCGGGCCGCCTCGCTCTCGTCGATCCAGGGGCGAAAGTCCTGGGCTCGCAGCTGCGGAAAGGTCAGGAGCAGGTTGCCGAGATCACCCTTCGGATCGATGGCGATCACCGGAATGCCGTCGATGGCCGCTTCTTCCAGCAGCGTGATCGCGAGGCCGGTCTTGCCGCTGCCGGTCATGCCGACGATCACGGCGTGGGTCGTGAGGTCCTTGGCGTCATAGAGAAGCGGCTCCGCCTGCGTCTCGCCGGTGCTCAAATTGTAGGGGCGGCCCAGATAGAAGGCGCCAAGCTTTTCGTAGTCTTCGACCGGACCCATGATTCTCCTCCGAAGCCGAGCACGCTAGCCGAGCAGGGCGCGCGGCATGTGTGCGGCACGCTGCAGCATCTCATCGCACCGAGCCCACGGCAATCCTATAGCGGCCAGGATACACCCGCCGCTGCCCCGGCCTCGCGCCCAGGCGAGCGGATCGCGCTCGGCCGCGCTTCGACTTCGGGCTGCTTCCCCGCAGGCTGCTCAGCCAGTGCCCCATCTGGCGCCCCGCCGCCTCGCGCCCGCCGAGCCCGAAGGAGAGCGCCACGGCCACCGCCACGGAGCCGAGCGTGAGGCCGAAGGCCAGATCGACGATGTCGTCAGCCACGCCCATGGCGCGCAGCCCCATGGCGATCACGATGCCGAGAATGCCGAAGCGCGCGATCGCGGCCACGTAGGCGACGGCCAGGATCATCTCGGCACCGAAGATGTTGGAAATGGCGGCCATGAAGGCGCTGAGCATCTCCATGGCCGGTGCGGCGATCGGCGCGGGCACGAAGACGAAGATGTGGACGATGAGTCCGATCAGCCCCGAGAGCGTGGTCGTTCCGCGCAGGCCCGCGCGCTCGCCGATGCTGTCGAGGCCTGTGGCCGAGAGCAGATTGCCGACCAGGTCGCGCAGGATGCGCGCCACGAACCAATCCACTGCTGCGATGACACCGATCTCGGTTCTTGTGCTGCTGAGGAAGCGCCCGTTCACACCCAGCGCGTGCAGCCCGCGGCGTAGCGCTGCGCGTGCCAGGATTGCTGCGAGCCAGCCGCCAACCAGGATGAGCAGGGCGCCTCCCAGGCTCGGGATCGTCTGTCCGAGTGTCTCTTGCAGCGCTGCGACGAGATTGCTGAAGTCGATGGGCCGAAATCCTCGTGTGGCCAGGCCCTGGAGTAGAGCCGGCGGTCATCAATCGAGGAATCAATGCGCGTCACGATCCGAAATCGCGCGAAGCGGACAGTGACCGCGATCCGCGCCGTCCTTCCAGTTTGTTGCTGCGCGCGCCGAGCGCCTCGCAGATCGAAGCTGGCGCGGCGCAGAAGAACTCGGCTGCGATCCACGGAACTTGCCCATGCTCGATCTCGAACCTGCGGGTCATGATACGAGCGCACGCACGTAGATTAGGAGCGATATTCGCCGATTTCGCGAAGAGTCCGTACGCCTTCGAGGTGCAGCAACGTGTTCTGTTACACACTTCCGCAGCAATCCTGGATGCGTGGCCACGGTGCACGGGAGGCGTTGCAGCGCGCGCTGAGGCGACGCGTGCTCAGGCCATTACTCGCGCAAGCGAATCTTGACGCGACCCTCCTCGACGCTCAGCTGCTCGACGCCTGCGGCAAACGCGCGCCAGAAGCCCGGATCGGCGCCAAACTCCTTGACCAGATCCACGTGCTTCAGATTGCCCAGCCACGCATTGGGAAGTGGCACGCCCATGATGCTGATCCCGCGCAGCGCCACGATGGGACGACCTCCCGCGTAGGCCAGCTCCACACCGGCGCTGATGCGGAGCGTCTTGCCGCCCAGCACCGGAAGGTCCGGGTCCATGGGGATCAAGAGCTTGGCACTGGCGAGATTGTCGGAGAGGTCGATCGCCGCTCGGGTCGCGAGATCGGTGTTGCGGGCGATCAAGGCGTTGATCTCACGCTCGGAAAAGCTGATCTCGCGGCTGGCGTCGCTCTCGACGTAGGGCTCGGGCTCGAGCCAGGCTCGATCGTCCGCCGCTCTTGATGCATCCCGTCGCGGCGGGCGCACCGATTCAAGTCGCGCGAGCTTGGTGTCCAGCAGGTGCGCTTCTTCGGCACTCAGGTGTACGGGGGTGAACGCGGGGGGATAGAGGTACATGCGCACAACCCACCAGGTCAGCAGCGCGGTTCCCAGCACGGCCGCGAGGACGATGAGCGCGACCTGGAGCCCAGAGAAGGCGCGTTTGCGCGCGC
>JAOUNA010000093.1 GCA_029881215.1 Myxococcales bacterium | reverse complement strand
CGGCAGCGTGGTGTTGGCCGACATCGATGACAAACGCACGGCCGTGGTGGCGAAGAAGCTCCCCGCCGGCAAAGCCGAGACGCTCGCGCTCGACGTGACGGACCGCGAAGCGCTGGTTCGGGCGCTCTCCGGCGTCGACTTCGCCATCAACGGCCTGGTCCCCGACTTCAACCTGGACGTCATGAAGGCCTGCCTCGAGACCAACACGAACTACCTCGACATGGCGGCCGCCGGTCCGCGCGATGTGGTCGGCACGGCCGACCTGGACGAGGAGCTCGCCCTCGACGCGGCGTTCAAGAAGAAGGGCCTCACGGCGCTCATCTGCTTCGGCATCGATCCCGGCGCGAGCGACGTCTTCGCGCGCACCCTCTACGACCAGCTCGACACGGTCGAGAGTCTGACGGTCCTGGACGGCGACAACGCGACGGCGGACGGATACGACTTCGCCCCCGTGTTCTCGCCGGCCACCATGATCGAAGAGTGCCTGATGCTGCCGCCGAGCGCGTTCGAGAACGGCCGCCGCGTGCGCCGCAAGCCGCTGACGATCTCGAAGGAGTTCGAGTTCCCGGCGCCGGTCGGCAAGCTCAAGGTCTGGAACGTCGACCACGAGGAGTCGCAGCTCATGCCCCTGTATCTCTCGGGCAAGGGGCTGCGCAACGCCGACTTCTACATCGCGCTCGACGACAGCTGGGTGGATCTGCTGCGCACCTGGCGCAAGCTCGGCTTCGATCACAATCAGGAGATCGAGTTCGGCGGTGCCCGCTTCCGGCCCCTCGATCTGCTGGTGTCGCGCCTGCCGCGCTCGGTCGACCTGATCGGCAAGCTGCACGGCGCCGTGTGCGTGGGGACGCTGGCCGAGGGGACCCTCGGCGGCAAGCGCCTGTGCCGCTTCATGTACCAGGTCACCTCTCACGACCAGGCCTTCGCGAAGTACGGCGTGCAGGGCACCGGGCTGCAGACCGGCGTGCCGGCCGCCTCCGCCGCGATCATGTTCGCCAAGGGCATGATCCGGGAGCACGGCGTGCTGGCGCCGGAGCGCATCGATCCGCAGCCGTTCCTCGAGCTGATGACGCGACACGGGGTGCCCTGGAACGTGGTCGATCTGCCGGTCGCCGACTAGGTGCGCGCGGGAAGGGAGCGCCGGCAGCGTGCGGCGCTTCCGCATCTCGCTGCGCCCGCGCGCGGCGTCGCGGCGACCTCGGGAGTCACAGCGGACCCTGGTTGAACCACACTTCGAGAGAAGGGCCGTACTCCCGATCCTTCAGGTCCCAGGCGCGATTGATGCCCGCCACGATGTCCGGCAGGCCGTCTTCGTTCAGGTCGATCACCGTCATGCCCGTGTGTCGGGGATGATTGAATTCGATCGACCAGGGAATCCACTCCGCATCGGTGCGCTCGAACCAGACCACCGAGTCCACGCGCATGCGCCCCTTCGGCACCGGCAGCTGCACCTGCGGGAGGAAGCCGCAGGCCACCACGTCGAGGTCGCCGTCTCCGTCGAGATCGGTCGCCTCGACGCTGTGCGCGCCGTAGAGCGTGCCGATGGGATGCTCGAGGAAACGACCGCCGCCGCGGTTCTCCAGCCACTCCACGCCGTGGTAGAACTTGAAGGCGATGCCGTCGTCCAGCGTGTCGCCGTGGGCGAGCAGGAAATCGGTATCCGCGTCGCCATCGAAGTCCACCGCCCTGGCGTTGCTCACGCCCCAGTTGGGATGGGGCGCGCGGAAGATCACGTGCTCGTCGTAGCCGCCCGGCACCGGGTAGAAGACCGAGATCATTTCGTAGTGCTGCGCGAAGGCCGCCGCGAAGCCGTGCCGCGATCCGTCGCGCAGCTCTTCGAAGGGCATCACGGAGACCGCACCCGGCCGCTCGCTGATCTTCTCGACGCGAAAGTCGAGGGCGCCGCCGCGTGCCGTTTCGTTGCGCAGCACGTAGATGCCGCCGCTGCGGAGCATGCCGAAGGAGGCTGCGACGATGTCGAGATCTCCGTCTCCGTCGAGGTCCATGGGACGCGCGTCGGCGATGCGCCCGACTTGCTCGAGGATCGTCTCGAACGCAAAGTCGCCATCGGCCGTGTGCCGGGCGACGAGCACCCGGCCCACGAGCTCGTCCGTCGGCATGGGGTTGCCGAGATCGCTGATCACCAGGTCGTCGCGCCCATCCCCGTCGAAATCGCCGGCGATGGCGCGCACCGGATGGCCGGCTTCACCGATGCGGCGCGGTCCCTGGGCCATGGAGAACAGGTGGATGCTGCCGTTCGCCATGTTGGGGGCCGTCAGCATGGGGCTCGCGCCGGAGAGCAGGTTCGCGGCGAGTCGCTCCACGGTGGCGATCCCCGGCCCGCTGTCGGATCCCAGCCCGATGAACCTGCGGCGAAAGCGCACGGGCGAGGGCTCTTCGCGCGTGAGTCTCATCTCCACCGGCAGCTGCTGGGGCGCCCGAAGCTCGTACCAGGTCGCCATCTCGTCGATCGCGAAGCCCGTGGCGTAGATCGACTCGCGCAGATAGGTCGAGAGGTAGGCCATCTGCTCGATCACGCGCCGCCACGTGTCGGCCGGCAGGATCTCGGGGTCCGGGAAGGCGTGGCAGGTGCCGCAGGCCGCTCGCACCTCGGCGTCCGCGACCGTTGCCGCCTCGGGCGTGGGCTCCGGTTGCGGGCCCCGCTTCAGCAGGGCAAGCGAGATCGCGGTGACAGACGCGAGCGCCACCGCAAGGAGAACCACGCTGCGTCGCGCCATCGGCTCGCATTCCTCATGGCATCGGATCTCGGGACTGCGCTCCACACCGGATCGGCGTGGGATGCATGCGCCGGCTGCGCGCCGGTCCGGGGCCCCGGCTCCAGCAGTCTACAGCGTCTGCCGGACTCGGCCCCTCGGCGTCCGCGGGCCCCAGCCGCTTGACGCGATCGCTCGGCTGATCTACCGCGGGGCAACATGGAACACCCCGGTCTGCTTGCAGAGCTGCTCCTCCTGATCGCGGTGGCCGCTGTCGGCATCGCGGTCTTCGAGCGGCTGCGCCTGCCGAGCATCGCGGGCTTTCTGGTGATGGGTGCACTCGTCGGGCCCGGCGGACTCTCCCTCGTCGACGACCCCGAGCGGGTGCAGAGCCTGGCCGAGCTCGGCGTGGTCTTCCTGCTCTTCGAGATCGGTCTCGAGCTGCCGCTCGAACGACTGCGTCGGCTCTGGAAACGGGCGCTGCTGGCGGGCGGCCTCCAGATGGGCGCAACCATCTTCGGCGTCACGGGGGTCGGGCTGGCGCTCGGCCTGCAGGCCAATGCCGCGCTCGTGCTCGGCGGCCTCGTGGCCATGTCGAGCACGGCCCTCGTGCTGCGCGTGCTCTCGGAGCGCGGCGAGATCGACGCGCCACAGGGGCAGCTCGCAGTCGGCATCCTGCTGTTCCAGGACTTCTGCATCGTGCCGCTCCTGCTGCTCGTTCCCATGCTCGCGGCGCAAGACAGCGGCGCGCTGCGCGAGGCGAGCCTGCGGGTCGCGTCGTCCTGCGTGGCGCTCGTCGCGCTCTACTTCGCGGGGCGCACCCTGCTCCCGCATCTGCTCGATCGCGCCGCGAAGCTCTTCTCCCGCGATCTCTTCAGTCTGCTCGCCTTTCTCGTGGTGATCGGCTCGGCGGTGTTGGCCGAGCGCCTCGGACTCACGCTCGCGGTGGGCGCCTTCCTCGGCGGACTCGTGCTGAGCGCGTCGCCGTACGCCCATCAGCTCTTCGCCGAAGTGGTGCCGCTGCGCGGCGTGCTCCTCGGTCTCTTCTTCACCGCCGTCGGCATGCTCTTCGAGCCGACCGAGGCGCTGAGCCAGTGGAGCGGCGTGCTCTGGTACGTGGGCGGGGTGATCGTGCTGAAGGCCGCCGTCGTCGCGCTGATCGTGACGCTTGTGCTGCGCCAGGGGGTGCGGCTCGGTGTCTTGAGCGGGCTGTCGCTGGCCCAGACCGGCGAGTTCTCCTTCGTCCTGGCCGCGGCGGCTGCGGGGGCGGGGCTGCTCGCGCCGAATCTTCAACAGCTCTTCATCGCCGGCTCGATCGTGACGCTCCTGGCCACCCCGTTCCTGATCGGCGCGGCCCCACGCCTGGCCGATCTCGCGAGCCGAGGGGCCGATCGTCTGGCCATGGGCAGTGAGGACGTCCGCGAGACGGGCGCGCTCGAGAATCACGTGGTGCTGGTGGGCTTCGGTCTCGCCGGACAGCAGCTTGCGCGCGTGATGCGCGCCCGGGAGATTCCCTACGTGGTCGTCGAGGGCAACGCGCGCGCCGTCCAGGAGGCGGTCGCGCGCGGCGAGCCCGTGATCTACGGCGACGCGGTGCGCGCGCCCATCCTGCGCCGCGTGGGCGTGCATCGCGCGCGCCTCGTCGTGATCGCCATCTCGGATCCCCTCGGCACGCGCCGCGTCGTGCAGCTCGCGCGCCGTCTCGCACCGGAGGCGATCATCCTCGCCCGGGCCCGCTACATCCTCGAGGTGGATGCACTCGACGGGGCAGGGGCGAGCGCCGTGGTGGCGGAGGAGTTCGAGTCCGCCATCGAGCTCGTCTCCCAGGTGCTGCGCGTCTTCGGTCTGCCCGAGGGCGGCATCACGCGTTTCTGCGCGGAGCTGCGCGAGGAGGGCTACATCGCGATGCGTTCGATGCCGGGCATGATCCTGGATCCCTGGCTCGCCGAGCTTCTCGAGCAGGTTTCGACGCATTGGGTCGACGTGCCGGAGGACCTCTCCAGCACGCCCACCCTGGCGCAGCTCGCGGTCCGCACCACGACCGGGGCGAGCGTGCTGGCCGTCGAACGCGCCGATGGCACCGAGTCGAATCCCGGCGCCGACTTCGCGCTGCGCCCCGGCGATCGTCTGCTGGCCTTCGGGAGCCCCGAAGAGGTGGAGCGTCTGCGCGCGCGGCTCGAGTCCGAGCGCGCGCACGACTTGCCGGCCGTCTAGCCCCGTGCGCCGGCCACGCAGGCGGCGCGGGCGCTCCGAGGCGGCGCGCGGGGGGCTGCGGCGAATGGCTCGCTCGCCTCTTGAAGCGGGCTGCCGAGCGTTTGTCCCGTGGCGTTTCGCGAGCGGGTGCGAGGCGGGCTGGGCTGCGCTTGAGTTCGCCGCAGCCCGCCGCGCGCCGCTTCGGAGGCGCGACGCGGCGAGCTTGGGCTACGCGGGGCGCTCCTGCGGCGCTGCGCCGTGACGCACCCAGGTGTCGTCGCGCTCGTAGCCGAGCTCGACCAGCGCTTCGCCCGCCTCGGCGTGGAAGAATTCGCGATCGGCGCGCGTGAAGGCCTCGCGCCAGCGGAGCGCTGCTCCAGCGCCGCGAGCGCCCAGGATGTTGGTGGCGCCCGGTGTGCGCGTGAAGAGTCGCAGCAGGTGCGCCTCCAGGTGCGTGCGCAACGGACGCGGCAGCAGCGGCGCCACGTAGCGTGGCTGCATGCCGAGCGCGTCTCCCAGGCGTTTCAGGACGCCGCACGGATCCGAGCGGATCTCCTCGTAGGCGAGCGGGCGCACGCCGGGTGTGGCGCGCCAGGCGAGCACGTGGCGCGCCCAGGCCCGCACGCGGCTCACCTCGCCATCGCGCTGGCGCAGGAAATCGGACAGCGTGCAGCGCGCTCGCGCGTCGAAGGCCTGCAGGTAGCGATGCAGCGAGCACAGCACGTCGCGTCCGTCGCGCACGACGCTGAAGACGTCGGCGTGGCCGAGCAGGCCCTCGACGAAGCGCGCGTGGGTCGCGCCCCAGGCTTCGAAGCCCGGCAGCGCGTGCGTCTTCACGATCGGCCGCGGCGCGCGGCGCAGCAAGGCGAGCGCTTGCTCCTCCGAGAGCCCCCGCGACGCGAGCATCAGCCGCTCGAGATTCAGGTAGAGCGCGTCGAGGGGCTCTCCCAGGCGCTTGCGCGCCGCGCACGCCTCGAACTGCCGGCGCAGCAGGTCGATGCTGAGATGGGTGCCGGAGCGCCGATGCGTCGCGAGCACGATGCGGCGACCGATGCCCTCGAAGGGATCCTGCATGTTCGGCCTCGACGGGGAGGTTGCCTCCCGTATCGGTCCCGGCGCATCCGATCTGGAATGTTCGCTGTAATCTCCGCGCACGCAAAGCCGCACTATGCTGCGACCTCCAGCGAATCGACCGCTGACCGATGCAGCTGCGGAGCGTGCGCATGCCCGCGGCGTCGAGGAACAGACCCATGAGATTCGTTTCCGTGCGTGCACGGCTCGGACGGGCGCTCGCGCTTGCGGCACTCACCGTCCTGGGCGGGTCTGCTGCGGCGCGCGCGGAGCCCGCGGCGGAGCTGCTGCCGCCGCTGCGCGAGCCCGGCGCACCGTATCGGACGCCGCGCGCCGGAGAGGGATTTCACACGCAGCTCTTCGGCGATCCGATCGAGATCACTCCGCGCGACCGGCGCTCGGTCACGGCGCTCCAGGTCGGGAGCGCGTTCACGGCGCCTGGCCCCAGTGGCGCGGAGGTGATTCCCTACGGCGCGCTGTTCCTGTTTCGACGTCCCGACCCGGACCACTTCCTCGAGGCGATCCTGATCGGCATACAGAACGATGTCCTGTTCGCGCGATCGCCTCGGGGCTTCGGTCCGTTCGAGTACCTGCTGACGCTCGAGACCTCGACCGTTCCGGTGGCGCGCTCGGACCTCGTCGGCGGTGAGCGCCTGAAGGAGGAGCAGCTGCTCTGGGGCTTCGTGCGCGGCGGGCTCGGGCTCGGCTACCGCACCGATGTGGCGCCCGGTGCGGCGGACAACATGTTCTCTGCGGCGCTGCTCGTGCAGCCGGGCTTCTTCTTCTTCGACGACGGCTCCGACACGCGCGACGACTTCGTGGTGCCGCGCGACACCTTCGAGCTGCGCGCTCGGCTGCGCGTCACCCACGACGCCTTCGAGCGCAACCTGTTGGAGATGGTCCACCGCGGCTTCGGCTTCGGATTGGACGCGAGCATCGGGCACCGCGCGCGCTGGAACGACTGGGGTGTGCAGGCCCGCGAGAAGGCCGGCAGCACCCAGACTTTCGCCTCGCTGCTCGGCTACGCAAAGTTCGCCGCAGGTCTGCCCGGCGCGAGCGAGCGCCATCGCCTGATCGGCGCGCTCCATTTCACCGTGGGAGACGATCTGGATCGCTTCTCCGCGCCGCGCATCGGAGGCGGTCCCGACGGCGACGAGTTCAAGGCCATCGCGCGTCCGCTCATCCCCGGCGCTGTGATCGAAGAGTTCCATCCGAAACACTACGTCGTGGCTCTCGCCGAGTACCGCTACGAGCTGCTCTTCTTCACCTACCTGAGCCTGCGCACCTCGCTCACCTGGCTCGATCGGGATCGGCTGCGCGCGGGCACGGTGCGCCACGAGAACGACTGGCTGCCCTCGCTGGGCGCGCGCATCACCACCGGATTTCCGTTCCGCCTCTGGCTGCGCCTCGACTACAACTACAACTTCGGCGTCATACGACGCGGCGACGAGCTCGGCGGTCACGAGGTGGTGCTGGCCCTCGCGCGCGAGTTTTGAAGCGGCAACGCCGATCCCTGTCTCAAGCGTCCGGCTCCTGTGCGCGGGGTGCCGGCTGCGACGTCGCCGGAAGGTGCTCGTGGAAGGCGAAGCCGTAGATCTCCCAGACGGTGACGAAGAGCGCAGCGATGAGCGGCCCGATCAGCAGACCGATCGCGCCGAAGGAGAGCAGGCCGCCGAGCGTCGACACGAAGATGAGCAGGTCCGACATCTGTGTGTCCCGTCCGACGAGCAGCGGGCGCAGCACGTTGTCGGCCGTACCGACGACCAGGGCGCACCACAGCCCCAGGCCGACGCCTGCTGCGATCGTGCCGACCGCGAGCAGGTAGATCACCGCGGGAATCCACACGAGCGCCGATCCGACGCCCGGGATGATCGAGAGCACGGCCATCACCGTGCCCCAGAATGCCGCGCCCGGAATGCCCGCGACCGCGAAGGCGACGCCGGCCAGACCCCCCTGGAGAACGCCGATCACCAGGGTTCCCTTGAGCGTCGCGCGCGCCACGGAGGTGAAGCGCACCAGCAGCCGGTGCTCGTCGTCCGGTTCGAGAGGCGAGTAGTACAGAATGCGGTCGAGGATCGCCGCTCCGTCCTTCAGGAAGAAGAACGTGGCGTAGAGCGTCACGAACAGCATGAAGAAGAACTGCACCGTTCCCCGCGTCGCCGCGGCCAGCGCCTGCACCAGGTAGCTGCCCACGCCGGCGGCCAGCTGGCCGAGCTTCGCGAGGATCTGCGACTGGTACGGCTGCAGCGCCGCGGGCAGGTCGAGCCCGTCGAGCCAGCCGCCGCCCTCGGCGCCGCGGCGCATCTGCTCGGAGAGCCACGGGGTCACGGCCTGGCTCGTTTCGAGCGCCTGGCCGGCGACGACACCCGTGAGCGCGATCGAGGGAATCACGAGCAGCACGAGGAGCAGCAGAACGGTGAGCAGGGCCGCCGCGCTGCGGCGCCGGCGCAGCAGCCCGAGCAGGCGCGCGTACACCGGGGCGCAGAGGCCGGCGAGGATGGCGGCCAGCAGCAGGGCGATCAAGAAGCTGCGGATCGTGCTCAGGAACAACGCGCTGATCGACGCGACCAGGAGCAGCAGGAATGCCTTGCGAAACTTGTCGGAGTCCCCGCTCATCTTCGATCCCATCGCGTGCCCGATCCGCTGCACCGCGGCTGCGGGGTACGGCCGTCGCTGCGCGGGACGGTATCACCCGCCGCCGGAGCGACACACGCCTGCGCGGCTCGCACGACTTCGAGGTGGAATCCCCACTTGCACGGCGACGCGCCGCAACGAACCGTTCGCCACGGGGGGCAGCCTCGGGCGGCGGGGCAAGGAGGGAACGTCCATGGCGATCCAAAAGTCGACGCGCGCGAAAGCCAGCCGCAAGAAGACCACGCGCAAGAAGGCTACGCGCAGCAAGCGGGCGACGGGCGTCGCGGCGCTCGATCGCGAGCTCGCGCTCTTCGGCAGGCGGCTCGAGCGCCAGATACGGCGTCTTGCCGGGGATCTCGACCGGGCCCAGGTGAGGGCGGGGCGCGAGGCGGCGCATCTGATCCATCGCGCCCGAACGCAGCTGGGCAAGGCGGAGATCCGGGGCGGCTCCGAGTGGCGCCGGTTCCTGCGCAGCAGCCGCAGCGATCTGGTCCAGATCCTGGCCCGGCTGGAGAAGTCGGTGCGGCCGGCGCCCCGCAAGAAGGCTGCGCGCAAGAAGAAGCGCTAGCCCGCGGCGCGCGAGGAATCTGCTCCCTTTCGTGTGCCGCGGGAATCCCCTCGGATTGCGGGCCCCGTGGGTCCGAAGTTGCCGGTCGCTTGCGCGTCGGCGAAGCGCGTCGGCCGCAATCGGGCACAGAAGGGTGTCAACTCACGCTCAGGTTCTCCCGATAGGAGACGCCGAGGGAAATCCATCCGAGGGGAGCTGTGACAATGGCCCGCATCGAACGTCTCCGTGGCGAACATCTCGTGTCTCGACTCTGTGTCGGATGGCTTGTGGCAGCGGGTCTGATGCTGGCCCTGGCGCTTCCCGCCGCGGCGCTGCCGGTCTCCTTCTCCGGCACCTATGCCGACAACACGAACCCGGAGAACGCCGGCGATCTCTTCACGATCACCAATGACGGCGGCGGTGCATCGCTCTCCAACATCACACAGGTCCAGATCGATCTCGGTGGAGTCTCGGCGTTGTTCGATCCGGCCGACTCGGCCTTCACCGTGACGCTGGGAAGTGACGTCACCACCGGCTTCGACGGAAACTTCAATCTCGTTGGCAGCGTGCTGACGCTCAACTTCAATCTCGCCGGCCTCTTCGAGCCGGGAGAGACCTTCTCGTTCACGGTCGACACGGACGACACCGTGGCGCCCACCAACCGCGTCGAAGCGGTGAACATCGGAGGCGCGCCGGTCACCGCGTTCTTTGCCATCGACCCCGGAACGCCCTTGGCGACCACGATGGTCGCCGGTGCGCCCGGCAGCCGGAGCGCGACGTGGTCCGTGAACGGTGACATCACGCCGGTGCCGGAGCCGGCCAACCTGCCGCTGGTGGGATTCGGGCTCATCGCCCTCGCCTGGGCGCGGCGCCGCGCACGCCGAAGCTGAGCAGCGCCTGAGCGGCGCTCGAAGCGAACGCGCGCACGCCTGAGCCGCGCCTCCGCCCGAAGCGCGCCGCGCAGCCGCGTGCGACCCCTGCGCGCCGCCGGCAGCGCGCCCAATCCCGTGCGCCCGGGCCGTCCCCCGCGCGCGAGCCCGCCGGAGGGCGGCAACGGCGTCCCCTGTTCTTTCTGCAACTAGCGGATCTCGAAAGAGAAAACTGAACTTCGAAGCAAGCGAGGTGCCCCAGCGCAAATGACACTTTTCGCTCCGAGACACCACTCCACAGAGGAAGCGAAGTCCTCAGCGACGCACCTGGCGGCCGGATCCACGCGGATCCCGGCGCGCGGGGCGGCGCGACGCGGCGCGGTGCAGAAGGAGCGGAGCGATGTCGAAGCGTCTGGAGCGGTGCTGGATCCGCGGGTATGGAATTCGGGCAGCGGTACGCGCCGGGCTCGGCGCGGCGCTGCTGCTGACGGCGCAGCTCGGCGCCGACGCGGCCTCGGCGGCCACCATCGAGGCGATCGCGCACAGCTTCACGGGCGAGGACGCCACGGTCCGCATCGTGCTCGACGACGCAGGAGCGGGCGCCGGTGAGATCCTCGTCACCGTGGAGGTGACTGAAGGCATGGGCGACATCCGCGGGGTCTTCTTCGACATCGATCTCGATCCGACCCTGCTCGCCGGCCTCTCCGCCATCGGCAGCGCCGTCACCAGCACCTCGTTTGGCGACGTGATCAACCCCGGCCCCGGCAGCAATCTGCACGGCGGCGGCACGCCGTGCCCGTGCGACTTCGGCGTACAGATCGGGACCCCCGGCATCGGCAAGGACGATTTCCGATCCGTGAGCTTCACGCTCGCCCACGACACGCAGATGCTGAGCCTGAGCCTGTTCTTCGGCCAGGACGTGGGTGTGCGCGTCAGCTCGGCCAAGCTCAGCGGCGTCGTGCCCGTTCCCGAGCCGTCGACGGCCACCCTGCTCGGCCTCGGCCTCGGCGCCCTGGCCCTGCGCGCGCGCCGCCGCACGCGCTAGCGCGCGGCGGCGAGCGTCTCTCCGACGGGAGGCTCCGCGCGCGGTGCGTCGTCGCCGGGTGTCGAAGGCCGCGGCCGGCCCGGCTCCGGTTTTTCGGCAGAGTGGGGACGTGCGGCCGAAGCGCCGCGCGTCCCGTCGAGGCTGAGGAGCGGCGCCCCGCCGTTTGAGGCGCCGCGACCCGGCGCGTGCAGGTCCGGCTGCACAGC
>JAOUNA010000293.1 GCA_029881215.1 Myxococcales bacterium | reverse complement strand
GCTTCGCGATGCCCTCGTAGGCAGACGCGCCGAGTCGTCGGGCCAGCGCGGGATCATCCGCGAGCTTCGTCACCGCCTCCACGAGCTCCGTGTCGTTCTCCGGCTCGATGCAGATCCCGGCCTGCGCTTCGCTCACCAGCTCGGCCGCGAAGCCCGCCACGCCCAAGATGATGGGGCGCTGCATCGCCGCCGCCTCGAAGATCTTGGACGGTAGCACCGTCTTGAACAGCTCCGTGCGCGTCAGATGCACGAGACAGGCGTCGGACGCCGCCAGGATCTCGGGCATGCGGCTCTTGGGCAGGCGCCCGGTGAACACGACGTGGGAGAGCCCTTCTGCGCGGGTGGCGCTCTCGAGCGCCTCGCGAACCGCGCCGTCGCCCACCAGCAGGAAGCGAATGTCGTCTCGACCCAGCGCGCGCAGTCGTCGCGAGGCTCGGAGCACCACTTCGAGTCCCGAGCCCATGCCGATCGTCCCGACGTAGGCACACACGAAGCGCTCGCCGAGATTCCACTCCGCCCGCACCGCGGCATCCGGCGCCCGCGGCTGGAACGCCTCGAGATCCACGCCATTGGGGATCACCTCGATCCGCTCCGGCGCGATGCTCCGCTCCACGAGCTTGCCCCGGTAGCCCTCCCCCACCGTGACGATGCGCGTCGCCGCGGCGTACATGCGGTGTTCGAGCCACTCGAGAAAGCGGATCAGGCGCGGATTTCGCATCGCCCCCACCGCAACGATCGACTCGGGCCACAGATCGCGCACCTCGAGCACGAAGGGCAGCCGGCGCAGCCCGCTGACGAAGACACCCGCCCAGCCGCAGAAGAACTGCGGCGACGTGGCGATCACCACCTGCGGCCGCCGCACGAACAGACCCGCGAGCGTTGCCGCCCCCATGAACGACACGTAGTTCAGGATGCGGCGCAGCGTGCCTTTGTTGGCGGCGAGATAGGTCCACACGCGAATCACGTCGACACCTTCGATCCGCTCGCGCTGGAGCCAACGATTGCGGTATCCGGGGTACGCGACACCATCGGGCACATTGGGCACGCCGGTGATGACGGTGACCTCGTGACCCTGGCGCACCCAGCGTCGGCTCATCTCGTACACGCGCGTGGCCGGCGCGTTGCCTTCGGGAAAGAAGTAATGCGTGAAATACAGGATGCGCATCTACCAGGAGTACCGCTCCCCGCCCCGCCGCGCGCCAGAAGCGAGATCGAAGGCCAGATCACCGGCGCCGCTCGCCACGCAGAATCCCGTCTCCACGGTTGCGCCGTGTGATTCGTAGAGCAGCGCAACTGCGTCACGCGCCACACCGAACTCGGGACAGTAGACGGAAGGCTCTTGCGAGAGCGCACCCGGCCCATCGAAAGCAATGATGCACTCTCCGCGCGGGTATCGAACGCGCGCCGCGCGATCGCTCACCTCCAGCAACTGGCAGTCCGGATGCAGGTGAAGTCGGGAGCGCACGGCCACGGGGCGCCGCGCGCGGATCGTATCGCGAACGAGCAGAACTCCCGCGTCGTGCCAGCGGAAGCGGCGTCGATGGCGCGGGCGTCCGGGCAGGCGCTCGTAGCCGTCGTGCCAGCCCCCGAGCTCGAACCCGTCCCCCCGCTCCCGCCACAGCACGTCCCGGGGCCGCCCGCGACGCGCCACGCGAAACGCCGCCCAGAACTCGCACTGGTCTTGGCCTTCTACCTCGACCGTGTTGTGGGCGCGCGTCGATCGGCAGTAGCTGCGCATCGCGTCCGCCTCGTAGCCATGGACGCCGGCGTCCACGATCACTCTTCGGCCTGCCAAGGACAGTTCGAAAGAGAAGAGGTCGCCGTGGGCGTGCCCGGGGAGATAGTCGGGCCCGATCGGCGCCGCGTCGCAGATCACGTAGTGGCCCGCAGCGGAGCGCGCGCCGTAGTAGCCGGTCTGCGGCAGCGCAAACGAGCCCGCGCGCGAATCCGCATCCACGAGGTCAGCGGGGCGATTGGCGATGCCGACGGCGCTGTCGTTCAAGAGCGCGATCTCTCCATCCGGGTGGCAGAGCGAGCCGAGCGCGGCGCGCAGCTTCGCGAGAGGCTCGGCGACCACCGCGCCAGCCCGCTCGCTGCCCGTGTTGGCGAGCAGCGCCAGCACGTAGGTGACGCGCAGCTGATACATGGGCGAGCGCTCGAAGTGCCCGCCGTCCGCCAGCACCTGCTCCGGGAGCTCCCGCGCCAGAACCTCGAGTCCCGCGCGCAGCCAGGCCTCCGCGCGCTCCCCCGCAAAGCAGGCGCCACACGCGGCGAGTGCGGCGGCGTTCTCGAGCAGGTGGTTGCCGCGCAGATGGAACTCGAGGTGCGCGGCGAGCCAGTCCGCCTGCAGCTGGATCGAGGCCCACAACGAGGCTCGCAACGGCGCGTCGGCCTGCGTCGCCTCGCGATGGCGCCCGTAGAAGTATCCACACCAGTTCATGAGCCGCAGCGAGACGGGGTACGGATCCCAACCCACGCGCCCCCGCGCCAGCGTGTGGCGCTCGATCCAGTCGAGGGCGATGTGTCGGCCCTCTGCGTACGGCAGCGCCCAGAGGTACTCGAAGTAGTGCAGGTTGTATTCCCACAGCGCGGGCACGGCCAGCTCGGCCCAGCGCGGCGGCCAGCCGAGGGGCTCGGTGTGGTTCAGAAAAGTGAAATTGCCGGCGAGCAGCGCATCCGCGCGATTGGCCTGTGCTCCCGGCGGGAGAAGATCAGCGGGCGGCTTCCAGCGGATCCCCGGATCCGCGGGGACCGGTCGCGCGAGCCACGCCTCGGGAGACTCCGTGAGGCCCCGCAGCCGGTGCCGCAGCTGCGCGGAGAGCTGCGCGGCGCTCAGCCAGCGAATCGTCTGAAACAGCCGAAACGGGCGCATGATCCGATTTGGAGCCCCATCCCCCCGCACGAGCAGGTCCACGGAGATCTCGGCTCGACCTGAAGCGGCATTCACCAGATCCAGCCCCACACGAGCCGCGCCAGTCTAGCGGCACTCAATGAATC
>JAOUNA010000007.1 GCA_029881215.1 Myxococcales bacterium | reverse complement strand
CGCGCCGCTGCCCCGGGCGTTCGGCGTGCTCGGTCAGCGCGGCGCAGATCTGGGCGAGCGCATGGAGCGGGCCATCGAGGACGCGCTCTCCACCGGTGCGGAGCGCGTGCTCTTGCGCGGCAGCGACAGCCCGATGCTCGACATGCGGCACGTGCTGGCGGCGCTCGCAGCGCTCGAGACCCACGACCTCGCGGTGTGCCCCGATCGCGACGGCGGCTACAGCCTGGTCGGGGTGCGCGCTGCGGTGCCCGGCCTGTTCGCCCATCCCATGAGCACGCGCCGCGTGCTCGACGATACGCTCGCGGCTGCGCGGCGCCGGGGCCTGCGCGTGTCCGTCGAGGCGCCGTGCTTCGATCTCGACCGCGTCGCGGATCTGCGCTGGCTCGCCGAGGCGCGCGGGCGCGGCGCGGAATCGCTGTGCCCGCGAACGCTCGCCCATCTCGACGCGCGCGATCTGTGGCGGCTGGTGCCCGATCTCGGGAGCGAGGCGCGCGCCGCACCCCTGGCAGGCGGGCAGCAGACGCGATAGACCACGCGATGCACCCCCGGGCCGCGGCCAGACGCCGCCGGATGGGGGGCTCTCCGTGCGATTTCCGACGCGATTCCTGCGGTCCGCGTGGGGCGGCGCCGCGCTCGCGGCGAGCTGGGCGCTGACTCCGGGCGCCGCCTGCGCCGACGACGTCCAGGATCAGCTGCAGCGCATGAACGCGCGCATCTCCGATCTCGAGCAGCAGCTCGAGGCCACGCAGGACGAGCTCACGTCGGCCAAGACGCGGGTCGAGGCGCAGGAACAGGTGATCGAGCGAGCCGGACTCGCCGAGTCGCGGGCGAGCCTCTCGGGGCTCGCCCGCTTCGTCGAGCAGACGCGCTTCGACGGCTGGGTGGCGACCAGCTACTGGTACAACGCCAATCGGCCCGTGGACGGAAGCGGTCGCCTCGCCAACCGCGGCAATCCCGCGCTCGGAACCGACGCGACGGGGCTCGCCTACCCGTTTCACCCCGACCACAACAGCTTTCAGCTCGACCAGCTCTGGTTCAAGCTGGTGAACGAGGCCACGCCCGAGAGCCGTGCGGGCTTCGGCGTGGACATCCTCTTCGGCCAGACGGCGGACGCGCTGCGCGGGGCGGGCGGCGGCAACGGCGATCTCTCCAGCGTCTTCCAGGCCTACGCGCAGTTCCTCGCGCCGGTCGGCCCCGGCGTGCTCGTCACGGCCGGTCGCTTCGCCACGCCGATTGGTGTCGAACGGAAGGAGACCGTGCACAACTTCAACGTGACGGACGGCCTGCTCGACACCCTGCTGCAGCCGAACAACCACGTCGGCGTGACGGTGCAGAGCGCGATCGGGCCGCTGACGCTGCTGGTCGGCGCGTCCAACGACTCGGCGCTCAATCTGAACAGCGATCTCAACGACCGCAAGGCGCTGCTCTGGAGCGTGGGCGTCGCGCTGACGCAGACGCTGCACCTGGCGCTGAACGGCCTGTGGGGCGACGCCGGCAGCCTGCCCGGCTTCGATCCGGCGAGTCCGCCGGCGAGCTTCGATTCGAACACCGACCGGGTCGGGATCGTCGACCTGGTGCTGCGCTGGGATCCCTCCGCGGTGCTGTCCACCTGGCTCGACTTCGACTACGTGTGGACGAAGGATCTCGAGGCGATCATCGGCGGCAGCCAGGCTCGGGTGCCGGGCAATCCACGCGCCTTCGCCGTCGCCGCCGCGTCGCGCTACGCGATCACGCCCGAGACCGGCTTCGGCTTCCGCGCCGAGGTGATCTACGGGCAGGACAACTTCCTCGATCCCACGCTCGTGACCGGGCTCGGCGATCACACGCTCTGGTCGCTCACCGGGACCGTGGACCACAGTCTCGCCGAGAACCTCGTGGTCCGCGTCGAGGGTCGCTACGACGCGGGCGAGACCCACGGCTCGGACCCGGTGTTCTATCGGGATCGCCGCCCCGGCGATTTCCGCCGGGATCAGTTCGTGGGAGGCGTGCAGGCCTACTACCGCTTCTGATGCGCTCGCGCGCGGCGCGGCTTCGGGCCGGCCGGCCCGGCGCTGCCTGTTTCGTCGGCACGGGCTGCCGCAGAATCGAGCACGCGCCCGCGCGCGGCCCGCGCAGCGCCCTCCTGGCGCGTGCTGCGCTCGGCACGCGTCTTGCTATCCCAGCTGCCCAGTCCCCGCCCGGTTCGGCCGGAAGGTCTCCGCGCCCGACGGCGGTGGGGTAACTTAGCTCTCCGCGCACCCCGCGCGCCGCGCCGGGGATGCGAGCGTGCGAAGCGAGCATTTCCGGTCGGGGCAGTCGTTCCGAGCCGGCGGCGGAGGGCAAGGACGGATGAAGAAAGTCGAAGCCATCGTCAAACCGTTCAAGCTCGACGAAGTGAAGGAGGCGCTCCAGGGCATCGGCATCCAGGGGATGACGGTGACGGAGGTGAAGGGTTTCGGCCGCCAGAAGGGTCACACCGAGCTGTACCGGGGCGCCGAGTACGTCGTCGACTTCCTGCCGAAGGTCAAGATCGAAGTGGCGGTCAGTGACGAGATGGTGGACAAGACGATCCAGGCGATCGTCAGCGCGGCCAACACGGGCCGCATCGGCGACGGCAAGATCTTCGTGGTCGACGTGGCCGAGGTGATCCGCATCCGAACCGGAGAGCGCGGGCCCGACGCCGTATGAAGCGCGCTCGTTCGGGATCCGATCGCGCCGCCGCATCGAAGACGCCAACCAGCCAGAGAGAAAGACACGAGGGAACTGTGATGAATGCGAAAGAGGCCCTGAGTCTCGCCAAGAAGCACGATGTCGTGATCGTGGACTTCCGCTTCACGGATTGGCGGGGCATGTGGCAGCACTGCTCGTACCCGATCGGTGACATCGGCGAGCATACCTTCGAAGAGGGCCGCGGCTTCGACGGCTCCTCCATCGGCGGCTGGCAGACCATCCACGAGAGCGACATGCTGATGCTGCCCGACCCGACCACGGCATTCATCGACCCGTTCCTCGAGAATCCCACGCTGGTCGTGGTCTGCGACATCGTCGACCCGATCACGCGCCAGCCGTACTCGCGCGATCCGCGCTGGATCGCCAAGAAGGCCGAGAACTACCTGCGGCAGACCGGCTTCGGCGACACCGCCTACTTCGGTCCGGAAGCCGAGTTCTTCGTGTTCAGCGACGCCCGCTTCAGCACGGGTCCGGATCACGGCTTCTACAGCATCGACTCCATCGAGGGCGCCTGGAACACGGGTCGCGAGGAGCCGGGCGGAAACCTCGCCTACAAGCCGCGCCACAAGCAGGGCTACTTCCCGGTGCCGCCGACCGACACGCTGCAGGACGTGCGCACCGAGATGGTGCTCGCCATGGAGAAGCTCGGCATCAGCGTCGAGGCCCACCATCACGAGGTCGCCACCGCCGGCCAGTGCGAGATCGACATGCGCTTCAGCACGCTCGTGCGCATGGCCGACCAGGTGATGCTCTACAAGTACGTGGTGAAGAACGTGGCGCGCCGGCGCGGCCTCACCGCCACCTTCATGCCCAAGCCCGTCTTCAACGACAACGGCTCGGGCATGCACACGCACCAGTCCATCTGGAAGGAGGGCAAGCCGCTGTTCGCGGGCGACGGCTACGCGGGCCTCTCGGAGCTCGGGCTGCACTACATCGGCGGCATCCTCAAGCACTCGCGGGCCATCTCGGCGTTCAGCAACCCGACGACCAACTCCTACAAGCGCCTGGTCCCGGGCTTCGAGGCGCCGGTCAATCTGGCCATGAGCTCGCGCAACCGCTCGGCCTCGTGCCGGATTCCCATGTACTCGGCGAGCCCCAAGGCCAAGCGCATCGAGGTGCGCTACCCGGACCCCTCCTGCAACCCCTACCTCACCTTCGCCGCGATGCTGATGGCGGGGCTGGATGGCGTGGAGAACAAGATCGACCCGGGCGAGCCGCTCGACAAGAACATCTACGCGCTGACGCCCGAAGAGGCCAAGGGCATTCCCGTGATGCCGGGCAGCTTGCAGGAGGCGCTCGAGTCGCTCGAGGCGGACCACGACTTCCTGCTCAAGGGCGACGTCTTCACGGAAGACGCCTTGGCGATGTGGGCGCGCTACAAGCGCGAGTACGAGGTGGACCCGGTGCGCGTGCGGCCCCACCCGCACGAGTTCGAGCTCTACTTCGATCTCTAGGCGGGGACGTACTTGAATGGTTGAACGCACGGGGGCCGCGGGGCTCCCGCCGCGAGCGGCCCGCCGGCATGCCGCCTGGCCTTGCGCCAATCGGCGCTGCTCGGGAGCGCGGGATCGAACAAAATAAAACATAGTTTGTCTTGTTCGGTCCGCGGGCTACGCACTGCCATGCTCAAACAATTTTGTGTGCACTTCCGCGGCCATGATCGAAGTGTGTCCTTATCAACACACCTGCGGACCGCGCGGAGGTTTGCTTAATATTCTGCGTCCCCCCGCTGAAACGATCGTGCGCGCAGAGCGCGGAGACTCTGTTCCTGATGGGACTGTCCCAAGCGGGGCTTGTCTCTGGCGTGCTCGAGCGGGGACGACGAAGGAAGGACGGAGGATTTATGAAGAGGGTCTCGATGGTGCTGGCGGGTGCGGCAGCTGCGCTGCTGTTCGTCGCTCAGCCGGTCGTTGCGAGTACAGACGTGGAGTCCGATCTCGCCGAGATGCGCGAGATGGTGAAGGGACTTCAACAGAAAGTGAACGCGCAGCAAGAGCAGCTCGCGCACCAGGGCGAGCTCCTCGAGGATGCCCAGCAGGTCGTGCAGGATCAGCAGGAGACGGCGGCGCTCTCCGGACTGGCGAAGTTCATCGAGTCTCTGGAAGTCGATGGCGGCGTGGCCGGCAGCTACTTCTGGAACTTCAACCGGCCGGACCTCCAATCCTTGGAAGGTCTGGGCGGGAACCAGGGTGGCACCTTCACGGGCCAGTACTACCGCTTCCATCCCGATCACAACACGTTCCAGCTGGATCACGTCTGGTTCGGCATCGGCAAGCCGGCCAGCGACGAGAGCCGCGCGGGATTCCGCTTCGACGTTCTCTACGGCCAGACGGCCTCGTCGATGAGCGATTTCCAGGGGCTGGTGGCGATCGGCTACCTCCCGCCGGGAGGCGTTCCCGCTGCGTTCAGCGGAAGCCGGCGCATCGCAGACCTGGATTCGCCCAGTGACGTCTACGTGCACCAGGCGTATGTCGAGTACCAGGCGCCCATCGGGAGCGGCGTGAACCTGCGCTTCGGCAAGTTCGCCGCGATCACGGGCAACGAGTCGCTCGACAACACCCGCAACAACCACATCACGCACAGCTTCCTGTACAACGCATTCCAGCCGGATGACCACTTGGGCGTGATGCTGACCAGCATGGCGGGTCCCGTCGAGGTTGGCGTCGGTGTGGTGAACAGCGGCATGTCGAACATCACGGCACCCGACCTCAACTCGGACAAGGCCTACATCCTGACCGCCGCGTTCAAGCAGGACCAGATGGGCGTGCGCGGCACCGTGATCTACGGCGCCGACATGTTCATGGGGGGCTTCGCACTCAACCCGTCGGTCAACGGCCAGAAGAACGGGTTGCTCAACATGGTGGGCACCTTCCAGGCCTCGGATGCGCTGTCGCTGTGGGCCAACGCCGACTACGCCTGGATCCAGGGCAGCGCCACCGGAGCGTGGGGCATGGGTGTCGGCGGCCGCATGGCGGTGAACGATCGGTCGGGCGTGTCGCTGCGCGGCGAGTACGCGCGCGATCGCCAGGACTTCTTTGGCCTGGGTGATCCGTTCAACTTCATTGGCTCCGGTGCCGACTTCAATCCGTTCAGGGACAGCGAAGTCTTCGGCGTGACGGGCACGGTGGACTACACGCTCGTGGAGAACCTCGTGCTGCGCGGCGAGATCCGCTGGGATCAGGTGCGCCAGGTGGGCACGAACGAGTTCTACAAGGGCAATGGCTCGCGCGACGTGCGCGGCCAGACCACCGCGGGTGTTCAGGTCTACTACGCTTTCTAGGACCTGACCGCGGGAGCCCGATCGGCACTGCCGATTGGGATTCTGAAAGGGCGCGGCGCCGCCGATCGGCGCCGCGCCCGTTTCTGTTGCGCCCCCGTCAGATCCTTGCGAGCGATCTTCCCAGAGGCGGCGCGAGGCCGGCTGCGGCGCAATCGAGCGCAGCCTGTTGCGCGCCGACACTCCGCGCGGATCGGGCGGATCAGCCGAGCCCCAGCACCTCGTCCATGCGGTACAGGCCCGGCGCGCGGCCCACCAGCCAGGCCGCGGCCCGCACCGCGCCGCGCGCGAAGTGGTCTCGCGTGGCCGAGCGGTGCACCAGCTCGAGGCGCTCGCCCCGTCCGAGGAAGAGCACCGTGTGCTCGCCGGGGTTGTCGCCGCCGCGCAGCGCCTGCACGCCGATGCTGGCCTCGGGCCGCGCGCCGGTCTCGCCGGCGCGCTCGAGCACGAGATGCTCCCCGAGCGCCACGCCGCGCGCCGCGGCCACCGCCTCGGCCAGGGCCAGCGCCGTGCCGCTCGGCGCGTCGCGCTTGGCGGCGTGATGCAGCTCGACGATCTCCGCGTCGTAGCCGGGGCCGAGCTTGGCGGCCGCCTGGTGGGTGAGCCAGGCGAGCACGTTCACGGCCACCGAGAAGTTCGGCGCGTGCAGCACCGCCGTGTGCTGGGCCAGCGCAGCCAGCTCCTTGCGCTGCGCCTCGCTCAGGCCGGTGGTGCCCGTGACGAAGGCCCGGCGCGCGTCGGCCGCCGCGCGCAGCAGCGCCAGGGTGACCGCGGGCTGGCTGAAGTCGATCACCACGTCGCAGCGCGCCAGCGCTGCCTCGGCATCCTCCAGCACCTCGACGCCGTCCGCGAACTGGCTGCCGATGCCGGGATGCCCGGGCGCCTCGAGCGCCGCGGAGAGGCGCAGCGACGGCTCCTCGGCGAGTGCCTCGCGCACGCAGTGCCCCATGCGCCCGAGCGCGCCCACCACCAGCACGCGGTGCGGCGCGGGCGCGGCCATCACGCGAGCCCGAGCTCTTTCAGCACCATCTGCAGGCGCTGGCGGTTGGGCTCGGTGATCGGCGTCAGCGGCAGGCGGATCTCGGGACCGATGCGGTCCATCAGCTGGAGCGCCGCCTTCACCGGGATGGGATTCGTCTCGCAGAAGAGCGCGTCGAAGAGCGGCAGCAGCCGGTAGTGGATGTGGCGCGCGCGCTCGAGATCGCCGGCGCGGTAGGCGCGCACCAGCTCGCACATCTCGGCGGGCGCCACGTTCGAGGTGGTCGAGACGACGCCCTTCGCGCCGAGCGCGAGCATCGGCAGGGTGAGTGCGTCGTCGCCCGAGAGCACGCAGAAATCGCTCCCGCAGCGCGCGATCACCTCGCCGATCTGGCCGAGATCGCCGCACGCCTCCTTGACCCCGACCACGTGCTCGATGTCGGCGAGCCGTGCCATGGTGGCGGGCAGGATGTTCGAGCCGGTGCGGCCGGGAATGTTGTAGACGAGCAGCGGCAGCGCGGCCGCCCGGGCCACCGCGCTGTAGTGGGCCACGATGCCCTGCTGGGTGGGCTTGTTGTAGTAGGGCGAGATCAGCAGCGCGCCGTCGGCGCCTGCTTCCACGGCGTGCCGCGTCAGCGCGATCGCCTCCGCGGTGTTGTTCGAGCCCGTCCCCGCCACCACCGGCACGCGGCCGCGCGCGGTCTCGATCACGAGCTCGACGACGCGGTGGTGCTCTGCGTAGCTGAGCGTGGCGCTCTCGCCGGTCGAGCCGCAGGGCACGAGTCCGTCGATGCCGGCCTCGATCTGGCGTTCGACGAGGTCGCGCAGCGCGGGCTCGTCGAGCCCTCCGTCGCGCAGCGGGGTCACGAGTGCGGTCAGGACGCCTTCGAACATCTAGTCCTCCCCGAGCGGAAAGCGGCCCGTGAACACCTCGGCCGCCGGACCGGTCATGCGCACGTGCGCGGCGTCGTCCGGCCACTCGATGTCGAGCTCACCCCCGCGCAGCTCGATGCGCACGGCCCGGTCCACGAGCCCGCGCAACATGGATACTACGGCGACCGCGCAGGCTCCGCTCCCACAGGCGAGCGTTTCGCCTGCGCCGCGCTCCCAGGTGCGCTGGCGGATGCGCCCGCGCTCGAGCACGGCGACGAACTCGGCGTTGACCCGGTTCGGAAAGGCCGGGTGGTGCTCGAGCAGCGGGCCGAGCCGCTCGACCGGCGTCGCGTCGGGGTCGTCGACGAAGACGATCGCGTGGGGGTTGCCCATCGAAACCGACGAGACGCGCAGGCGCTCGCCATCGAGCTGCAGCGGCACGTCGAGCACCGGGCCCTCGCCGCCGGTCAGGGTGGTGGGAATCTTGGCCGGAGCGAGAATCGGCGGGCCCATGTCCACCGACACGCGGTCCCTTCCAGCCCAGCGCGGGCGCACGATGCCGCCGAGGGTCTCCACGCGGATCTCATCGGCGTCCGTGTGGCCGCGGTCGCGCAGATATTTGTAGAAGGCGCGGATGCCGTTGGCGCACATCTCCACCTGGGAGCCGTCGGCGTTGAAGATCTCCATGCGGTAGTCGGCGGCGTCGGACGGGCGCACCACCAGCAGCTGATCGGCCCCGATGCCGAAGTGGCGGTCGCAGAGCCGGCGCGCCAGCGGCTCGATGGGCGGGAGCGCCTCGCGGAGACCGTCCAGGACGACGAAGTCGTTGCCGGCGCCGTGCATCTTCGTGAACGCCAGCGCGCGGCTCACGGCGCCGGGTCCGGGGGCGCCTCCGGCGGCGCGGCGGGGCTCGGCGCCTCGGGGCTCGCCGCTGCGGCGGGCGCGGCGTCGATCCGTGCGCGGCGCACCGGAGGGCCGTAGCGGCCGCAGCCGATCAGGGCCGCGGCGACGAGCAGCAGCAGCAGCGGGCCCGCGCGCCTCACGCCGGGCCCTCGGCGTCCAGCGCCTCCAGGCTGGCGCGGATCTCCAGCTCGGCGCGCTCGAGGGCCGCCGCCACCGTGGCGCGCGCGGTCCCCCCCGGCAGCGCGCGCTCTTCGAGGGCGCGCTCGAGCGAGAGCAGCTCGCCGGCCGCGGCGGGGAAGGCGCCGTGGAAGGCGCGCAGGTCCTCGCGCGAGAGCGCGCGCAGGTCGAGATCCTTCTCGACGCAGTGGCCGACCACCCGGCCGACCGCCTCGTGCGCCTCGCGAAACGCCACGCCTTCGCGCACCAGCGCCTCGGCCAGATCCGTCGCCAGCAGCATGGGATCCTGCGCCGCGTCGCGCATGCGCGCCGTGTCGACGCGCAGCGTGGCGATCGCGCCGCTCGTCACCTCGAGGCAGTCGCGCAGCGTAGTCGCCGAGTCGAAGATGGGCTCCTTGTCTTCCTGCAGATCGCGGTTGTAGGTGAGCGGCAGCCCCTTCATCACGGTCAGCAATGTCACCAGGTTGCCGATGGTGCGCCCCGCCTTGCCCCGCACGAGCTCTGGCACGTCCGGGTTCTTCTTCTGGGGCATCAGGCTCGAGCCCGTCGCGTAGGCGTCGGCCAGCTCGACGAACCCGAACTCGGCCGTCGACCACAGCACCAGCTCCTCCGCGAGCCGCGAGAGCTGCACCGACGCGATCGCGGTGGCCGCCAGGAACTCGAGGCCCGCGTCGCGCGAGGCGACCGCGTCCATGCTGTTGCGCGTCGGTGCGTCGAAGCCGAGCTCCCGCGCCGTGAACTCGCGGTCGAGCGGCAGCGTGCTGCCCGCCAGCGCCCCGGAGCCGAGCGGCGAGAGTCGCAGCCGTCCGCGCAGGTCTCGAAAGCGCTCGGCGTCGCGGCCGAACATCTCGACGAAGGCGAGCCAGTGGTGCGCCAGGCGCACCGGCTGGGCGCGCTGCAGGTGGGTGTAGCCGGGCAGCACGGTGTCCAGGTGCTCGGCCGCCCGCAGCTGGAGCACGCGGCGCAGCTCGTGGAGGCCGCGCTCCGCGGCCCGGGCTGCGTCGCGCAGGTAGAGCAGCAGGTCCGTCGCGACCTGGTCGTTGCGGCTGCGGCCCGTGTGCAGTCTGCCGGCCGCGTCTCCGACCAGCTCGCGCAGCCGCGACTCGACGTTCATGTGGATGTCTTCCAGGGCCGGGTCGAGCGCGAAGCTGCCGTCGGCGAGCTCCGCCTCGATGCGCTCGAGACCGGCCACGAGCGCGGCCTCCTCCTCGGCCGAGAGGAGACCGGCCTTGCGCAGCATGCGCGCGTGGGCGAGGGAGCCGCGGATGTCGTGGTGCGCCAGCGCGCGATCGAAGTGCACCGAGGCGCTGAAGCGCTCGACCGCCGCAGCGGTCTGCTCGCGGAAGCGGCCGCCCCAGGGCTTGCCCGGGGCGTTCCCGCCAGCGCGTCCTGTGCGTCCGGTGGCGTCGTCCGACATGCCGCAAATCTCGGAGACAAACCGCCTTTCTGCAAGGACGGCGGCGCTTTCGGAACTTGCGCGGGCGCATGCGGTCGCACGCGCTCAGCCGGTCTCCTACTTTGATCAACCTCTAGCGAGCGATCGGGGGGAAGATGGCAGGAGGGCGGCGCACGGGCCCCGCAGGGCGCAGGCGCGCGACGCAGTCGCAGCGCGGGCTGCTGGTGCGCGCCGGGCGGCTGCTGGCGCGCGCCTGGAAGATGCTGACGCGCAGACTGCCGACGTCGCTGCGTCGCGTGGCGCTCGGGATCCTCGCCGCCTCCTTCCTCGTGGGCTTCGTGTCCGCCGCCTACGTGGCGTCCCTCGACCGCCGCGTGCGCGAGCGCTTCGAGGGCGTTCGCTTCCGGCTGCCGTCGCGGGTCTACAGCGCCCCCACCATCCTGTATCCGGGGCTCGACTGGAAGCTGGTGGACCTGCGCGGCTCGTTCGAGCGCCTCGGTTATCGCGCCGCGTCCGAAACGCGCGATCTGCCGCCCGGCCAGTACGTCTGGGGTGAGAATCGCGTGCGCGTGCACCTGCGCGCCTTCGAGCACCCGAGCCGCCCCGAGCCGTCGCGCGACGTGGTCCTGCGCCTGCGCGGCTCGAGCATCGCCCAGATCCGCGCGATGCCCGACGGCACCGAGCTCGGTGCCATTCTGCTCGAGCCCGAGGAACTCGGCGCCTACTACGGACCGAATCGCCAGCAGCGCGAGCTGGTCCGGCTCGACGAGCTGCCGCGACACCTCCTCGACGCGGTCCTGGCCGTCGAGGATCAGCGCTTCGAATCGCACGGCGGCATCGACTTGCGGCGCATCGCCGGGGCGATGCTCGCGAATCTGCGCGCCGGCTCGATTCGCCAGGGCGGCAGCACGCTCACGCAGCAGCTCGTCAAGAATTTCTTCCTCACGCCGGAGCGCACCTACCGGCGCAAGCTTCAGGAAGCCCTGATGGCGCTGCTGGTGGAGGCCCGCTACGACAAGCCCGCCATCCTCGAGTCCTATCTCAACGAGATCTACCTCGGACAGCGCGGCGCCACGCAGATCCACGGCGTGGGCGAGGCGGCGCGGCTGTACTTTGGAAAATCTGCATCCCGCTTGAGTGTCGCAGAGTCCGGACTGCTCGCCGCCATCATCCAGAGCCCGAACGGCACTTCCCCGTATCGGGATCCGGAGCGCGCCACGCGGCGCCGCGATCTGGTGCTCGAGCTGATGTTCGATCAGCGCCGCATCGACGCGGCCAGCTACGAGAAAGCGCGGCAGGAGCCGCTGCGCCTGGCATCGATCACGCCCGAGCAGGGCGATACGCGCTACTTCCTCGATCTGCTGCACCGCCAGCTCGCGGATCACTATCCCTCGGAAGTGTTGACCGTCGAGGGCCTGCACATCTACTCGACCCTCGATCATCGGCTGCAGAGTCTCGCCGCGATGAGCCTGAGCGAGGGCATCGCCGCGCTCGAGCGCCGTTTCCCGGCGCTGCGCAGCGACGATCCCGCGCGCGCGCTGCAGGGCTGCCTGGTGGCGCTGCGACCGCAGACGGGCGAGCTGCTGGCGCTCGTCGGTGGACGCGACTATCGCGTCTCGCAGTTCGATCGCTGCACCCAGGCGCGCCGCCAGCCGGGCAGCGTGTTCAAGCCCTTCGTGTACATCGCCGCACTCGAGCCGGTGGACGGCGGGCCCCTCGTCACGCTGAGCAGCTTCCTCGACGACTCGCCGCTCGAGATCGACTCGCGCAACGGGCCGTGGGCGCCGAAGAATCACGACGATCGCTTCCACGAGTCGGTCACGGTGCGGGAGGCCCTCGAGAATTCGTACAACGTGGCGACCGCCCGGCTCGCCCAGGAGATCGGCATCAAGCGCGTCGTGCGCGTCGCGCAGCGGCTCGGCATCGAGAGCCGCCTGCCGGCGGTGCCGAGCCTGGCGCTCGGCACGGCGGAGGTCACGCCGCTCGAGATCGCGCGCGCCTACGCCACGCTGGCGAGCGGCGGCATCCGCCCCGAGATCGAGAGCATCGAGGACGTCGTCGATCGGAGCGGCGCCGTGCTCGAGCGCCGGCGCCTGCAATTCGAGCGCGTGCTCGACGCGGGCACGGCGTATCTCGCCACGAATCTGCTCGAGGGCGTGGCGGAGCGCGGCACGGCGGCGAGCGTGCGCGCCGGGGGCCTGCGCGGCCCCATCGCCGCCAAGACCGGCACCACCGACGAGGAGCGCGACCTCTGGTTCGTGGGCTTCACGCCCGATCTGGTGGCGGTGGTGTGGCTCGGCTTCGACGAGCCGCGCAGCGTCGGGCTCTCGGGCAGTGGCGGGGCGCTGCCGATCTGGCGCCGCTTCGTCGAGGGGGCGACCGGCGGCGTGATTCGCGGCGCGTTCCTGCGCCCGCCCGACGTCCAGCGCGTGGCGATCGAGCCCTCGACGGGAGCGCTCGCTCTCGCGGGCTGTCCGGAGCGGCGTGAGGAATACTTCCTGCGCGGTACGCTTCCGACCCACGTGTGCCCCGACGGGGCGCGGCCGGGTGACCGGGGCGACGGCGTGCCCCGGCGCTTTCTGCGCTGGCTGGGAGATCGACTCTGAACACCCGCGCGACCGCTTCACGAGACGCACGAGCCCTCGCCCTCGCGGTGCTCGCCTTGCAGGTGCTGGCCTGCGCCGGAATGCAGCGCGACGCGCGCGCGCTTCACGTCGAGGAGGTCGCGGCAGCAGGAGACGCGGCCCGACGCGCCTCGACGCGGCTGGTGCTCGAAGGGCTGGCTGCGGACAGCCGCCAGCAGCCCGATCGAGCACTCAGTCAGTACGAGCGCGCCCTGCAGATCGACTCGGGCAATGCGGTTGCCTATCTCGCCCTGGCGCGGCACCACATCGAGCAACGCGATGCCCCGCGCGCGCTCGCGTATCTCGACCACGCGCAGCTGCTGTACGAGTCGACGCAGGCCGACTCCCCTCGGGTTTCCGTGCACCTGCTCGGACTGCGCGGCAACGCACTGCAGTTGGAGGGTCGAATGCTCGAGGGCGATGCGCTCCTCGTGCAGGCGGCAAGGCGCGCGCCCGACGTATGGGGCGACGGCTTCCTCAGCGCCGATGAGCTTCGATAGCCCCGGTCGGATGCCTGTGATAGGTTCGCCCGCCCCATGACGCCCAAGCTTCGCGTCCTGCTGATTGCACTCACAGTCAGCTTGACGCTCGATCTGCTGAGCAAGTACCTCGTCGATACCTGCATCGACTTCGCCGAGCGCATCACGGTGATCGAGGGGTTCTTTTACCTCACCCACGTGAGAAATCCGGGGGGTGCATTCGGGCTGTTCGCCGACGGCGACGCGCTGTGGCGCCAATGGTTCTTCATCAGCGTGTCGTGCCTGGCGATCTGGATCATCATTTCGTTCTTTCGACAGATCGCCCCAGGGGATCGACTCTCCGCGCTCGCACTCGGATTGATTCTCGGCGGCGCCGTCGGAAATCTCGTCGACCGCGTGCTCCGCGAAGAGGTGGTCGACTTCTTGCATTTCCGCCTCTGGGGCGGCTACTCGTGGCCCGATTTCAACTTCGCCGACAGCTTCATCGTCGTCGGTGTGGCGATCCTGCTGCTCGAGTTGCTCGCCAGCGAGGGAGAGAAGCGCGCCGGGACCGAGTCCGGCGAGCCGGAGGCGTAGATTTTCTTCTCCGCTCGGGCGCCGCATTTCCCGGCGAAATTTCCTTTGCGGCACGGGCGTTGAGCGCAACACCGCATACACATTGGAACGTCGTCCCCCGACGGCAGCCCGGAAAAGCTCGCGCGGTTCTTGACACCTCTCACGCGGCTACGATAGAAGGGCTCAGTCCACGCGTGAATGCCTCCCGCGACGGATCCATCGGACGCACAGTGGAAATCGAATCCCGGTCGGCCTTGCTGCTCGGTCCCGCTCCTGCGGTTTCGTGCACGTCGCCTGGGCGGGCGACGTGCCGCATTGCCCGGCGGGGTGGACGGTCGACGACTGCGCGCGGTGGATCCCGGCGGGGTATTCATCTTGGTGGTTGATGTCGAGGTGTCGAGACATTCCCGTTACGGGAATCGGGTGCTGCGGTTCTCAAATCATCGAGACACGTGCAATCGGAGCGCAGGGTTGATTCGACCCGTTTCGAGCGGGACCCTCCCGACCGACGTGTCTCGAGGTCGAAACCTAGAGGGCAGAAGTCGATGAAGAAGCCGAAGAGCGACTACGCCATCCAGACCGTCACCAATGCCCTGCGGTTGTTGGAGGTGTTCCGCGACGAGCAGGAGGTCGGGGTCGCCGAGCTCTCGCGGCGCCTGGGCCTGCACAAGAACAACGTCTTCCGATTGCTCGCGACTCTCGAGGAGGCGGGCTACATCGAGCAGAGCCCGGTCAGCGAGCGCTACCGCCTCGGCGTCAGCACGCTGGAGATCGGCCACTCCTATCTGCGCAGCCGCGAGCTGCTGGCGCGGGCACGCCCCGTCGTGGTGGAGCTGTCCGGCGTCACCGAAGAGTCCGCCCACCTGGCGACCTTGCACGGCTTCGACGTCGTCCACGTGGACGGCGCCGCGCCGAGCCGGCTGGTGCTCACCGGGCTGCGCGTGGGGCGGCGCCTGCCCGTGCACTGCACCGCACTCGGGAAGGTGCTGCTCGGATGCGGGCCCGAGGCACAGCGCGAGTTATTCGACCGCGCGTTGGCCTCCAACGGCGGACTCGAGCGGCGCACCCCCAGGACGATCGTCGACTCCCACAAGTTCTTCGAGCACATCCGCAGCGTGGCCGTCCACGGCTTTGCCCTGGATGTGGGGGAGTGCGAGGTCGGATTGGTCTGTGTGGCCGCTCCGGTGCACGACGCTTCGGAGCAGGTGATCGCGGCGCTCTCGGTGTCGGCGCCGAGCTTCCGGGCCTCGGAAGAAGACCTGATCGACCGGCTGTGTCCGGCCGTGACGTCTGCGGCAGAACGGCTCTCCCGAGAGCTCGGCTACGGGGCCTGAGCCCGCGCCAACGACCGAATCCAGGCGCGACGCTGCTTGCCGCTCGCGAGGGTGTCGCGTACGTTCGCGTCGGTGCTGCGCGGGACATCCGGCGCGTGCGGGGGGATTGCATGGATTTCGAGCTGTCCGGCGAGCAGCTGGCTCTCCAGGAGACCGCGCGGCGCTTCGCGCGCGACGAAGTCGCACCGGCAGCCGCGCAGTACGACCAGTCCGCCGAGTTTCCTCGGGAGATCATCGAGAAGGCCTGGGAGCTGGGCCTGCTCAACACGGTCATTCCCGAGGACTGTGGTGGCCTCGGGCTCACGTCCCTCGACGCCTGCCTGATCACCGAGGAAATCGCCTGGGGCTGTGGCGGCATCGCCACGTCGGTGATGTGCAACGATCTCGCCTTGACCCCGATCCTGGTTGCGGGGAGCGCGGCGCAAAAGAGCGAGTGGCTCACGGCGTGCACGGAGCGCTTCCTGCTCGCGTCGTTCTGCCTGTCCGAGCCGAACGCCGGCTCCGACGTCGCCGGCCTGCAGCTGCAGGCGCGCAAGGACGGCGACGCGTACGTGCTCGACGGCACGAAGTGCTGGATCACGAATGGCGGCGTGGCAGATTTCTACACGGTCTTCGCGACGCTGGATCGCAACGCGCGCCACAAGGGCATCTGCGCCTTCGTCGTTTCCGCGGACACGCCCGGCGTGGAGGCGGGCAAGAAGGAAGACAAGATGGGTCAGCGGGCCAGCAACACCTGCGCGATCCACTTCGACGGGGCGCGTGTCCCCGCAGCGCAGCGGCTCGGCGAGGAAGGCGAGGGCTTCAAGATTGCCATGCGCACGCTCGACCGCACGCGCCCGCCCATCGGGGCGCTGGCCACCGGCATTGCGCAGCGCGCGCTCGACGAATCGATTGCCTACGCGCGCGAGCGCAAGGCCTTCGGCACCCCGATCGGCGGATTCCAGGCGGTGCAGTTCATGCTCGCGGACATGGCCAAGGAGATCGAAGCTTCGCGCCTGCTCACCCAGCAGAGTGCGTGGCTGGTGGATCGGGGCCTGCGCGCGTCGAAGCACTCTTCGATCGCCAAGTGTTTCGCGACGGATGCGGCCATGCGCATCACCACGGAGGCCGTGCAGATCTTCGGTGGCAACGGCTACACGAAGGAGTATCCGGTCGAGAAGCTGATGCGCGACGCCAAGCTCATGCAGATCTACGAGGGCACCAATCAGATCCAGCGCCTGGTGATCGCGCGCGAGCTGCTGAAGGAGTGAGCGGCGCCGCGTCGCGCCCGGCTGGGGCTTTCACCCGGTGTTCCGGAAGATCCTGATCGCGAACCGGGGGGAGATCGCGGTGCGCGTGATCCGGGCGTGCCGCGCGCTCGGCGTCACGAGCGCGGCCGTCTATTCCGAGGCCGACGCGCAGGCGCTGCACGCACGGCTCGCGGACGAGGCGTACCCCTGCGGGCCGGCGCCCGCCCGCGCGTCGTACCTCGACGCCGAGCGCATGCTCGAGATCGCCCGGGCGTGCGGCGCGGACGCGCTGCATCCCGGCTACGGATTCCTCTCGGAGAACGGCGCCTTCGCGGAGCGCTGCGAGGCGGCGGGCGTGCGCTTCATCGGACCTCCGGGCGACGTGATCCGCGCCATGGGCGACAAGCTCGCCGCGCGTCGCCTCATGATGCAGGCCGGCATCCCCGTCGTGCCGGGCAGCGCGGAGCCGATCACGCCGCAGTCGGCGCTGGGCCTGGCCGAGCCGCTCGGCTTCCCGCTGCTGGTGAAGGCGGCGGCGGGCGGCGGCGGGCGCGGCATGCGGCGCGTGGATGACGGGGCGGCACTGCTCGGCGCGATCGAGCGGGGAGCCCGCGAGGCCGCCTCCGCGTTCGGCGTCGGCGCCGTCTACCTGGAGAAGCTGCTGGCGAATCCGCGCCACATCGAGGTGCAGATCCTGGCCGACAGGCACGGGAAGACGCTGCAGCTCTTCGAGCGCGAGTGCTCCATCCAGCGACGTCACCAGAAGCTGCTCGAAGAGGCGCCGGCCAGCCGGATCGATGCCGAGCTGCGCCAGCAGCTCGGCCGGGCGGCACTCGGCGCCGCGCGCGCGGCGGGCTACGTGAGCGCAGGAACCTGCGAGTTTCTCGTGGATCGCGACGATCGCTTCTATTTCCTCGAGATGAATACGCGCATCCAGGTGGAGCACGCCGTCACCGAAGCCGTCACCGGCGTGGACCTGGTCGAACACATGATTCGCATCGCCGCCGGGGAGCCTCTCGGGCTGGCTCAAGAAGACCTGCAGCTGCGGGGCCACGCCATCGAGGCGAGAATCTACGCGGAGGATCCGGCGCGGAAGTTCCTGCCATCTCCGGGTGCGCTGCGCGTGTTCCGGCCGCCCGAGGGCCCCGGCATCCGGGTGGACGCGGGCGTCGTGGAGGGCGATCGCGTCACGGTCCACTACGACGCGCTGCTCGCGAAGCTGATCGCCTGGGCTCCCGATCGACCCCGGGCGATCGAAAGACTGCGCGGCGCCCTGGACGCCTTCGCGATCGAGGGCGTCGCCAGCTCCCTGGCCTTTCACCGCCGCGCCGTGCGCGCCCCCTCCTTTCTGGCGGGGCGCTACGACACCGGCTTCGTGGAGGATCTCATGGCGCGCGGCGGGACGGCCGAAGACACGGACGGGGATTGATCCCGACACGCGCAATCGTTCGCGCGGCATGCCGCCGCGGCGGCGATCTATGCTACCCAGTCGCTCAGCCCGGCGGGCTCGCGGGAGGCCCTGAGCCGCGCGGGAGCGCTGTTCGCTCGAACGATCCGGCGGGTCGAGAGCCCCCGGGAAATCCGGCGCAGCGGCGCCTCCGCCCGTTCGGCTGCGCCAGCGACTTCCAGAGACCGGATGCTCATGGACCCCAGCGCGCCCCACTACTCGCTCGACAATCCGCTTGCCCGCGGCGGCGAAGCGCGCCCGGAATCCCGGGAGCGCTCGGCCGGCGTGAAGGCCTACGAGCAGGCGCTGGAGCTCGGGCACGAGCTGCTCGAGCGGAGCCGTCGCGGCGGGGGCACCGAGCGCGTCCGCACCCAGCACGCCAAGCACCGCATGACCGTCTGGGAGCGCATCAAGGTGCTCACGGATCGGGAGCCCAACATCCTCTTCCAGAATTGGGGCCCCCACCTCGATGGCGCCTCCATCGTCACCGGCATCCTCGACATCGGCGGGCGCGACGTGGCCGTCTACGGCCACGACTTCACCGTGCGCGCTGGCGCGATGGACGCCACCAACGGGGCCAAGCTGGCCCGGCTGATCCAGATGGCCGGGGAGCGGCGCATTCCCCTGATCGGCATGAACGAGTCGGCGGGGGCCTTCGTGCCCGCGGGCGTGGGCGGACTCGACGGCTACAGCGAGGGCTTCACCGCGCTGCGCAGGATCAGCGGCGTGGTGCCGAGCATCAGCTTGATGTTCGGCTACAACGCGGGCGGCGGCGCCTACCTGCCGCGCCAGGGCTCCTTCGTGATCCAGGCGGGCGGCACCTTCATCGGGCTGACCGGACCCACGGTGGTGAAGTCGGTGCTCGGCGAGGACGTCAGCGCCGCCGAGCTGGGCGGCCCCGGCGTGCACGGTCTCTCCGGCGTCGCGGACCTCGTGGCGGAGGACGAGTGCTCCGCGCTGCGCCAGGCGATCCGCCTGCTCTCCTACCTGCCCGATCACAACGCGGTCGGCGCGCCCTTCCTGCCCACCTCCGATCCCGTCGATCGCTTCACGGTCGACGAGGACATCCTCTTCCGCCGCGTCTTCGGCAGGCACGCCGGCATGAGCGCACCGCTCGAGATCACGCTGCTGCTGCAGCTGATCTGCGATCACGGCGCGTATTTCGAGCTGCAGCCCAACCGCGCGCGCAACCTGATCACCGCCTTCGCGCGCCTCGGCGGCCACGTGGTGGGCTTCGTGGCCAACAACTCGGCGGTGGCATCGGGACAGATCGACATCGACGCGGCGCGCAAGGGAACGAGGTTCATACGCTTCTGCAACCTCTACAACATCCCGATGATCTTCCTCGAGGACACCACCGGCTTCCTGCCCGGACGCGAGCAGGAAACGCACGGCATCATTCTCGAGGGGCGCCGCTTCCTCGACTCCATCATCGATCTGCGCACCCCGAGCATCACGCTCATCCTGCGCAACGCCTTCGGCGGCGCCTACGCGAGCTACAACTCCCACTTCGTAGGCGCGGACATGGTCTTCACCATGCCCATGGCGCGCATCGCAGTGATGGGGCCTGCGGGCGTGGAGTTCGTCTACAAGAAGGAGGTGCGCGCGCTGGAAGTCGCGTACCGCGCAGCGCTCGACGCGGGAGAAGACGAGGCCCAGGCCGCGCGCACCCGGGACGCGGGACTCGCCACGCTGAACGAGCGCTACGAGCGGGAGCTGATGAATCCCAAGGAGGCGCTCGCCCTCGGCTCGGTGTCGCGGGTGGTGATGCCCGGAACCAGTCGCCGCGTGCTCGCCCAGAATCTGGACTTCATGATGCGCAACTACGTGCCGTCGGCGCTGACGGGAACCCAGCGGGAGTTCGAGTAGTGCGCGACCAGAGCCGCGAGCGGCTTCGTTTCGACGCATGCGAGTCTGCCTGGCTGCGCTCGCTCTCGCTGGCGTCGGTCAAGTGCCTGGTCGTGTGCCGGGGTCCGGTGCGCCAGGAGGCGTTCGAGGTCTTCGACGAGATCGGCATTCGCGAATACGGAATGCTGCTGTCCGAGAAGGACTCCATCACCTATCCGCGCTGTGTCGCGCCCGAGCTGCGCGGCCTGCGTTCTCCCCAGAACGTGCATCGAGTCCACGATTACAGCGGCGCTGGGCAGGAGGAGAAGCAGGCGCGCATCGCAGAGATCGTGGAGATTGCCGTCTCGCACGGGTACACGCACGTGTTCGCGGGCTACGGCTTCATGGCCGAAGACGCGGAATTCATCGAGGCGCTCGAGGCGGCCGGCATCGGTTTCGTGGGTCCGTCGTCGCGGGTCGTGCGCCGCGCGGGTGCCAAGGACGAGGCCAAGAAGCTGGCTCGCCGCCTGGGCAACGCGGTGATCCCGGGCGTGGACGATGTCTCGGCGCGCGCGCTGGCGCGGCGCGTGGAGAATCGCAAGGGGCTCGAGAAGCTCGCCATCCACCACGGGCTCGATTTCTCCCCGGACGAGACGCTCCCGCTGGTGGAGAGCGCGGAGGCCCTGCTCCAGCTGGGCTACGCGAACGCCGTCGAGCTGATCGACGTCGCGTCGCTGCAGGCGGAGGCGCAGTCGATCTGCGGGGAGATCTGGCGCGAACATCCCGGCAGCCGCATCCGCTTCAAGCACATCGGCGGAGGCGGCGGCAAGGGACAACGGGTGGTGTCGAGACTGGAGGACGTGAGCGCTGCCGTCATGGACGTTCTGGCCGAATCGAAGGTGCTCGCACCCGGCTCGAATCGAAACTTCCTGATCGAGCGGAACATCGAGAGCACGCGCCACAACGAGATTCAGCTGATCGGAAACGGCAGCTGGTGCATCGCGCTCGGCGGCCGGGACTGCTCGGTGCAGATGCACGAGCAGAAGCTCCTCGAGATCTCCCTCACGCGCGAGCTGCTGGAGGCCGAGATCGGCGGGGCGGAGGGCCAGGCCGCCGAGATCCTGCGCGGCGACCGCGCCACGCTCGAGCGCATGGAGAGCGAGGCCGCGCGCTTCGGTGCCGCGACGGGGCTCGACAGCGTCTCCACCTTCGAATGCATCGTCTCGGGCTTCGATCACTACTTCATGGAGATGAACACGCGCATCCAGGTGGAGCACGTGGTCACCGAGCTCGTCTACGGCCTCGCCTTCGAGAATCCCGAAGAGCCCGGCGAGGCGTTCGTCGTGGATCACCTGATCGAGGCGATGCTGCTGCTGGCCGTGCACGGGGCGCGTCTGCCCGAGCCGCGCCGCGTGCCGCGCGCCGTCTCCGCGGTCGAGGTGCGCATCAACGCGACCAATGCCGCGCTGCAGCCCCACGCGGGGGGCATGATCCAGAGCTGGTCGCCTCCCATCGAAGGCGAAGTGCGGTACGACCAGGGCATCGGCGCGCGCAATCCCGACACCGGTGACTTCGTGCCCTACAAGCTGGCCGGCGCCTACGACTCGAACGTCGCGCTGGTGGTGACGGACGGCGCGAGCCGCCGGGACAGCTACGCGCGGATGGCGGAGATCCTGCGGCGCACGGAGCTGCGCGGCGAAGATCTGCAGACCAATCTCTCGGTGCACTACGGACTCATCCACTGGATCCTCGGCAAGGCGCCGCTGGCAAAGCCCGATACGCGCTTCATGGCGGCCTACCTGCCCGCGGTGGGTGCGCTCGCGCGCGCCGCGGAAGACGTCGATCTCGAGGTGGCGATGACCGCGTTGCGCGAGCGCCAGCCGGATGCCGGTGCGCGCGCGGCGCTCGCCTGCAAGCGCACGCTGCTGCTGCGCCCTATCGAGCGCCTGCTCGCGGACCCCCACAAGCTTGCGGGATTCCTCGGACACTTCGACGGTGTGCTCTGGGAGCGGGACGAGGACGGCGTCCACTTTGCCGCCAACCCCGTCCACTTCCTGTGGGAGCTGTATCACTATCTGCATCTCGACGACGCGAGTGGCAATCTGCCCTGCGAGCGCATCTGGGATCACGACGAGGAGATCCTGCGCGCAGCGCACGATTTCTATGAGCGCGTGAACGAGCTCACCGGCGTGGCCGGCTGGCGCGAGGTGCGCGAGCTGCTCGAGGGAGCGCGGGGAGAGCGCATTCCGGGCGTGGACGACGCGCACTGGGACGCCTGTCAGGCGGCGCACCGCGGCTTCCAGGTTGGCCTCGATCTGCTGCTGCTGCTGCCGCGCCTGGGCGTGCTCTCGGGCTTCAGCGACATCGAGGTGGACGATTCGCTGTGCGTGGTGTTCCCGCGCGCGTTCCTCGATCCGGCGGTTGCCGCCGGTTGCGTCAAGGCTCTCGCGCCCGCGCCCCAGGCGGGGGCCGACGAGATCGTGAGTCCGATGGGCGGCACGTTCTACGCGCGCGAGGCCCCACACCTGCCGGAGCTGATCGAGGTGGGCGACCACTTCGAAGCGGGGCAGCCGCTGTTCATCATCGAAGTGATGAAGATGTTCAACAAGGTGCGCGCGCCGTTCTCGGGCACGATTCGCGAGAAGCTGATGGCCGGCCGGGAGGGCTGCGTCGTCGCCAAGGGTCAGCCGCTGTTCCACATCGAGCCCGACGAGCGAGCGGTGAAGGAATCGGAAGCGACGCGCCGGGCGCGCATGCGCGAGGCCACGCTCGCGCTGATCTGAGCGTCGCCCGCGCCTCGGATGCTTCGCTGCCCCGCGCCTGGCTACACCGCGCTCCGGGTCTTGGCGCGCGCCCGCGAGCCGCCGAACAGGTACGCCACCCCGACACCCACCAAGTAGAGCGCCACCATCGGAACGGCGAGGAAGACCTGGCTCACCCAGTCGGGCGGGGTGAGCAGGGCCGCCGCCACGAAGACCCCGAGCACCGCGTAGGGCGTGCTGCGCAGCAGCGTGGGTGCATCCACGATCCCCGCGACCGAGAGGAAGAAGACGAAGACCGGCAGCTCGAAGGCCACGCCGAAGGCGAGAAACAGGCGCGTGGTCAGGCCGAAGACCTCGCGCATCGTCCAGGCCGACTCGACGAACGCGCTGTCGAAGCTGCTGAAGAAGGAGAACATCAGGGGAAAGACCTGCGTGTAGCCGAAGATGGCGCCGCCGGCGAAGAGCAGGGTCGAGACCAGCACGAAGGGCAGGATCGCGCTGCGCTCGTTCGGGTAGAGCCCGGGCGCGACGAACGCCCAGATCTGCCAGAAGACCACGGGCAGCGCGATGACGAAGCCGGCCAGCACGGCACACTTGAGGTAGGTGAAGAAGACCTCGGTGGGCGCGATGGCCTGCAGGGTGTGCCCGGCGCCGAGCGCGTCCACCGCCGGTGCGATCAGGAGCCCGAAGACCTGCTCGCTGAAGTTCCAGGCGAGCGCGCAGCCCAGCGCCCACGCGATCAGGATGCGAAAGATGCGCGAGCGCAGCTCCGCGAGGTGCTCGGCGATGGGAAGCCGCGCGTCATCCATTGTGCGTCGCGTCGGAGGGAGCTGCGCCGGGCGGGCGGGTCTCGCGCGCCTCCGCGGTCCCGTCCGTGTCGGGCTGTGCCTGCGGCGCTGCGGCGGTCGCGGCCCCGGTCGCCTCGACTTCGGCCTGCTTCTTCTGGGGCGGGCGCGGCTTCGGCAGCTCGAGCGGCTCGACGCGCACGTCTTCCGCCACGTCCATGAACTCGCGGCGCAGATCGTTGGACGCGCGCCGGAACTCGGCCAGGCTGCGCCCGAGCGAGCGGGCGAGATCCGGCAGCCGCTTCGGACCGAGCACCAGCAGCCCGATCACGAAGATCACCAGAAGCTCCGTCATCCCAATGCCGAACATGGCGCCGCAATGCTAGCGCGCAGGGCGCGCGGGACGGAGCCGGGGAGCGAGCGCCTCCCGCCGCGCTAGCCCGGGGGCGCCTGCGCCGGGCCGCCGGAGGCGTCGGCGAGCAGCGTCAGATCCAGGTCCTCGACGGCCGTTTCGAGGATCGCCAGGAACTCCTTGGCGATGTCCGGATCGAACTGGCGTCCGGTGAAGCGCCGGAGCTCGTCGACCACGACCGGCCGTGACAGCGCCGGCCGGTAGGGTCGATCGCTGCTCATCGCATCGAAGGCGTCCGCCACACCGATGATGCGGGAGATGAGCGGGATCTCGTCGCCGGCGATGCCGTCGGGATAGCCGCTGCCGTCCCACCACTCGTGGTGGTGATGGATCGCCTCAGCGATCGATCCGGGAAGATCCAGCGGCGCGAGCATGCGCGCGCCGATCACGGGATGGCGCTCCACGAGGGCGCGCTCGGCGGCGCTGAGGGACGACGGCCGCAACATCAGATCCGTGGGCACGCCCACCTTGCCGAGGTCGTGCAGGAAGGCGGCGATCCGCACGCGCTCCTGCTCCTCGAGGGAGAGATTCATGCGGTCCGCGATCATTCCGGCGTAGAAGGCAACGCGGCGCGCGTGGCCGCGCATGCCGCTGTCGTTCAGCTCGATGGTCTCCGCCAGCACCTCCAGGAACTGGAGGGTGCAGTCGGCGTCCTTCTCCACCTGTGCCAGCTCGAGGTGACCGTGCGCGTCGAGCAGGCCGCTGAGCTTCCCGCGCATCTTCTGGCTGCGCTGGATTTCCGTCAGGATGCGCTGCGTGTCGCGATCGCGCCCGACCACCGCACCGAGCTCCTCGAGAAACGCCACGAGCCCGCGCCGCGCGCTGCCCCGCTGCACGGCCCGCCGCACGGCGGCGGTCACCTGGACCACGTCGAAGGGCTTCTGCAGGTAGTCGCAGATGCCGTTGCGAATCCCCTCCTGGGCGCTGGCAATCGTGGCGCAGCCGGTGATCACGATGATCTCCACGTGGGGGCACTCGTGGTGCATGGTGCGCATCAGCGTCTGTCCGTCGATGCCCGGCATGTTCAGGTCGAGCGTCACCACATCCACCGGGGTGGTGCGCAGGATGTCGAGAGCCTGCGCGCCGCTGCCCGCCGTGAGGACTTCGTAGCTGGATGCCAGCAGCATGCGCAGCGAATCCCGGGGTCCGCGTTCGTCGTCGACGATCAGGACGGTCACGCGCGGCTTCCTGGTTGCCATGGCCCACCTCGTGTGCGGATTGCATTCCAGCCTTCGCAAGAGGCGTGCCGCCCCGGTGCCCTCTCGCCACGCCACGCTATGTGTCCGAGATCACAAAACTTTTTTCTCTGGAGGCGGGAGAGCAGCGCAGCGAGAGGTGTTCGATTTCGAACACCCGGGCGATCGAAGGAAGCAAGCAGGATTCTATCCCGCTGCTCTCAAACAGCGTTTGTCGAACTGTTCGGATCCGAACAATTCGTCAGTGGCGAGACGTTCCCAGCGGGCGGGGTGAGCGTGCAGCTCACGCCGGCGGCTCGAGGCCCAGCCGATCCATGCGCAGCTTGAGTGCGCGGCGGGTGATGCGAAGCCGCTCGGCGGCGTGGGTCTGGTTCCAGCGACTGAGCTCCAGCGCCTCGAGCAACAGCGCGCGCTCGAAGTCGGCCGTGGCCTCCTCGAAGCCCATCCTGCCCTCGCGCACGGCATCGCCCAGCGACTCGATGCGGTGGGTCTGGACGATGGCGGCGGGCAGGTCCTCGGGACCGAGGACCGGGCCGTCGGCCAGCGCCACGGCGCGCTCGATGGCGTTCCTGAGCTCGCGCACGTTGCCGGGCCAGGAGAAGCGCTCGAGCGCGGCGAGCGCCTCGGCGGCGATGCGCTCGGGGCCGCGACCCGCCTGGGCGCGCGCCTCGGCGAGGAAGTGCCGGGCGAGCAGACGCACGTCCTCGCGCCGCTCGCGCAGGGGGGGCAGATCGATGGGCACCACCTGGATGCGGTAGAAGAGATCGGCGCGGAAGCGGCCCGCCGCCACGTCCCGCTCGAGGTCGCGATGCGTGGCGGCCAGCACGCGCACGTCGACCTCGATGGGCTCCGAGCCGCCCAGCCGCTCGATGCGCCGTTCCTCCAGCGCGCGCAGGAACTTGGCCTGGACCGCCACGTCGAGGTCGCCGATCTCGTCGAGGAAGAGCGTGCCCCCCGCGGCCGCCTCGAACTTGCCGATGCGCCGCTCGCGCGCGTCCGTGAAGGCGCCGCGTTCGTGTCCGAAGAGCTCGCTCTCGATCAGATTGCGCGGAATCGCGGCGCAGTTGACCGCCACGAAGGGCCGCTCCGCGCGCGGGCTCAGCGCGTGCAGGGCGCGCGCGGCCAGCTCCTTGCCGGTGCCGCTCTCGCCGCGAATGATCACGGTCGCCGTCGACGCCGCGGCGCGTCGGATGGTCTCGAAGACCTCGCGCATGGGCGCGCTGGCTCCCAGGAGATCCCCCAGGCGGTCGCGCTCCTCGACCCGCGCGCGCAGCACCTCGACCTCGCGGGCCAGCGCGCGGTGCTCGAGCAGCTGCCGCACCTTGATGCGCAGCGCTTCGATCTCGAAGGGCTTGGTCACGTAGTCCGCGGCGCCGCGCTTCATCGCCTCGACCGCGGTGGACACGGTGCGCGTCGCGGTCAGCACCAGCACGGGCGGCGCGTGCGGCGTGTGCCCCAGCTCCGAGAGCAGCTCGAAGCCGCTGCGCCCGGGCATGACCAGATCCAGCAGCACGAGATCCGGAGGCTGCGCGCGCATCGCGCGCAGCGCGGCGTCGACGCCGTCGGCCGTCTCGACCACGCACATCCCGGCGAGCAGCATCCGCAGCGAATCGCGGATCCCGGGCTCGTCGTCCACGACCAGCACCCGAGCCATCGCGCAGACTGTAGTTCGCGCGCGGCCGCGCTGCCGCGCGGGGCGGCGGCGGCCGGCGACTCAGCGCGCCGGGAGATCCACGACGATGACCGTCTCCTTGCCCTCGCTGCTGGTGAGGGCGAAGCGCCCGCCCTGGGCGCGAATGACGAGCTCCGCGACCGTGAGCTCGAGGGAGTTCTCCGCGACGGAGAGACCCGGCGCCGGGCTGGCGGAGCCCACGCTCTCCGGGTCGTGGAAGCGCAGCAGCACGCGCACGGACGGCGGGTGCGCCGGCTCTCCGTTGTGGTAACGGGACGCGAGGTAGACGTCGCCGCGCTCGGGAACCAGCTCGAGCGACCTTCCGAGCAGCGCGTCGAAGGCAAAGCGCAGCTGCTCGCGATCTGCGACGACCATCGACCGCTCCGCGTCGAGCTCCTTCAGCACGAGCAAACGCCTGTTCCGGATCGTCTCCTCGCGCGCGTCGAGCAACTGCTCGAGCAGGTCGGAGAGGTTCACGGTCTCGTGCTTGGGTGCCTGGAGATCGGAGAGCCGGCCGAGCTGCTCGACGAGCGCGTCGATGCGCTCGACATCCTGACTCACCACCTTCGCGAAGCGGTTGCGGAACTCGGGGTCCGCGAAGCGCTCGGGCAGCAGCTCCGCGAAGGTGCGGAGGGTGGCGAGCGGATTGCGCACCTCGTGGGAGAGCGACGCCACGAGGCGCGCGAGCGAGATCTCGTCGACCGGCGCCGCGCGCTGCGCAGCCGCGGCCTCGGGCGCAGCGCTCGGCCGCGGCGCTGCGGCGCTCACATCCTCCACCCGACGAATCGCAATTTCGTGTCGCGCCATGCCCTCGGCGGAGGCGCTGGCAACGGCGCGCTCGGCCGAAGAATCGTCGTGCTCGCGCCCGCCGATCTCGCTCGGCAGGAGCGGGGAGAACGCCCGCCCATTGCACTGCAGATCGTCCGAGCGAACCGGATCCGAGGTGCTGCAGGCGAGGGTCTGCACCACGAGGGCCTCGAGCTCGCGCAGATTCCCCGGCCAGGGATATTCCTCCATCACCGCCAGCGCATCCTCGCCGAAGCGCCGGGATCGCTCGCGGCGCGTCTCGCACCAGGCGCGCGTGACCGCCCGGGTGACCACGTCGATCAGATGGGGTCGCTCGCGCAGCGGAGGCAATCGGATGCTGAGCTCGGAGAGCGCTCGGCACAGCCCCGCATCCGGCTGGAGCTGCGCGTCTGCGTCGCCGCCGGTGCCCATCCAGCGCAAGCGCGGCGCGCGCACCACGCCCGGCGGGAGCCCCAGCTCGATCCAGTCGCAGACGAGTGCCTGTATCGACGGCGCGAGGCGCTCCACATTCTCGAGGCAGATCGCGAGCGCGGCGGGCGTCGCCGCGCGGCTTCCGGCCTGCTCGATCGCTGCGAGGATTTCGTCCGCGCGCGTGGCTTCGGCGCACGGCACGCGCACGAAGACGCCCGCGGCCGTTCCGCCGAAGAGGTGCACGTATTGGGCGAGCAGGCTGCGCCCCGTGCCCGGCTCTCCGCGGATCAGCAGCGTGACGTCGGCGAGTCGGGGATCGAGGGCGCGCAGCAGCTCCGGCAGCTCGAGATCGGAGAACCAGCGCGAGAAGCGCTCGGCAACGGCCTCGCGGCCCGCACGCTGGGAGAGCGTCGGCGCGGCGGGGCGCCGCGCAGCGCGAATGCGCTCGCGCAGCACGTCCGGCGTCGGGGGATAGGCGAGAAATTCGGCGCGCAGCGTGTCGAAGCAGCGCAGCGCGGCGTCGCCGCTGCGCGGCGCGCCGATCAGGATCCAGTGCGCGTCGCGAGCTCGGCGCCGGACGCTGTGCGCGTACTCGAGCTCGAGCTCCCAATCGTCGCCCAGACCGAGCAGGATCACCTCGGCCGGCGGGGCCGCGTCGAAGCGAGGCTCGCCCGGGGCGCCGAGCACGGCGTCCTCCGAAGCTGCAGCGAGACGGGCCAGAGCGGAGCGCTGGCGCTGGTCGCGATGGACGATCCATAGGCGGGACATGGCTCTCGAGGGCGAAGATGCAACTGCCCGCTGCATACTAGGGCAAGCCCTGTGCCAAGCGGGGCAGCGGTGGCGACCGAACCGGAAGAACAACACCGAACCTCTTGTTTCGGTGAGCGAAGTCTGCGCTCGGGCTGCGGCCGATGAGCTCGCGTAGCGGGTCCGCGGAAGGAGACTCCGCGGGTCAGAATGGGAAATCTTTTGCCCTCGCAACGAGCGCGCGGGTCTGCAAGAGTAGGCGTCGACGTTCGGGCTTCGCATCGGATCGGCCAGGAGGTCGGGGGGGACGCCACGCGGCGCGGAAGGACGCCGCGCAAGGGAGATTCCTTGGCGGTGATGGATCGCGGACCCAGGGTCCGCCTGCGCAGCGCGACGAACAGCCCCTACGACGGCGCGATCGCCGCCGCCCGCACCTGCTACTCGCCGCGCGTCATCGAGAGCGACGAGATCACCGAGCCCCAGCGGCGCCGCATCGGCCCCCTCACCTTCGAGGGCGGCCACCACACCGTCTTCCAACACGCCAGCTTCGAGTTCGCGATTTCGGGGGTCTCGCGTCAGCTGGTCTGGTCGTTCCTGCACAGCTTCCCCTTCTACAACACCGAGCAGCAGAGCCAGCGCTACGTGCGCCTCGACGAGGTGGCGGCCCACGTTCCGCCGGCACTCGCGGGCGAGGCCCGCGGCATCTACACGGCTTGCATCGAGCGCGCCTGGCAGGGCTACGCCGCGCTGGCTGCGCGGCTCGCGCCGCTCGCCCACGCGCGCCTCGCGGCCCTCTGGCGCCTGCAGGACCGTCAGAACGCCGCGTTCGGCAAGAGCGTGGCGCGCGAGGCGGAGAAGAAGGCGATCGAGACGGCGCGCTACGTGATTCCCATCGCGTGCCACACCGCCATGGTATACACCGTTTCGGGTCTCGTGCTGCACCGGCTGCGGCGCATGGCGCGGGTCGGCGACGTCCCCGACGAGGCGCTCGACGTGGTGCAGCGCATGGTGGCCGAGGTCGAGCAAGCCGATCCGAACTTCTTCCGCAGCGTCGGACAGCCTCCGCTCGAAGCGGCAGAGATCGTCGAGGAGCGGCTCGCGCCGCCCGGCCTGGGCGATCCGGCCGTTCTCGAGGCCTTCGACAAGTCGCTCGATGGTCGCACGGCGCGCCTGGTGGGCTTCGGCGCGCGGGCTCCGGAAGCGATCGCGGATGCCGTTCGCCACGTTCTCGGGCGCGCGGACCTCTCCGACGCGGAGGCCCTCGATCTGGTGCTCGACCCCGCGCGCAATCCCTATCGGCTCGAGCGGCTCAACGTCTCGACGCACGCGCCGCTGATGCGCAGCCTGGCGCACGCGCACTTCGTCTTTCGCAAGAAGCTGTCGCACACGGCGGATTCCCAGGATCAGCGCCATCGCACCGTGCCCGGCTCGCGCCCGCTGCTCTCGCGCACCGTGCCTGCCGGGGTGGACGTGGTGGAGCCCGAGCTGATCCGCAGCGACCCCGCCTGCCACGGGCTCTTCCGGGAGGTCGTGGAAGCGCAGTGGGAGGCGCGCGCGCAGCTGCTCGCCCGCGGCGTGGACCCGCGCCTCGCGCTCTACGTGCTCCCGAACGCGCTCGCCGTGCGTTTCGAAGAATCTGGGACGCTGCTGGATCTGCTGCACAAGTGGACCATGCGCAGCTGCCTGAACGCGCAGTGGGAGATCTGGCAGGCGTCGATGGAGGAGATCGAGCAGGTGCGCGCCGTGCAGCCGAAGCTCGTCGAGCACGTGGGTCCGCCCTGCTTCGTGCGCTCGGGCCTGGCGCGCCCGCGCTGCACGGAGGGCGCCCACTTTTGCGGAATCCCGGTGTGGCGCAGCTTCCCCGAGACGCGCCGCGTGCTCTGAGCGCTCGTGCAGGCGCGGCGCTGCAACGGTTGTCCGGCGTGACGCGCAGCGCGCGCAGCGACGGCGCGATCCGCCGCGCCCGACCGCGTGATCTCGAGGCGGTGGCAGGTCTCTGGATGGATCTCAGCGCGCATCACGCAGCCTTCGAGCCGCTCTTCGCGCTTCGCGCGGGGGCGGGCCAGGCGGTGCATCGCCTGCTCGCGGCGCAGCTGCGCGACGCGAACGCGGCCCTCTTCGTCCACGACTGCGGGGGAGGACTCGACGGCTTCTGCAGCGTGCGCATCGACCGGGCACCGCCGATCCACGAAGAGGTCGTGCGCGCGGAGATCACCGACGTGTCGGTGCGGCCCGCCTCGCGGCGCCGCGGCATCGGCCGCGCACTGGTCGCCGCGGCGCTGGCGTGGGTTCGGGAGCGCGGCGTGGCGCGCGTCGAGGTGCGCGTCGTAGCGGGCAATGCGGAGGGCCAGCACTTCTGGCGCGCGCTCGGCTTCGACGCCTTCGTGGACGTGCTGCAGCGCCGGCTGTAGAGTCGCGGCTGCGCCCGAGGAGCGAGTATGTCCCCCACCGACCTCAACCCCCTGGCACGGGAGCTCAACGAACACCTCGAGAGCGCCGCGCCGGAAGTATTCGGCATGCTCTCGGGTCTCGGCCGCCGCCTCTACTTCCCGAAGGGAATCCTCTCCCAGAGCGCCGAAGCCAAGGCCAAGGCGCACCGCTTCAACGCCACCATCGGGATCGCCACGGAGGGCGGCGGACCGATGCACCTGGCCTCGATCGCGGCGCATCTGCGCGACGTGGCGCCGGAAGAGGCGTTTCCGTACGCGCCGCCCGCCGGGCAGCCGGCTCTGCGCGAGCGCTGGCGCGAGAAGATGCTCGCCGAGAATCCGTCGCTGCGCGGCAAGTCCTTCGGCCTGCCCGTCGTCACCAGCGCCATCACGCACGGGCTCGCGCTGGTCGGGGATCTGTTCGTCGATCCGGGCGACGTCCTCGTGCTGCCCGACAAGCTCTGGGGCAACTACCGGCTCACCTACGAGGTGCGGCTGGGCGCCCGGATTGCCACCTATCCGTTCTACGCGGGAACGGGCTTCGACGTGGCATCGTTCGCCGCGGCGCTGCAGCGCAGCGCCGAGGGGCGCGAGAAGCTGATCGCGCTGCTCAACTTCCCGAACAACCCGACCGGCTACATGCCGAACGAGGCGGAGGGCGAGGCCATCGTCGAGGCGCTGCTCCGCCAGGCCGAGCGCGGCACGCGGCTGTTGGTGGTGCTCGACGACGCCTACTTCGGCCTCTTCTACCACCTCGGCGAGCCCAGCCGCACCGAGTCGCTGTTCGCGTCCCTCACCAATCTCCACCCCAATCTGCTGGCGCTCCGGCTCGACGGCGCGACCAAGGAGCTCTTCGTCTGGGGCCTGCGCTGTGGCTTCTTGACGGTGGGTCCCGGTCGGGCGGACACGGCGGAGGCGGTGTGCGCCGTGCTCGATGCCAAGCTGCGCGGCGCCATTCGCGGCGGCATCTCGAACGTCTCGCAGCTCTCCCAGAGCCTGGTGCGCAAGGCGCTCGAATCCTCGACGCTCGAGCAGGAGCGCAAGGACAAGCACGAGACGCTGCGCGCGCGCGCCGAGGCCGTGCACCGGGTGGTGCACGCCGAGCGCTTCCGCGACAGCTGGGACGTCTACCCGTTCAACAGCGGCTATTTCATGTGCCTGCGCGCCAAGGGCGTCGAGGCGGAAGCGGTGCGCGTCGAGCTGCTGGAGCGCCACGGCAGCGGCGTGATCGCGGCCGGCGGGTCGGACCTGCGGATCGCCTTCTCGTGCCTGGAGCTGGAGCAGGTCGAGCCGCTCTTCGAGTCGGTGCACGCGGCGATCCAGGCGCTGCGCTGAGGTGGCCCGGGCGCCGACCGGCTCGATCCCGGGGGGGCGGGGCACTCGTTTTTTTGGATGAAAATCCAGCGGTGCGCAGGTAGTGTTGCCGACGTATTGCCGGGGGGGGTTCCGCAGCCAGCTCGAGGATCGTCACGGACGCCACGGAGTACGGCGAGCCCGCGGCGGTCCCCGATGGGTCTGGCGGCGGTCGTAGCCAACCGCACGCCGGAGCAGAGTCGTCCCCGAAGCGAATGGATGCGTTGCAACGGCTGCGGACCGGGATAGCTCTCGTCGCGCGGCAGTCGTTCCAGGAGAAGTCGATGCAGAGCGGTCCGCCCGTCCGCCGGTTCCAGAAGCTCAGATCGTGCTCACTGCGCCGCCTGCTCTCGGTCGGGGGGCTGCTGGTGCCCGTGCTGCTGATTGCCGCGGTGGCGCTCTCATCCGCCCAGTTCTCGCGCGCCGGGAGTGCGCCGAATGAGCGGCTGGCGGTCGCTGCGGTGGTGCCCCCGCTGCCTCCCGTGACGGCAGCGCCCCCGCTCCTCGAGGCGCCGGAGCCTCCGCCGCCGCCGGACCGGATCGTGGCGGGGCGACTCGATCGGGGGCAGACGCTCGGCAGCGCGCTCGGCGCGCTGGGCGTCGCGACCGAGATCGTGAACCGGATCGACGCGGAGATGCGACCGCTCTTCAATTTCCGCCGCGCGCGCCCGGGACACGAGTTCTGGCTGACGCTGGACGCGGCCGGAGAGCTGATGGAGTTCCGCTACCGCACTTCGACCACGGAAGGCTTCCGCATCGTGCGCGACGGGGAGGGTTTCACGGCGCTGCACGAGGAGATCGAGCTGGTCCCGCACCCGAAGCGCCTGGCGGGTGTCGTGGTGAGCACGCTCTACAAGGCCGTGACGGACCTGGGGGAGAGCGGACAGCTCGCCCGGGACTTTGCCGACGTCTTTGCCTGGGACATCGACTTCCAGCGCTCGGTCCAGCCCGGCGATCGCTTCCAGGTGCTCTACGAGCGGCTCTACCGCGCCGAGGACGACGGCGGCGAGAGCTATGTCCGGCCCGGCCGAATTCTCGCGGCGCGCTACGACGGCACCGCCGGCTCGCACACCGCGGTCTACTTCGAGTCCGAAGAGGGGCGCGGCGGCTACTACCGCCCGGACGGCACCTCGGTCGAGGGTCAGTTCCTGATGGCCCCGCTGCGCCACGCCCGAGTCAGCTCGAGCTACAGCGCTGCGCGGCACCACCCCATCCTCAAGATCACGCGCCCGCACCACGGCATCGACTACGCGGCGCCGACGGGGACCCCCGTGTGGGCGGTGGCCGACGGAGAAGTCATCTACCGGGCCCGCGCGGGCGGTTTCGGCAATCTCGTGAAGATCCGCCACGCGAACGGATATGTCTCGTACTACGCGCACCTGTCGCGTTATGCGAAGAATCTGAAGGTCGGGCAGAAGGTGGGTCAGAAGCAGGTGATCGGGTACGTAGGCCAGACTGGCCTCGCCACGGGTCCGCACGTGTGCTTCCGCATCGCCAAGAACGGGCAGTACGTGAATCCCGCGCGCCTGCGCACGCCGAGCGGCAGGCCGGTGCCGGACGAGCTCCAGCCCACCTTCCGGACCGCCAGCGCCCTGCTCATGGCGGAGCTCGACGCCGGCACGCTCTTCGCCGCGGAGGACGCCGCACTCTAGGCCCCGGCGTCGAACCGGTCTGCCGAATGTGCGAGCATCGCCGCATGTCGAGTTCCGCCCCGGCGCAGTCCTCGAGCGATCTGGTCCGCCGACTGGAGGCGCTGGGCCGAGAGATCGGCGCGCGCGAGGCCGCCCATGCGGGGCAGCTGGAGGTGGCGCGAGGCTGCGCGGAGGCGCTGCGCGCGCGGGTGGCCGAGGCCCTGGATCGCTTCCACGCCGCAGCTGCCGCCTCCGGTGCGCCTCACCTGCGCGTGGCTCTCGGCGAGACGCGGATCGACGACAAGCATCTGCGCTCCGTCGAGTTCGATCTCGCGCGCGGCCGCTGCAGGGCGGTGGTGACGGCGAAGAGTCGCGGGCAGGTGACCCTGGTGGGCCCCTTCCACGCGGGCAAGACCGAGGGGCCCTGCCGCAGCTTTCCCTTCGACGCCAAAGGCGAGATCGAACAGGCGCTGGGCGAGCTCCTCGAGCGATTTCTGGAAGAGGCGTGCGCGCCGTGATCGATGCGCAGTGCCCGGCGGTGGGTCCGTGAGCCAGGAACGCGACGACAGCGTGCCGGGCGGCCGCGATCGCCTCGCGAGCATCGAGGGCGTCGAGGCGCTCGTCGACTATCTGCGCGAGGGCGAGAAGTCCCCCGAGCAGTGGCTCGTCGGGACGGAGCACGAGAAGATCGGGCTCTACGGGGACAGCCACGCCGGGATTCCGTACGAGGGCGAGCGCGGCATCGGCGCCGTGCTGGAGCGCATCGCGGAGCAGGGCGACTGGCATCGCGTGGGCGAGGCCGGCAACACGATCGCGCTGACGAAGGGGCGGGCCAGCATCACCCTCGAGCCCGGGGGGCAGTTCGAGCTGTCGGGAGCGCCGCTGCGCACGATCCACGAGACGTGCGCGGAGTTCCACGCGCACCTGGCGCTGATGAAGAGGGTGTGCGAGCCGCTGCGCATCGAATGGCTGGGCCTGGGCATGAATCCGCTCCACACCGTGGACCGCATCCCCGTGATGCCGAAGGCGCGCTACCGGATCATGCAGCGCTATCTGCCGACGCGCGGCGCGCTCGCGCTCGAGATGATGTTCGCGACGGCCACGGTGCAGGCGAATCTCGACTATGCGGACGAAGCCGACATGGTCGACAAGATGCGCGTCGCGACGGGGATTTCTCCGATCGTGTCGGCGATCTTCGCCAACTCGAGTCTGTCCGAGGGAAAGACGAACGGCTTCGTGTCGCGCAGAATGTATGCGTGGCAGTTCACGGACCCCGATCGCACCGGACTGCTGCCGATGGTGTTCGAATCGGACTTCGGCTACCGCCGCTACGTGGAGTGGGCGCTCGACGTGCCGATGTTCTTCGTGGTCCGCAACGGCGCGTATCACGAGGCGAAGGGGATGACCTTCCGCTGCTTCCTGCGCGATGGCTTCGAGGGGAGTCCCGCCAATTTCGCGGATTTCGATCGGCACCTGACCACGCTGTTTCCGGACGTACGCCTGAAGCAGTGGATCGAGGTGCGCGGTGCGGACGCGGTGCCGCCGGGCCTGACGTGCTCGCTGCCGGCCCTGTGGAAGGGCGTCCTGTACGACGCCACGGCGCGATCGCGGGCCTGGGATCTGGTGGATCGCTACGACTTCGAGGTTCGCGACGCCGTGCGCTCGGACGTGGCGCGCCGCGGACTCGGGGCTCATTACGGCGCGGTGCCGGTGATCGAGCTCGCCCGCGAGCTGGCGGTGATCTCGCGAGACGGCCTGCGGCGCATCGGCCACGCGGGCGTGATCGACGCAGACGAATCGAACTTCCTGGATCCGATCTTCGAGCAGCTCGAGCTCGGCGTGAGTCCCGGCGAGGTGGTCGCCGAGCGCTGGGAAGGCGATTGGGGGCGGTCCGTGGACCGCCTGATCGAGTACGCGCGCTACTGATGCGCAGCGCCCGCGCAGGAAGCTGCGCGGGCGCCGCCGGCACGGGTCGCGGTATCCTAGGCCGGCCCCGCGTCAAGCTGCGAGCGTCGTACCCATGAAAGCTTCTCTGCCCAAGATCCTGGTCGTCGACGACGAGGAAGCCATCCTCGAGACGATGATCTACACGTTCCAGGACGATTACGAGGTGTTCACTTCGACGAGTGCGCGCCGCGCCCTCGAAATCCTGGACGAGAACGAGCCCTTTGCGGTGGTCCTCACGGATCAGCGCATGCCCGACATGAGCGGTGTCGATTTCGTAGCGGAGGTCTGCAAGCGCCACCCCTCCACGGTCCGTATGATCCTGACGGGATTCTCCGACATGGAGGCGATCATCCAGGCCATCAATGACGGGCACGTCTACGCCTACATCACCAAGCCGTGGGAGTCCGAGCAGCTCAAGCAGCTGATGAAGCAGGCCGTCGCGCACCACCGGCTGATGATCGAGAACGATCGGCTGCTCACGGATCTGCAGCGCGTGAACCATCTGTTGCGCGCCGTGATGGATCAGCTCGACACGGGGGCGATCGCCGTGGACGAGAGCGGCGTCATCCAGGCGGTGAACCGCCCCGCTCGGGACTTCTTTTCGCTCGGGACGAACGCTCGGGGGCGGCCGCTCAAGGAGGTGCTCGAGAAGCACGGACTCGACGCGATCGGTGCCGCCGCGATCGCCGTGGCGGGCGACGAAGAGGTGAACCACTACGACGTCGAGGTCCGCGGGCACCGTTTCCGCGTGAAGACCCACGACCTGGCCGACGAAGCTGGCGATCCCTTCGGGCGCGTGATCCTGTTTCGCGAGGTCTCGCACGAGCCGCTGCAGCGTCGATTCTACGATCTGGTCGGCGAGCTCGCGGAGGTGGAGGGGCCGCTGCGCGCCGAGCTCGAGCGCGTGCACAGTCAGCTGCCGCAGCTCGCCGAACAGATCAAGGCCTCGCACATCGAGTCGCCGGGCATGAGCACCCTCGCCGAGCGCATCTCGCGCACGCGCACAGCCATCGAGAACTGGCTCGACGTCGACGACGCCATGGCGCACGAGGAGCTTCCCGATGCTCAGGTGCTCCAGGATCGCATGCGGATCGCGGCGGCGCGCTGGCCTCTCGCGGGCGAACCGCCCGCGCATGTCCGCGAGCTGGCGCGGCGCGTCGAGGAATATTACGAATCGGGCGAGAAGTCGAAGCAGTCCGTACTTTGACGGATGAAGTGAATCAACCTTCTCCGACGCTGGATCGTCTCGAGCTGCGGGTCGAGCGCCTCAAGCTCACGCTGCGCTTCACCTACGCATTCCATGCGCGCGAGATCCGCTTCGAGTGCGATCGCGGCGCCGGCTTCAAGCGACTGTTCCCCGAGACCTTCTCCTTTCGCGCCGATCGCCACGATCCGGCGGAGATCTACCTGCAGCTCGTGGACCTGTCGCGCAAGCCCAGCCTCCTCTCTCCGGAGGCGCAGCGCCGGGACGCGCAGGTTCTCGTCTCCCGACTGGTGATCGCGATTCCGCGCTACCTGGAGAAGCTGATCGACCGACTCGAGCGCGAGCCGCGGCTCTCCCGCGAGCGCCTGGCGCGCGTCTGCGAGGAGGTGGCGATCCTGGCGCAGATCGTGATCCGCTTTGCGGGCGAGCGCCTGGGTGACGATCGACCGGGCTTGCGGCTCGCCGTCCTGCACCTGCGCAAGATCGCGCACCGCGTTCTGCTGGCGCTGCTCGAGCGGCGCGTCGATCCCGGCTACGTCGCGGCTTACGTCGCGGGGACCGTGGATCCGATCGATCCGTCCGACGATCTGTCGGAGAGCGGTTTCTTCCACACGCTGGAGAGCGGCGATGTCGACACGGTGAATCGCTGCACCGTGCGGCTCGCGGAGCGCGCCTTCTATCGCTGGATCGAAGAAGGCTGCCTCGACGAGGCGAACGGTGCCTTCGAGATGGAGGGATCGCCTTTTGGCACGCGCGAAGAGGAGGTGCGCAGGGCGATCAGCCGGCCCGGATGCACGCGCGTGTCGCGCGGCCGAGAGCTGACCCCCTTCCTCAGGCGGATCGGGAATCGGAACTGCCTGCGTCTGCTGGCGAAGCTCGAGGAGTGGTTCCTGCGGCAGTACGACATTCATCACGCAGCCGCGGTCATCCGACACGCGGACAACCTGCGCAACGAGGTGGTCGATGCGGACCGGACGCTCTCGAGGCACCGCACGCGGAATTACGTGCTCGCACTCGCTTGCCTGTTCGCGCCGTTCGTGACGGGCGCCTTCTTCTACGAGCGCGCGCCCCTGCTCTTCGACGCGCTCTGCGCGGCCGAGCTCGTGGCCGCGGACATTGCCGTGCTCTGGTTCCTTCTCTACCGCTTCTTGTGGCGCCGGGACCTGACCTTCTTCCACACCTCGGTTCCCCGGATCACCGCCGGCATCACCGTGGGCTATCTGCCCATCTTCTTCATCGACGAAGTCTGGAGCCTGGCCAACCAACCCTGGTTCACGCTCGTCAGCATCGCGGTGGTGCTGGGAGCCACCACGCTCCTGTACCTGTACGTGGAAGTCCAGTACCGGCTCGGCGACACGAAGCTCGCCTTCTGGCGCGCGCGTCAGATCTTCCTGCTCGGAGTGCTGCAGGCCGCGGGGATCGGATTGCTCTTTACCGGCATGCTGGGAAGCTTCATGGCCGCGCGGAACTGGTCCGGCGGACCCGCACCCGCCTCGGTCGAACAGCTGCGCGAGTGGCTGCCTCCCTTCCTGGGCGAGCTGCCGAGAATCGTGGGCTTCGAGCCGTTCTACACCTTCCCGGCCGCCATCTTCATCATGACGTTCATGTCATTCTTCATCGGAACCTTCCTGCAGCTCATGTGGGAGGACATTCCGATTACCGAGCCGCTCTGACCCTGGCGGGGGCGCGGCGCCGAGCGTAGATTCTGCGGCCTCAGGGCAGCAGCGCCGCCCGCGACCCAGCGGCTCCTTTACGGCTCGGAGCCCGGGAGCCCAAGCGTCCGCCGAGACGGAGCGTCCAGCGCCTTCGATTGCGATGATCACCATGTATGCGACGAGATCGTGCCCCTATTGTCACGCCGCCCGGCAGCTGCTGGAGTCGAAGGGATGCGCGTGGGAGGAGATCGACGTCGCTGCGCATGCGGATCGCCGCCGTGAAATGATGGAGCGCAGCGGTCAGCACACCGTGCCGCAGATCTGGATCGGAGAACGGCACGTCGGAGGATACGACGATCTGGCGGCGCTGAACCGGAGCGGGAAGCTGGACGAGCTGCTGAGCCAGCAAGGCGAGTCGGGGCGATGACCGAGACAGAGCACCGCAAACTCGTAATCGTGGGAAGTGGCCCTGCGGGCTACACCGCGGCCATCTACGCGGCGCGAGCAGAGATCGCTCCGCTCGTCGCCGCCGGAATCCAATTTGGGGGTCAGCTGATGCTGACCACCGAGGTAGAGAACTACCCCGGCTTTCCGGACGGCGTGACGGGCCCCGAGATGATGGAGCTCTTCAAGCAGCAGGCGGAGCGCTTCGGCGCCGAGATTCTGCTGGAAGACGTCGAAGAGATTCAGCTCGACGCCCGGCCCTTCCGACTGCGCACGGCGTCGCGCGCGCTCAGCGCCGACGCGGTGATCGTGGCCACGGGCGCGTCGGCGCGCTGGCTTGGCCTCGAGTCGGAGAAGCGCCTGCAGAATCGGGGCGTATCGGCCTGCGCGACCTGTGACGGCGCGCTCTACCGCGGCAAGGCGATGGCGGTGGTGGGCGGCGGCGACACGGCCCTCGAAGAGGCGCTCTTCCTGACGCGATTCGCGAGCCGGGTCAGCGTGATCCATCGCCGCGAAGCGCTGCGCGCCTCGAAGATCATGCAGGATCGCGCGCGCGCGAGCGAGAAGATCGATTTCGTCTGGAACTCGATCGTGGAGGAGGTGCTCGGTGACGATTTCGTAACCGGCGTACGCCTGCGCGACGTGCAGTCGGGCGCGCAGCGCGAGCTCCCCGTCGAGGCGCTCTTCATCGCGATCGGACACCAGCCGAACACCGCGGTCCTGAAGGATCAGCTCGCCCTCGGCGAGACCGGCTACGTGCGCGTCTCGCCCGGCTCGACGCGCACCTCCGTGGAGGGCGTCTTCGCCTGCGGAGACGTGATGGATCCGACCTACCGCCAGGCCGTGACGGCAGCCGGGACGGGCTGCATGGCCGCAATCGACGCGGAGCGCTGGCTCGCGGAACGGCGCATCGCCTGAGCGCGCGCCCGGCGAGAGCTGGGCGCGGCGCGTGCGACGCGAAGGGAGTAGGATGTAGATCATGGGGCTCTCGAAGGAGCAGCTCGAGCGTCTCATCGCGCGGTCGACGGATCTCGTCATCGCGACCGATCGCGAAGGCAACGTCGTGTACTACAACGACGGCGCCTCTCGCATCCTCGGCTACAAGTCGGAAGAGGTGCTGGGCCTCTACGTGGCACGCCTGTATCCCGACCTCGAAGAGGCGAAGCGCGTGATGAAGGCGATGCGCGGGCCCGACAACGGGGGCGAAGGAGTCGTCGAGACCTTCCAGACCACGTTTCTCTCCAAGGACGGCGAGCGGATTCCCGTGGCGATCACGGGCACGCTCCTCTACGACGAAGCCGGGTGCGAGAACGGCACCATCGGCTTCGCCAAGGATCTGCGCGAGATCCTGCGCAAGGACAAGCTCGCCACCCTCGGAGAGGTCGCCATCGGTCTGTCGCACGAGATCAACAATCCCCTGGCGGTGATGGTGAATCAGCTGGCTCTGCTGGAGCGTGAGGTGGAGGTGCTGGCGGACGAGCGCGATTGTGCGGTGGAGTACGAGCGCATCGACGCGGTGCGGCGCGAGATTGGCCGGATTTCGGAGATCTTGAAGCGCCTGGGACGCATGGTCGAGACCGAGCAGTACGAGACGGTGGAATACGTCGGCCCGGCGCGCATGCGGGATCGGCGCCAGCGCCGCGCC
>JAOUNA010000292.1 GCA_029881215.1 Myxococcales bacterium | reverse complement strand
CACGGCGAGCAGGATCTCCTGACGGATCAGCACGGCCATGGTGCCGAGGGCCCCGCCGAGGGCGAGCGAGCCCACGTCGCCCATGAAGAGCTGCGCGGGCGACGCGTTGAACCACAGGAAGCCCAGGCCGCCGCCGAGCAGCGCGCCGCAGAAGATCGCGAGATGACCCGCACCGGGCACGTACTTGATCGCCAGGTAGTCCGCGATGATGGAATGGCCCGCCGCGTAGGACAGGATGAGGAAGGTGAAGGCCGAGATCATGATCGGGCCGATGGCGAGGCCGTCGAGTCCATCCGTGAGGTTCACGGCGTTGCTCGCGGCAACGATGATGAAGGTCGCCAGCGGGATGTAGAACCAGCCGAGATAGGGCGTGAAATTCTTGAAGAAGGGCACCGCGATGCGCGCGTCGAAGCTGGGATCCGTGTAGATCGCGACCGCCACGAGCAGGGCGAGCAGTGTCTGCCACAGGAGCTTGGCCTTGCCCGAAATCCCCGCGCTCGAGCCCTGTCTCACCTTGCGGTAGTCGTCGATGAAACCGAGCACGCCGTAGCCGGTCGTGAGGCCGACGACGATCCAGACGAGGCGACTGTCGAGGTTCGACCACAGCAGCACCGAAACGAGCAGGGAGAGCAGGATCAGCAGGCCGCCCATGGTCGGCGTACCCGCCTTGCTGCCGTGGTCGGGGCCGATCGCGCGGATCGGCTGCCCCACGCGCATCCGGCCGAGCGCGCGGATCAACGGGGGCCCCATCATGAAGGCGATGAAGAGCGCCGTGAGCGTGGCGGCCCCGGTGCGGAAGGTGATGTAGCGGAAGACGTTGAACGCGCCGATCTCGGGCGAGAGCGTCTGGTAGAAGAGGTGGTAGAACATTCAGACCTCGCTCCGCTCGTAGAGCGCCGCGCAACCCCGGTCTTCCGCGCTGTCGCGCGCTGCGACGAGCCGAGACACGATGCGCTCCATGCGCATCGCGCGTGATCCCTTGATGAGCACGCGGTCGCCGCCGGTCAGTCGCGCCCGCACCTGCTCGGCGATCTCGCGCCAGTCGCGGCCCGCGTGGACGCGATCCGCAGCCATGCCCTCGTCGCGCGCGCCCTCGGCGACCTGCTCGGCGCGCGCGCCGAGCGCGAAGAGATGGTCGATGCCGAGGCGCGCGGCCAGCCGGCCGGCTTCGCGATGGGCTTCCGGCCCGCTCTCGCCGAGCTCTCCCATGTCGCCGATCACCGCGATGCGCTGCGCGACTCCGCCCGCCTCCGCCCCTTCCGGGGCCGCCAGGATGCGCAGCGCCACCTCCAGAGACTGGGGATTCGCGTTGTAGCTGTCGTTGATCAGCACGCCGCCGCCGGCCAGGGGCAAGGGCTCGAGGCGTCCCGCCATGGGCCGATAGCGTGCGAGTCCGACCGGGACGTCCGCGAGCGGCGCACCCGCGGCCAGCGCGGCCGCACTCGCCGCCAGCGCGTTCGTGACCGCAGTCTCACCGAGGCCCGCGACCTCGACGTGCACGCGACCCTCCGGCGCGCACAGCGCGAAGCCGAAGCCGCGTCCGTCGAGCGCGCGGACGTGCTCGGCGCGCACGTCGGCCTCGGCGCAGTGGCCGAAGCGCAGCGCGCGCGCGCGTGTGCGCTGCGCCTGCCCGCGCGCCAGCGCGTCGTCCGCGTTCAGCACCGCGACGCCCGTCTCGTCGAGCTGCGCCAGCAGATCGCCCTTCTCCTGCGCGATGGCCTCGCGGCTGCCCAGGTATTCGATGTGGGCGGTGCCCACATTGGTGATCACGCCGACGTTGGGCCGCGCAATCGCCGCGAGCCGCGCGATCTCTCCCCGATGGTTCATGCCGAGCTCCACCACCACGCTGCGATGGCTGGCGTCGCGACGCAGCAGGGTGAGCGGCAGGCCGAACTCGTTGTTGAGGTTTCCCTCGTTCTTGAGGCAGGGCGCGGCCACGGAGAGGATCGCGGCGCACATCTCCTTGGTGGTGGTCTTGCCATTGCTGCCGGTGATGGCGACGAGCGGGCCCGTGTAGCGCTTGCGGTGTCCCGCGGCCAGGGCGCCGAGCGCGCGCGTCGTGTCTTCGACCGCGATCAGCGGCAGAGCCGCCGGAACGCCGCGGGGTGCGAAACGACCGCGCGCGATCACGAGTCCCGCGGCGCCCGCTGCGACGGCCCGGTCGAGGTAGTCGTGGGCGTCGTGACGCGGGCCCACGATGGCGACGAAGAGCGCACCGGCCTCGAGGCTGCGCGTGTCGATGCAGACGCCGCGCAGAGTCGCCTGGGAGGCGCCCCGCAGCAGGATGCCGCCGGTCCACGCCACGGCGTCCGCCGCCTGGAAGGCTTCGCTCATGAGCGCGCCCCGGCGGCGCCGTGTCGCGCGCGCAGCGCGCGCAGCGCCTCCTCCGGGTCGCTGAACGGCAGCCGCTCGCGCCCGATGATCTGGTAGTCCTCGTGTCCCTTGCCCGCGATCGCCACGATGTCCGCGGCGCGCGCCATGGCGATGGCCCGCGCGATGGCCTCGCGCCGGTCCACCAGCCGGCACCAGGCGTGCTCGGTTGCGTCGAGCGCGTCGGGCGCGACGCGCGCGAGGCCGCGCAATCCGGGCTCCACGTCGTCGAGGATGCGCTCGGGGTCTTCCGTGCGGGGATTGTCGCTCGTCGCCACCACGCGATCCGCGTGTCGCGCCACCGCTTCCGCCATCAGCGGTCGCTTGGCGCGATCGCGGTCGCCGCCGCAGCCGAATACGGCGATCAGGCGGCCTGCACACAGCGGACGCAGCGTGGCGAGCAGCTTCTCGATCGCGTCGGGCGTGTGCGCGTAGTCGACGATCACGGTCGGCGCCTGCGCGAGGTCGGCGCCCACGCGTTCCATGCGACCGGGCACCTGGGGGCAGGCTGCGATGCCCGCGGCGATGGCGTCGGCTGGAATCTGCAGGGCAACGGCGATGCCGCAGCTGACCAGCATGTTCTCGACGTTGAAATCTCCCACGAGAGGCAGCTGGACGGACAGCGCACCCGAGGGCAGCTGCACGCGCGCGCGGGTGTGCGCGA
>JAOUNA010000092.1 GCA_029881215.1 Myxococcales bacterium | reverse complement strand
CCCCATGTTGAGCAGGCGGTTCACCGTCGACGGCGCGTCGTTGGTGTGGAGCGTCGAGAGCACCATGTGCCCCGTCAGAGCCGCCTTGACCGCGATTTCCGCCGTCTCGAAGTCACGAATCTCGCCCACCATGATGATGTCCGGATCCTGGCGCAGGAACGAGCGGAGCGCGGCCGCGAAGTTCAAGCCGATTTCTTCGTGCATCTGCACCTGGTTGATCCCCGCGAGATTGAACTCCACGGGATCCTCCGCGGTGGACAGGTTCTCCGTGGTCTTGTTGAGCTCCGAGAGCGCGGAGTAGAGGGTCGTGGTCTTGCCGGAGCCGGTGGGACCCGTTACGAGCACCATCCCGAAGGGCTGATGGATCGAGGTCTTGAAGATGTCGAGCTGCGCGACCTCGAATCCCAGCTTCGTCATGTCGAGCTGCAGATTCGATTTGTCGAGCAGGCGCAAGACGATCTTTTCACCGAAGAGCGTCGGGAGAACGGACACGCGGAAGTCCATTTCCTTGCCGCGCCCCATCTTGAGCTTGATGCGGCCGTCCTGCGGAAGGCGACGCTCCGCGATATCCAGCTCGGACATGATCTTGACGCGGGAAGTGATCGCATTCTTGAGCTTCATCGGCGGCTTCATCACTTCGTAGAGCACACCGTCGATGCGGTAGCGAACGCGGAACGTCTTTTCGTACGGCTCGATGTGAATATCCGAGGCAGTCTTCTTGACCGCGTCGGTGAGGATCAGATTTACGAGCTTGACGACGGGGGCGTCTTCGGATTCTCGCGCGAGTTCGGCGGCATCGAAGTCATCGGCGTCGTGGACCAAATCGATGTCGGAATCGTCGAAATCACCCATGACGTCTTCGAGAGACGACGTCTGGTCGTAATGCTGATCGATGGCGCGGCGGATGGCGTCTTCAGAGGCGACGACCGCCTGGATGTTGTAGCCGGTAAGAAACTTGATGTCGTCGAGCGCGAAGATGTTCGAAGGGTCGCCGGTCGCAAGAATCAGGGTCGACCCCGCGCGATTCACCGGAATGACGTTGTGCTTGGTCGCGACCTCCTCGGGGATGAGGGCGATCACCGCGGCGTCGATCTCGAATTCGTCGAGATTGATGGAGGGGACGCCGTATTGCTTGGCAACGAACTCGGTGAGCTCGTTTTCATCCATGTACCCGAGCTTGGTGATCTGCGCCCCGAGTCGGCCGCCCTGCGACTTGACCTGGGATCGCGCGTCGCTGAGCTGCTTCGCGGTGAGCAGATTCTCCTTGACGAGGAGTTCGCCAATCCGGTCGTTCACCCCTTGCCTCCACCCGTCGGATCCGCGATCCACCTCGAATCGCGCGCGGACTCCGCCTCTCGCGCGCCTCGGTCCGCGCGCGAAAATCGCTGAGATCCCGCAGGAATATCGGCGCGTCGCGTGGCGACCTTTACCGGGAGTCGGAGGCCTCAGCGCGAGGCGATTTCATCCACCTCGGCCAGGGAGGTGACGCGGCTGCGCAGCACCCCGAAACCCAGCCCCGTGAGGGTGAACCAGAATACGGCGTGGACGAGCGTTCCCAGCGCGAGTGCCACTTCGGCTGGAATCCCGAAGCGTTCCAGGGCCAGCCTGCATGCCGAGTGATACACGCCGAAGAACCCCGGCGCGGAGGGCAGAGCAACGGCGATGCCGACAGCCGCCAGGGTCGTCCAGCTGGCGGCCAGCATTCGCGCCGGCGTGCCGAGATCGACCCCGAGCGCCAGGATCCCCGCCGAGATCGGGATGCTCGAGGCGACCAGCCAGATCAGCAGCGAATGGAACGCGATCCAGAACAGGTGGACGCCGCCGCGCAGCGCGCCCAGACCCCCGCTGAAGGTCCGCAGCTGCCCGACCACGGCGCCCCGCAGCCGCGCGGGCAAGGGCCGAAGCGCCACCGAGACCAGCCCCAGCACGCGCTCCGCATCGCGCCGCAGCCAGGTCAGGCCGGCGATGGGCGCGAGGGCGACCGGAACGAGCAGCAGCAGTCCTCGCCGCCAGGCGCCGTCGTCGCCTCCCCCCCAGATCAACAACACCGCGAGCGCCAGCAGGATCACCACCAGCGTATCGACCACGCGTTCCAGGATGACGGTGCCAAAGATCGCGGTGGGACTGACGCCGGTCTCGCGCCCGAGATACCAGGAGCGAACGAACTCCCCCATGCGCAGCGGGAATACATTGTTCGCCATGAAACCAACCGCGACAGCGCGAAACAGGGCGCCCGTCGGCACCGATTGGGTCGGATCGATCAGGTGACGCCAGCGCAGTGCGCGGAGATAGACCATCAAGAGATAGGCGGGAATCGAGAGGCCCAGGAGCACGACCAGATTGGCACGGCGAAATTGCCCCAGGACCGCCCGCACATCCACGTCCCGAAATGCGAACCAGATGGCCACGACCGTGATGAACAAACCCAGCAACACGCGCGGATCGCGCCATCGGCTTCGCCGCCGCGCCGGGGTGTTCCTCTCCGCGCTCTGCGCATCGGGGCCGTCCGACATGGCGCGCCTCAGCGAGCCCCCAGCCGGCGCCGTCCGTCCTCGACATCGCGTGCGATCTGCTCGCGCAGCGCATCCACGCTGGGAAAGCGCCGCTCCTCCCGCAGCCGTGCGCGAAACGCGAGCTCGACCCGGCGACCGTAGAGATCTCCGTTCCAATCGAGGATGTGGGCCTCGACCACGAAGCGCTGCGAATCCTCGAATGTGGGACGCCGACCCAGGTTGATCACCGCCGGCAGCTCCGCGGGGCTCGAACGGCCTTCCGAGTCCAGCACGCGCAGATGTCCGACATACACGCCGGCCGCCGGCAGCAGCTCGTTCTCCACCTCGAGATTCGCCGTCGGGAATCCGAGGATGCGGCCCCGCGCGTCGCCGCGAACCACCGATCCGCGGATCGTGAAGGGGCGGCCGAGCATGCGGGCGGCGCGCTCGGGCTCGCCCTGCGTGAGCAGCTCCCGGATGCGCGTGGAATTGACGTCGCCGTCTTCGGCCGTCACCTCGGGAATGATCGTCACGGCGAAGCCGAGCCGCGGCCCCATCTCCGTGAGCATGCGCATCGACCCCTCCCGATCTCGGCCGAAGTGGAAGTCGTAACCCACGTAGACCTCGATCGGCCGCAACCGCTGGTGCAGCAGTTGAACGAAGGCATCCGCCCCCGTCCGGGCAAACGCCTCGGTGAACGGCTCCACGACCACGACATCGACGCCCGCCATCTCGAGCAGCTCGAGCTTTTGCTCGAGCGTGGTCAGCAACGCGGGTGCCTTTTCCGGGCGCAACACCTTGCGAGGATGGGGCTCGAACGTATAGACGACAGCCTCCCCCTCGAGATCGCGAGCGCGGTCGGTCACCGTCTTCAGGATCGCCTGGTGCCCCAGGTGGATGCCGTCGAAATTTCCAATCGTAACGATGGGTCGGTGCAGCGGCTCCCCGATTGCCGCGCTCCCCGGAATGTGGCGCAATGCTAAGCTCCAATCGTGCGGATTCTGTCGCGATACTTTCTCACGACTTATTTTGCCTTCTATGTCGCGATCCTGATCGCATCGAACCTGATCATCGTCGTCGTAGAGCTGATGCTCAATTTCGACAGCGCGCTGGAGTATCGCGGCAACTTCCGGGGCATCGCGACCTATCTCTTCCTGCGACTGCCATCCTATTACCTGCCCTACCTGATGCCCGTCGCCTCCTTTGGCGCCGCATTCTTCTGCTTCGGCCTGCCCGCTCGCGCGCGAGAATTGATCGCCGTGAAGACCGGGGGCATCTCACCGTATCGCGTAATCACGCCAGTGCTGCTCGCTGCGGCCTTCGTCTCGACGCTCACGCTCGTCGTCAACGAAACGATCGTCCTCGATGCCACGAAGGAATTCCACCGCATCGACAAGACCTCCGAAACCACCGATCTCTTCCAAGCCCGGGGCTCGTTCTGGTATCAGCGGGGCAATTTCTTCTACAACGTCGAATCGGCCGACCGGGTCTCCAGGACGCTCCACGGCGTCAGCGTCTACGAACGCAACATCGCGGGGCGCCTGATTCGCAGCATCGAAGCCGAGAGCGCACACATCGAGCAAGATCACGGTTGGAATCTGCATCATGCGATCATTCGACACTTCGATCCGGACGATCCGGCGGGCGCTCCTCGAACCGAGCAAGTGACCGAGATCGTACTCGCCGTCGGAGATACGCGCGATCTCGCCCTGCTCGGCGCCGATCCGACCACGCTTTCCCTGGTGCGCCTGGTCGATTACATCGCCGCCTTGTCGCGCGAGGGGCGCAACACCACGCGCTATCGGGCAGTCCTTCACGCGCGCCTCGCTGAACCCGTCACGGTGCTCCTGTTCGCCCTGCTCGCGATCCCGATCGCTCTTTCCGTAGAACGGACGCGCAGCCTCGCCGTGGCGGGCCTGCGCGGCATCGCCATCGTCGGCGTCTTCTACGCTGCCGCCACGACCGTGGCGATGGTCGCTGCGGTCGGAATCTCCGCCGCGGTGTTGGGCCCCTGGATTCTCCTGACGTCCTTTGCCGGTTACGGTGCCTGGCGCTTCGCCCACATCGAAGCCTGACTCGAGACCGTCTGCGCTCGCCTACTTCCTGCTCTTTGCCTTGGCGTCGCCTTCGACCCCGCGAAGGTATCGAAAGAATTCCGTGTCGGGCGACAACACGAGCGTCGTGTTCTGGGAGATGGCCTTCCGATAGGCTTCGAGCGTCCTCGACAGGCTGTAGAACTCCGGTGCGCTCCCATAGGCCTCGGCGTAGATCTGCGCAGACTGCGCGTCGCCCTCGCCGCGCGCAATCTCGGCGTCGCGATCGGCGTTCGCCACGATCACCCGGGCCTCGCGGTCCGCCTCCGCGCGAATGCGGCGCGCGCGCTCTTCGCCCTCGGCGCGATTCTTCTTGGCGAGGCGCTCGCGCTCGGTCTTCATGCGCGCGTACACGCTGTCTTCGGTTCCCGCGGGCAGTTCGGTCCGGTTGATGCGCACATCGGCGACGTCGATGCCGAACTCGGAGAGCATGCCGCGCGTCCGCTCCGTGATCTCCGCCATGATCTCCTTGCGCCGGCCCTCCAGCACTTCCCCGAGCGTGTGCCGGCCGACGACCTCTCGCACATCGTCGCGCACGATGCGATCGATGCGCTCGCCCGCATCGCGCGGACCCGACGGAAATCTCGTCCTGAACTGCTTCGGATCTTCGATGCGCCAGATGACGTAGTTGTCGATCTGCAGCTGCTCTCCATCCTTCGTCTGGATGGATTGTGTCTCGGTGTTGAGGTAGAGCCAGCGCGCGTCGTATCTCTCGACCCGCTCGATCACGGGCAGGCCGAGGCGCAGCGTCCAACCGGGCCGGGTCGCCACGCGCGCCTCGTTGAAGCGGAAGATGATCTTCTGCTCGCCCTCCCGCGTAATGACGAGCGGCCCGACCTCCCATTGCGCGGCGGCCACCAGGGCGACGCCAACGCCGCCGAGCAGCAGGAGAAGGAGCAGCAGGCGCCTCATCGCTCGGCGCTCCCCCGCTCGCGGCCGAGCGGCAGGAAGGGCAGCAGGTTCGCCGCGCCCGGCTCGATGATCACCTTGTCGATGGAGGGCAGCACCGCCTCCATGGTCTCCAGGTACAGGCGCTTCTCCGTGACTTCGGGCGCCTTGCGGTGCTCGGCCGCAATCGCCGCGAAGCGCATGGCTTCGCCCGTCGCGCGCGCGATCTTCGCATCGCGATAACCGAGCGCAGCCTCGCGCCGCTCCGTGGCATCGGCGCGGGCACTCGGCAGGATCTCGTTGCGATAGCCCTCCGCCTCGTTCATCAGGCGGCTCGCGTCCTGGGTGGCGGCGACCACGTCGTCGAAGGCGGCGCGGACCGGTGCGGGGACCTGGACGTCGCCGAGCTGCACGGCCTGGATCTCGATGCCGGAATCATAGGAGTCGAGCACGTCCTGCAGCAGCAGGCGCACCTCGCTGACGAGCGCCTCCCGGCGCTCGCGGAGCACCCCGTCGACCGTCATGCGCCCGACCGCCTCGCGCATGGCCGCCTGGGCCGCGTCGCGCACGACCGCGTTGGGCTCCGCGACGCGAAAACGCGCCGCGAAGGCGTTCTTGATGGCGTACTGCACCGAGAACGGCACCCGCACGATGTTGTTGTCGCTGGTCTGCATCGTCGCCTCGAGCAGCTCGTCCCGGGCGGTGTCTTCACTCTCGCGTCCGCGGAATCCGAAGTCCTCGCTGCGCACCTCGCTGACGTTCACGATCTCGCGTGCGACGATCGGAGGCGGCCAGCTGAAGTGCAGCCCCTCTTCGCTCACCGTGCCGGCATGTCGGCCCAGGCGAAGCAGGATCGCGGCCTGCCCGGGCTGGAGCGTGTAGAAGCCGAGATACGCCCACGCGGAGAGCAGGACGACCACGATCAGGAACAGCAGGCCGTTCTTCAGCGTGCGCGCAACCGAGCGCTGGACCTGCTCCTCGGCGGCCACGTTCTCCGCATCGCCCGCCACGAGGTTCAGCGCCCCTCATCCCCGCGCGGCGCCGCGCCCGACGCAGCCTTCGCGCGGTCCGCCGCCTGGTAGAAGGGTCGGAGGATGTCGATCGGAATCGGGAAGATCGTCGTCGAGTTGTTCTCCGTGGCGATCTCGGCGAGCGTCTGCAGATAGCGCAGCTGCAGCGCCGATTCCTGCCCGGCCAGCACGCCGGCCGCCTGGGCCAGGCGCTCCGCCGCCAGGTACTCGCCTTCGGCGTGGATCACCTTGGAGCGCTTCTCGCGCTCGGCTTCGGCCTGACGCGCCATGGCGCGCTGCATCTCCACCGGGAGATCGATCTGCTTCACCTCGACGGCGCGCACCTTGACGCCCCACGGCTCGGTCTGCAGGTCGATGATCTCCTGCAGCTTCTGATTGATCGACTCCCGCTCGGCCAGCAGATCGTCGAGCTCCGCCTGGCCGCACACGCTGCGCAGCGTGGTCTGGGCCAGCTGCGACGTACCGTAGAGGTAGTTCTCCACCTGGATCACGGCCTTCTCGGGGTGCAGCACGCGGAAGTAGAGCACGGCATTCACCTTCACCGAGACGTTGTCCCGCGTGATGACTTCCTGGGGCGGAATGTCCATCACGATCTCGCGCAGGCTGATCTTCACCATGCGGTCGACGACGGGAATGATCCACTTGAAGCCCGCCGACTTCACGCCGTCGAAGCGGCCCAGGCGGAAGATCACACCCCGCTCGTACTCCTGCAGGATGCGCACGCCCATGAAGAAGAGCGCCACGAAGATCGCCACCACGATCAAGACGCCTGTACTCATCACCCCTCCCTTCGGATTCTGCCGAACACCGGCGCCACGGGCGCCGGCTCAGCGCTGCGGATCTGGCCGGCGCACGCGCAGGTGGAGACCTTCCACCGCCGTGATCTCCACCGCCTGGCCCGTCTCGATCGATTCGTCCGCACTCGCCGTCCAGTACTCGCCGCGCACGAAGACTCGGCCTTCGGGCGAAAGATCGCTCGCGGCTCGGCCCACCAGGCCGATCAGCTCGTCGACCCCCGCCGTCTGCCGGCGCATCGAGGAACGTCCGATCGCAAACAGCACGATCCCTCCGAAGAGTCCAAACGCCAGGACGATCGGCACCAGCACCGACCAGAACGACACGGAGAGATCACTGATCTCGGGCATCTCGAAGAGCATACTCCCACCCAGCAGCAGACACGCGAGTCCCGCCGCGAAGAGAAGGCCGAAAGACGTCACGAAGATCTCGGTGATCAGCAATGCGAGCCCCAGCAGCATCACCAGCAGGCCGACCCAGGAGAAGGGGAGGATCTGGAAGGCGATGGCTGCGAGCAGCAGGCAGACGCCTCCCGCGATGCCCGGAACCAGCATGCCCGGCTGATTGAACTCGATGTAGAGGCCGAGCATGCCGGCGATGACGAGCAGGACGGCGACGTCCGGGCTCGCCAGGAAGTTGAAGAGCCGCGTCATCGGGGTCATCTCGATGATCCGAACGTCCGCGTTCGCGAGGTGCAAGACGTGCGTCTCACCGGCGATCGCGATCTCCCGCCCCTCGAGCTGGGCGAAGAGATCCGCCCGGTTCTTGGCGACGAGATCGATGACGCCGAGCTCGAGCGCCACATCCTGCGCGATGGCCTCGGACTCGCGCACCGCGCGCGCCGCCCACTCCACGTTGCGCTTGCGCTCCTTGGCAATCGATTCGATGAAAGCCGTCGTAAACTTCTCGGCCTTCTCTGCGGACACGTCGCGACGCTGGCTCTTCTCGTCTCGCTCGCCGCCGCCTCCGGTCGCGCTCACCGGCGAGGCCGCCCCGATGCTGGTTCCCGGCGCCATGGCCGCCACGTGCCCGGCCAGGGTGATGAAGGCGCCGGCGGACGCGGCCCACGCACCGTGGGGCGACACGTAGACGATCACCGGCACGCGCGCGTTGAGCATCGCCTGGACGATGTCCTTGGTCGACGCCAGCAAGCCTCCCGGTGTGTCGAGCTCGAGCAGCAAGGCCACCGCGCCGTCGGTCTCGCTGAGCGCGATCGCTTGCTGCAGGTAGTCCGAGGAGGCGGGGTTGATCGAGCCGTCGATCGTGACGAGATTGACGTGCTGCGCAGCGACCGCGTGCGGCATCGCGAGCCACACGACAGCCGCCGCCAGCACCGCCCAGGGAGACGTCCTCACGATCGATCTTCCAGCAGCTTCGAGACGCGATCCAACAGCTGGGACGCCACCTCGTCCTTGGAGAGCGGCGGCAGCGCCTCGACCTCTCCGCCGGGCCACACGAAGCTGACCGTGTTGGTGTCGACGTCGAAGCCCGCCTGCGCGGCGGAAACGTCGTTGGCGACCAGCAGATCGCAGCCCTTGCGCGCGAGCTTGCGGCGCGCCGAATCGATCACGTCGTGACTCTCGGCGGCGAAGCCGACGACCACGCGCTTGCCTTTCTGCGCGCACACCTCCGCCAGGATGTCCGGGTTCTGCACGAGGTCGATGGCGAGCCCCCGGCCCTCCCCGAGCTCCTCCTTGCGGATCTTCTGCGCGGCGGGCTGGGCCGGCCGGAAGTCGGCCACCGCCGCCGCTTTGACCACCACATCCGCCCGCGGAAGCTCCGCGAGCACGGCGTCGCGCATCTCCAGGGCGCTCTCCACGTCGATGCGCCGCACGCCGGCCAGGTCGGGCAGGGACGTGGGCCCCGCCACCAGCACCACCTCGGCGCCGCGCCGCGCCGCCTGGCGTGCCACCGCGAACCCCATCTTCCCGGAGGAGCGGTTGCCCAGGAAGCGCACGGCATCGATTCGCTCGCGCGTGCCTCCGGCCGTGACGAGCACGCGCTTGCCGGCGAGGTCGCGCGCTCCGAGCAAGAGCTCGGCGTGTGCAGCGATCTCGCTCGGCTCAGACATGCGGCCTTCACCCTCCCAGCCACATGCGAGCAACCCCGTCCCGGGCCCGACGCAGCGCGCGCCGCGCTCGAGCAGCGTCGCCACGTTGTGCCGCGTCGCCGGATGCCGCCACATGTTCACGTTCATCGCGGGCGCCAGCAAGAGCGGGGCGCGGGTTGCAAGGGCGACGGTCGTCACGAGATCGTTCGCCATGCCACTGGCCATGCGGGCCAGAACGTCAGCGGTTGCGGGCGCCACCAGCAGCAGGTCGGCCCAGTCGGCAAGGGCGATGTGGTCGATTGCCCCTTCCTCCGCCGCATCGAACAGCCGCGCGCGCACGGGCTGTCCGGTCAGCGCCTGGAGCACCAGGGGGCTCACGAACTCGGTGGCCGCTGGCGTGAGCACGCAGCGGACCTCGTGGCCCGCGCGCACGAACATCCGAACCAGCTCCGGAATCTTGTAAGCGGCGATGCCGCCGCTCACCGCCACCAGAATGCGACGTTGTGCCATGGGACCCACGAGCCATCCGGTTGCCGCGTCGCTGGGTTCACGCAGCCGCGGAACGCTGCCCGACGCCTGAGCGCGCCAGACGTCGAATTCGAGAAAACCCAGGCTGCAGGCGAGGTTAACCCCATCGCCCGCAAACGTCGAGGCGGCGCTCCGGGACCTCGGCGCGGGCGACGTCCGCGGCTTGGGCGCCCCGCCTCAGGGCGTCCGCCCCGCGAAGCGCTCGCGCATCTTCTTCGCCACGATCGGCGGGACGAACTCGTCGATGTCGCGCCCGAAACGGGCCAGCTCGCGCAGCCGCGACGAGCTCACGTAGAGGTATTGCGGGCTCGGCATCATGAAGAGCGTCTCGACCTCCGAGAAGAGATGCTTGTTCATGAGCGCCATCTCGAACTCGTAATCGAAGTCCGACATCGCGCGCACCCCGCGAATGATCGCCTGCGCCCCGATCTGCCGGGCGAACTCGACCGTGAGGCCGTGAAAGGCAGCCACGCGGATGCCCGTGTGCGTCCCCGCCACGCTCTCGAGCATCTCGACACGCTCCTCGACGCTGAAGAAGTCCTGCTTGGCCACGTTCTCCGCCACGCCCAGCACGACCTCGTCGAACAGGCGCAGGGCGCGGGACGCGATGTCCAGATGGCCGTTCGTGATCGGGTCGAAGCTCGCGGGAAACAGGGCGATCCTGTGCACGCGCTCGCGCTCGCTCATGGAATCCTGGCACCTCCGATTGTCCGGGCATCGTCCTCGTCACCTCGGCCTGGCTCGCGAAGCTGCGGCAGCGCAAAGCGCTCGAGAACCGTATCGCCGTAGCGCCGCTCCTCGATCCGCTCGAGCCCCGCGATTGGCTGCAGAGGATGCCGTCGGCTGCGCTCGACCACCACTGTCCCGTGGGGTGCCAGCACCCGGGCGGCGACCACGGCTTCGAGCGCGCGTTGACCTTCCGCCGATGCGTAGGGCGGATCGATCAACACCAGGTCGAAGCGCTCACCGTCACGGCCGAGCTTGCGCAGCGTGCGGGGGACGTCGTCGCGGATCACGAGTGCCTCGCCTTCCAGTTCGAGCGTCTGAAGGTTCCGGCACAGAACAGTGGCAGCGCGCGCTGCGCGCTCGACGAAGACCGCGCGCTTCGCCCCCCGGGAAAGCGCTTCGATGCCGAGCGCCCCGGTACCCGCGTACAGGTCGAGCACGCTCATTCCGTCGAGATCGCCGAGCACCGAGAAGAGCGATTCGCGCACCCGGTCCGCGCTCGGCCGCACCCCGGCGGGCGGCGTGCGCAGGCGGCGCCCGCCGAGACGCCCTCCCGTCACACGCATCGACGTCTCCCCCAGCGCGCGCGGCGCAGACCCGCAGGTAGACGGCGCGCCGTCGGGGCCGGCGTGCGCGGTGCAGGATGCCCCATGAAAAAGCGCCGGCGATGGGTTGTGTCGGTCACGTTCTTCCCATACATTGCGGCCGCACGGGCGACACCCGCTGGCGTTTCAATTCCAACACAGGCACGGATCGAGAACGGCACCGCGCGATTCGATCACCCGTGGGCTTGGCTCGAGGCGAAATCTCGGCAGGCAGCCGCGCCCGATCGAAACGCGCTGGAGCCGGGATGAAACCGGCGCTCTCGGATCCGACGCTCAACGACATCGTCAAGGAGTTCTCCATGGC
>JAOUNA010000091.1 GCA_029881215.1 Myxococcales bacterium | reverse complement strand
GAGCTGGCCGAGGCCGAAGACGCCGTGGTGTCTCCCCACGCGCCGCGTCGACGCGTGCAGCTTGCGCGCCAGCGCCGGGTGCAGGATGTCGTTGACGAGCGTGGACTTGCCCGCCCCCGAGACACCGGTGACCGCCGTGAGCACGCCGAGGGGGAATTCGACATCGATGTCGGCCAGATTGTTCTCTCTCGCGCCCGCGATCTTGAGGCTGCCCGCCGCCTCCCGGCGCCGCGCGGGCAGCGGGATGCACCTGCGGCCGGCGAGGTAGTCGCCCGTCAGCGACTTCCGGTTGCGCTCGAGGCTCTTCGGCGTGCCCGCGTGCACGATGCAGCCGCCCGACACGCCCGCGCCGGGGCCGAAGTCGATCACGTGGTCTGCGCTGCGGATCGTCTCTTCGTCGTGCTCGACCACGACCACGGTGTTGCCGATGTCGCGCATGCGCTCGAGCGTGTCGAGCAGGCGCCGGTTGTCGCGCTGATGCAGTCCGATCGACGGCTCGTCGAGGATGTAGATCACGCCGGTCAGCTCGGATCCCACCTGGCTCGCCAGTCGGATGCGCTGCGCCTCGCCGCCCGAGAGGGTGGGTCCCGCGCGGTCGAGCGAGAGGTAGCCGAGCCCGACCGACGCGAGGAAGTCGAGCCGGCTGCGGATCTCCTTGCGCACCTCGGCGGCGATCTGGCGCGCCGCACCCTCGAGCTGCAGCTCCGCGAAGAAGCTGCGCGCTTCCTCCACGGTGAGCGCCGAGAGCTCGACGATGCTGCGCCCGCACACGCGCACGGCCGCGCTCTCGGGCCGCAGGCGCGAGCCGCCGCAGGTCGAGCAGATCGCGTCGCCGATGAATTGCGCGTACCAGCGCTTGGCGCGCTCCGAGCTCGTCTGTCGGAAGCGGCGCTCGAGTCGGGGGATCACGCCCTCCCAGGTGAGGTCGAAGCGGCCCTTGCCGCTCTTGTCCTGCCAATGCACGCGGAAGCGCCGCTCCCCCGCGCCGTAGAGCAGGAGCTCGCGCTGGCGAGCGGTCACGCGTCGCCACGGTCGCGTGCTGTCGATGCCGAGCTGCGCCACGATCTGCCCGCGGAAGCCGTGCGCCCAGCCCGTCTTCTCCGACACCTTCGGACCCCAGGCCTTGATGGCGCCTTCATCCAGGGAGATCGCTGCGTCCGGGATCACGAGCTCCGGATCGATCTCCACGCGCGATCCCAGTCCGTTGCAGTCGACGCACATGCCCTGGGGACTGTTGAAGGAGAAGCTCTGCGGCGTGAGCTCGGGAAACGAGATGCCGCACGCGCCGCACGCCATCTTCTCGGAGAACACGCGATCGCCGTTCGCCTCGCTCCAGGCGATCAGCATGCCCTCGCCGACGTCGAGCGCGGTTTCCACCGAATCGGTGAGCCGCGCTGCGAGGCTCTTCTCCCGCTTGAGCACGATTCGATCGACGACGGCCTCCACCGTGTGCTTGCGGCGTTTGTCGAGGGCGGGCACGTCTTCCGCCAGCACGATCGCTCCGTCCACGCGCAGCCGCACGAAGCCGGCGCGCCGCACTTCGGCGAGGAGCTCGCGGTGCTCGCCCTTGCGGTTCAGCAGGAGCGGCGCGAGCAGCACGAGTCGCGTGCCCTCGCGGCCGGACTGCAGCTCCTTCGCGATCTGCTCGGCGGTCTGCCCCCGCACCGTCTGGCCGCAGCGGTGACAGTGCTGCGTGCCGATGCGCGCGTAGAGGACGCGCAGGTAGTCGGAGATCTCGGTGATGGTGCCGACCGTGGAGCGGGGATTCGTGCCCGTGGTCTTCTGCTCGATGGAGATGGTGGGCGAGAGACCGCGGATGGTGTCGTAGCGCGGCTTCTCCATCTGCCCGAGGAACTGCCGCGCGTAGGCGGACAGCGATTCCACGTAGCGCCGTTGCCCCTCCGCGTAGAGCGTGTCGAAGGCGAGCGACGATTTGCCCGACCCCGAGACGCCGGTCAGCACGACGAGCTTCTTCTTGGGAATCACGACGTCGACGGAGCGGAGATTGTGCTCGCGCGCGCCGCGAATGAGAACGTGGTCGAGCTCCATGGGGGAGCCCGAGAATAGATCAAGTCCGCGCGCCACACCGCTGGGCTGGCGCCCCACCCGCCGGGGCGCTACCCGGGAGCCTGTGGGCGATCCCATCCTCAGCGTCGTCACCGGTACGCGCAACCGGCCGGAGAGCATCGCGCGCATGGCGCGCTCGGTGCTCGCTCACACGGGCGTGCCCTTCGAGATGCTGATCGGCGACGCCTCGGACGGCGGGCCGAGCTTCGCCAGCGACGATCCTCGCGTTCACGTCCATCGCGAGGCACCGCCCCTCGGCCCACCGCGCGGCTACAACGCGCTCTTCCGGCGCGCCCGCGGCGCCTGGGCGTGCTTCTTGAATGACGATCTCGAAGTGCGGCCCGGCTGGGACGAAGCCGTGCTCGCCGCGGCCGCGCGGTACCCCAAGGCCGATCTGCTCTGTCTGCCGGTGGTCGAGCCGGGCTACCCCGCCCCGCTGGTGTTGCTGTATCTCGGTATCCCATACGCGTGCATGGGCGCGATTCGCCGCGAAGCGGGCGAGGCGCTCGGCTGGTTCGATGAGGGCTTCGAGTTCTATGCCACGGATCCCGACTTCGCGCTGCGCGTGGTCAGCGCAGGGCGAGGGCTGGCGCCCGTGCCGGGCGCCCATGTCTTGCATCATCGGCTCGCCGACGCGCTGCGCGTGGTCAACCGCAGCCGCTTCGAGCGCGACAACGCGCGCCTCGGTCGTCGCTGGCACGCCAAGCGCCGCGCCCTGCGGCGCCAGTACCGGCGCAGCTCCTTCCGAAACTTTCGCGGGCTCGAGACGCTGTGGTGCGAGCCGTATCGCACCTTCGCGCTGGAGCTGCCCGTCGACACTGCGCAGCCGGCGCACCGGGTGCGAAATCCGCATCGCGTCAAGGCTCACGGCTGGTGGCTCGGCATCTGAGTGCAGCCGTGGCGGGCTCGCGCTGCCGCAGGCATCGTCCACGCTAGCTTCCCAGGAGCAGCCGCGTGCCCTCCGAATCGAAGCTGAAGGGCACCTGGGGTCGACGCTCGAGTGCAGCAGCCACCTCCGGCCGCCGCTCCGGCCGCACGTAGAAGACCATGAAGCCGGTGCCGCCGGCGCCGAGCAGCTTGCCGCCGAGCGCGCCGTTCTTGAGCGCCGTGTCGTAGATGGCATCGATCTCGGGGCTCGAAACGCCAGCGCTGAGCTCGCGCTTGAGCATCCAGGCGTGGTTCAGCAGGTGCCCAAAGTCGTCGAGATCGCCGTCTTCGAGCACCTCCTTGCCCTCGTCCACCATGGCGCGCAGCTTGGCCAGCACGCCAGCCTGCTGCTCCAGGTGCGAGATCACCGACGCCGCGATCTTCGAGCTGAGCCGACTCGATCCCGTGTATACCAGCAGCAGCCGCGATGCAAGCTCGCGTTTGCGCGCCTCGGAGATCGCGAGTGGAAGCACCTCGATCTCCCCGCTGCGGTGGAAGCGGATCACGTTGAGGCCGCCGTGCGCCACGGCCACCTGGTCCTGCGAGCCCACCTTGTCGCCGAGCACTTCCTGCTCGAGCTCGATGGCCTTGAGCGCGAGCTCGTGCTTGGAAAGACGAACCCCGCGCAGGGCCAGCAGCGCACTGATCAGGCCCACCGCAAAAGCCGAGCTCGAGCCGATGCCGGCGCGGGCGCGCAGATCCGTCTGGTGGTGGATCTCGAGGCCGCGCTCGTCGTCGAAACCGAGCCAGCGCAGCGCCTCGCGCACGGCGGGATGCAGGATCTCCGCCGTGGTCGACACGTGCTCGATGTGGGACCACACCACGCGGTGACGCGACTCGGGCGTGAGCGGCGTGTGAAAGCGGCAGCTGATGTAGCAGTACTTGTCGATGCTGGTCGAGAGCACCGCACCGCCGTGCTTGCGGTACCACTGGGGAAAATCCGTCGCGCCCCCGAAAAAGGAGATCCGATAGGGTGTCTTCGAGACGATCAACGGGATCCCTCCTCGCGCGGCCTTCGCATCAGGCGCCCGCCAAGATCAGGCGCTGCCAGTCGACGTGTTCATCGGCCAGCGCGTAGCTCTCCGGGGTGCCGATGTCGATCAAGGGCTCGCCGCCCACCAGACCGTACAGGCCGCCTGCGGCCAGCCACTGCGGAAAGACCTCGCGCTCGAGCGACAGCGGGGCGCTCGCGGGAAGCTCGTCCAACGCGGCGCGCTCGAGCAGGTAGATGCCGGCGTTGACGAGCCCGGCGCCAGCACTGGCGGACTTCTCACGGAAGGCGGTGATGCGGCCATCCTCCGCGAGCGTCACGGCACCGAAGCGACCGGCATCCTCTACGCGCGCGAGCCATACGCTCGCGCGGGCGCTGTGCGCGACGTGCAGACGCTGCAGACGACGCACATCGAACGGGCAGTAGGAGTCGCCGTTGAGCACGAGCACGCGATCGCCCCGGACGGCCGCGGCCACGTTGCGCAGCGCGCCCCCGGTGCCGAGCGGCCGCGGGTCGCGCACGCACACCAGCTCGAGTCTTGCGCCGAATTCCACGCGGGCGCCTTCGGCAAAGGCCTCGATGGCCTCGGCGCGATAGCCCGTGCTGAGCACGACCTTGCGCACGCCCTGGCGCTCGAGCGCCACCAGCAACCAGGCCAGGAACGGCCGACCCGCGACGGGCGCGAGCGCCTTGGGCTGTGCGGGCAGGGCCGGCCGCAGGCGCGTCCCCTCCCCCCCCACGAGGATCACCGCTTGCGGCTGAGCCTCTTGCACGGCGGCATCCTACCAGACGCAGCGTCGGGGTCGAGCGGCCGGCGAAGGCGCGCAGCGCCGCCATCCCGAGAGGCTGCCGTCGAGGGGCAACGGGAGTCCGGCCCCGGACACCGCTATGTTCGGCCCGGAACCCGAACTCAGGAATCTTGACGACGCTCACTCCGGACACACCCGTCTTCGTGGCGGGCCATCGCGGCCTGATCGGTTCGGCCTTCGCGCGGCGCCTGCGCGCGGCGGGCTTCGAGCAGATTCTGACGGTGCCGCGCGCCGAGCTCGACCTGCGCGAACGGCCGGCCGTGGAAGCCTGGCTGCAGGAAGCCAAGCCGGGCCTGCTCGTGCTGTGCGCGGGCCGCGTGGGCGGCATTCTCGAGAATCGGGATCACCCCGCGGACATGATCGCGGAGAATCTCGCCATCGAGTTGTCCGTGCTCCCGGCGGCTCAGAAGCTCGGCGTGCCGCGCGTGATCTTCTTCGGCTCCTCCTGCATGTATCCGCGGGAGTGCCCGCAGCCGATGCCCGAATCCGCCCTGCTGAGCGGCGTGCCGGAGCCCACCAGCCTGCCGTACGCGCTGGCCAAGCTCGCGGGCCTCGAGATGTGCCGGGCCTTGAACGCGCAGTACGGATCGACGCGCTTCTACAGCGTGATCCCGAACAACGCTTACGGCCCGGGGGACGACTTCGATCCCGAATCCGGACACGTGCTCGCGGCCCTGATCCAGCGCATCCACGCCGCGAAGGCCTCGGGCGCCGAGCACATCGACATCTGGGGCAGCGGCCGTCCGCGCCGGGAGTTCATCCACGCCGACGACATCGCAGACGCCTGCTGCTTCCTGCTCGAGCACTGCGAAGACCCGGCGCACTACCCCATCAACATCGGCGTGGGCGGTGATGTCTCCATCGGGGAGCTGGCCGAGCGGATCGCGAAGGTGATCGGCTTTGCGGGGCAGCTCCGCTTCGACGCGAGCCGGCCGGACGGTGCGCCGCGCAAGCTTCTCGACAGCTCGCGGCTGGCGAATCTCGGCTGGCGGCACGCGGTGAGCCTCGAAGACGGCATCCGCGAGACCTACGCGTGGTATCTCTCACAGCGCACAGAGGAGACGACCGGGTGAGATACGTCTACGAGGGCCAGAGCTTCTCGCGCAGCGAAGCGGGCGATCTCATGCCGGTGCAGCTCGTGCGGCTCTTCCGCGACATGCTGCGCATCCGGCGCGTCGAGGAAGCCGTCGAAGCCCGCTACCACGAGGACCAGATGAAGACGCCCATCCACCTGGTGATCGGCCAGGAGGCCATCTGTGTGGGTGCGTGCAGCGCGCTCGAGCATCGCGACCTGGTGTATGCCGGGCACCGCACTCACGGCGTGTACCTCGCGAAGGGCGGAGACCTCCCGGCCATGTTCTCCGAGTTCTTCTGCCGCAAGAACGGCTGTGCCGGCTCGCGCGGTGGCTCCATGCACCTGATTGACCAACGCGTGGGCATGGCGGGCTCGTCGGCCATCTGCGGCGGCAACGTGCCCATCGCCGCGGGCATGGGCCTGGCCGCGCAGCTGCTCGGCCTCGAGCGCGTGAGCGCGTGCTTCTTTGGCGACGGCGCGGCCGAGGAGGGCGTCATCTGGGAGACGCTCAACTTCGCGGCGCTCAAGCGGCTGCCGAGTATCTTTGTGTGCGAGAACAATTTCTTCTCGGTGTTCACACCGCTCTTCAAGCGTCAGCCCGAGGGCGCGGAGCTGTGGAAGAAGGCCGAGAGCTTTGGCGTGACGGCCGAGGTCGTTGATGGAACCAACGTGCTCGCCGTCCATGCCGCGGCGCGTCGCGCGGTAGCGCGCGCGCGCAGCGGCGGCGGGCCGAGCTTCATCGAAGCGCGCGCCTATCGCTGGCGCGGCCACGGTGGCGCAGGCGATGACAACCACAAGGGCTATCGCGATCCCGCGGAGCTGACGCTCTGGCAGCAGCACTGCCCCGTCGAGCGCTATTACGAATGGCTGCTCGAAGCGGGGCACATCGCGGCGTCCGAGCGCGAGTCCATGGAGCGCGAGATCGATGCCGAGATCGCTGCGGCCTACCAGCACGCGGAGCAGAGCCCGAACCCGACGCGGGCGGATCTCGATACCCACGTCTACGCCGAAACTGGCGCCTGAGCGCAAGCGAGGTCACCCCATGCCCTGGGCAGAAGCCCTGATCGCCGCCAAGACGCGCAAGATCGACGTCGGAGAGGGCCGCGTCTTGAGCTACGCCGAGGCGCTCAACGAGGCGCTGCGCACCGCGATGGAGATGGACCCCAAGGTCTTCGTATTCGGCCAGGGCGTGGACGACCCGGCGGCGAGCTTCGGTGTCACCCGCGAGCTGCAGGAGAAGTTCGGCCGCGAGCGCGTCTTCGACGTGCCTCTCTCCGAGGAAGCGATGACGGGTGTCTGCGTGGGCAGCGCGATGAGCGGGTGCCGCCCGGTGATGACCCACAACCGCCCGGACTTCATCTTGCTGTCGATGAACCAGCTGGTGACCCACGCCGCAAAGATCCACTACATGGACGAGGGCCGGACGCGGGTGCCGATGGTGATCTGGGCGGCCATCGGGCGCGGCTGGGGATCGGGTGCGCAGCACTCCCAGGCCGTTCAGGGCATGCTGCTCGGCGTGCCCGGGCTCAAGATCGTGATGCCGAGCACGCCGGCCGACGCCAAGGGACTGCTGCTCGCGGCCATCGCCGACGACAACCCGGTGCTCGTCTTCGAGCACCGCTGGCTGATGCGCGAGCAGGGCGTGGTGCCCGAGGGCTTCTACACGGTTCCGATTGGCAAGGGCGTCTACCGGCGCCGCGGTGCCGATCTCACCATCGCCGGAACGTCTCACGCGATCGCGCTCGCCCTCGACGCCGCCGAGGCGCTGGCCTGCGAGGGCATCGACGCCGAGGTGATCGACCTGCGCTCGGTGAAGCCACTCGACGAGGCGATCCTGTTCGAATCGGTCGAGAAGACCGGCAAGCTCCTGGTCGTGGACACGGGCTGGGCCATGGGCGGCGTGTGCGCCGAGGTCGCCTGCCGCGTGGCGGAGCAGCGTTTCGACGCGCTGCGCGCCCCGCTGCGCCGCATCGGCCTGCCCGACGTGCCGACCCCGGCGGGCCACACCCTCGAGCAGCTCTACTACCCGAACGCCGAGACGATCGCCGCGCAGATCCGCGCGATGTGCGCGTAGCTCACGCCTTTGCGAAGTAGTCGTGCAGCGCCTCGGCGGCGTAGTCGATGTCTTCGTCGCTCAGGTACTGATGGCAGCCGAAGTGCAGGCCGTTCTCGCCGATGTACTCGGCGACGGGAAAGTCGCCGAGTTGGTGTCCCAGGAATGAGAAGGCCCGGTGCTGGGTCGGCAGCGAGCCGAATAGCGTCTTGCACTGGATGCCCCGCGTCTCCAGGAACTTGTACAGCGCGCGCGCGTCGCGCCGCGGATCCTTCAGCACCAACGGGAAGGCGTGGGGCGCCACCTTCTCATGGGGCGCCTCGACCAGGAAGTGGGCGTGTTCCTCGAGGTCGCGCGTCTGATCGAGCAGGCGGTAGAGCAGGCGCTTGCGCGTCTCGAAGACCTCGTCGAATCCGGCGAGGCCGTCGATGCCGATCGCTGCCTCGAGATCGTTCATCTTGGCGTTGAGGCCGAAGCGCTGGAAATCGAAGTAGATGTCGCCGCAGGGGCGGCCGTGGGAGCGCACCGAGCTCGCCTCACGAGCCAGGGCATCTTCGCACGTCACGACCATGCCGCCCTCGCCGCAGCAGATCAGGTGGGCAGCGTAGAAGCTGAAGGCGCCGAGATTGCCCAGCGTGCCCACCACGCGCCCCTTGTAGGTTGCACCGTGGGCCTCGCAGGCGTCCTCGATCACCGTCAGACCGTGGCGCTGGGCAATCTCGAGAATGCTGTCCATCTCGCAGGGTTTGCCCATGGTGTGAACCACCTGGATGGCCCGGGTGCGCGGGGTGATGGCGCTCTCGATGCGCGCCGGATCGATGTTGAGTGTCTCGAGCTCCACGTCGACGAACACGGGCGTGAAGCCCGCCGCCAGCACCGCGTTCGAGGTGGCCACGAAGGAACACGCCGGCACGAGGATCTCGTCGCCGCGCCGGGCGCCCAGGCCGTAGAGGGTGGCGCACGAGACCACGCAGGCGTCGGTGCCGGAGCTCACCGCCACGGCGTGGCGGTAGCCGAAGTGCGCGGCAAACAGGCGCTCGAACTCTGCGACGTTCTCGCCGCCGGAGACCCAGTTCTTTTCGAGAGACGCCTGGATGCGCTGGCGCGCGATGTCCCCGATCCGAAGCTCGCCGAAGGAAATTCGCACGGCACACCTCCCGCTGTCGATCCGCCGGGCGAGAGGCTACCGTAGGGCGTTCGGGTGGCAACGCGGCGTGCAACCGCTCGGGCGGGCATGCAAGCCGGGCATGCCAGGGAGGGCCCCGCCATGGAACGCGTGCTGATCACCGGGGGCGCGGGCTACATCGGCTCGGTGCTGGTGGGCGAGCTGCTGCGCGCGGGCTACGCCGTCCGCGTGCTCGACAACTTCTTGTTCGGGCAGACCTCGCTGCTCGAGTGGGTGCACGACGAGCGCCTGCGCATCGTGCGCGGCGACGCCCGCGACGCGAATCTGCTGCGCGAGCTGGCCCGTGACGCCGACGCCGTGATCCCGCTGGCCTGCCTGACGGGCGCCCCGCTGTGCGACCGCGACCCGGCCGCGGCACAGACGGTGATCCTCGATGCCCTCGACAGCCTGCTCGGCCTGCTCGGCCGCGAGCAGCGCGTGCTCTACCCCACCACGAACAGCGGCTACGGCATCGGCCAGCAGGGCATCCACTGCGACGAGCAGTCACCGCTGCGGCCGGTTTCGCTGTACGGCCGGCTCAAGGTGGAGGCCGAGCGGCGCATCCTCGCCCGCGGCCACGGCGTTACCTTCCGCCTGGCCACGGCCTTCGGCGTGAGCCCGCGCATGCGCCTCGACCTGCTGGTGAACGATTTCACCTGGCGGGCCGTCACCGACCGCTTCGTCGTGCTCTTCGAAGCCCACAACAAGCGCAACTTCATCCACGTGCGCGACATCGCGCGGGCCTTCCTGCACGGCCTCAGTCACTACGACGCCATGAGCGGCGAGGCCTACAACGTGGGCCTCGACGACGCCAACCTCTCGAAGCTAGAGCTGTGCGAGGTGATCCGGCGCGAGGTGCCGGAGTTCGTCTGGTTCGAAGCCGCGGTCGGCGAGGATCCGGACAAGCGCAACTACATCGTGAGCAACGAGAAGATCGGCCGCGCCGGCTTCAAGCCGCAGATGAGCCTGCAGCAGGGCATCGCCGAGCTTGTGCGCGGCTTCCCCGTTCTGCGCCAGGGCCACTTCTCGAACGTCTAGGCCAGCCGCCAGGACATCCGAGCGAGGAACGAAGCTGCGACAGGGCATCGCACTCATCTTGAAGCGCCGTCAGAGGTCCACTCCCCCTTGCTGAGTCGCAATCCGCGGATCGAAACCCGAATGCAGCGCTCCGTCGAGTATCCGGGGCGCCTCCGCATCTTTCGCGAATTCGGCAACTGCGGGATGCACCCGCAGTTTGCTCACCTCGAGCAGGCGCCGAGCGGATATCAGTTCCATTTCTCCGAGCGCGGTCCTGAGCCAACTCCAGCCGAGCGTCACGGAGGAATCCGACAGAAGCTCGGTCGATTGCGCGTCGGGTATCGCAAGGGTCTGGTGCTCTTGTCGTCCGTATGCTCGCTTTGCCATGGGGCGTGGCGGCGCGGCGCGAGCGCAAAGGCCATCTGGAAGTTCCTTCGCACACGAGGCCTGAAATCGCAGCTCATGATCGAGGGGCGCGACGAGTTCGTATTCTTGCCGAGCGTGCCGTTCACGCTCAACCAGTTTCCCTGGTTGATCGAAATCGAGGACACGACTTCGTTCTTCTTTCCATTCATCCACAACGGAAAGACGACAGACTTCGACATCCACGGCGCTGATTTCTTTCCAATCTTCAAACATCTCGTCGAATCAGAGAACTGCCGCGGCATCATCACCCACATGCAAGCCACCGCGGAATCGATTCCCAAGCTCTTCGACAACCCGGCGCTCGAGAGCAAGACACACTTCGTCCCTCTCGGGATCGCGGCGCCCCCATGGGATCAAGTCGATCGGCCCAACGCCGGGCAGCATCCGATCGAGCTGCTATTCACCAATTCCTGGCACCAAGCGCCGGGGAACTTTTACCTGAGAGGTGGATTGGACGTCTTGGAGGCATACGCACGCATTCGAGAGAGCCACCCCGAGGCGCGACTCACGCTCCGCAGCCAGCTTCCCCAGGACCTGGATCGACGTTACCTGGACATCATCGAGCGCTGTGGCGTTCGCGTGCTGGACCGTTTCCTGCCGGCTGCCGAATGGGAGGCGTTGCGGCGCGACGCAGATTTCTACCTTCTGCCCTCCGCTCGCATACACGTGGTGTCCATCCTCGAAGCGATGGCCTACGGCATGGCCCTGATCTGCTCCGACGGCTGGGGCATCCAGGAGTACGCCCGCGACGAGCACAATGCCATCGTTGTGAAGGGGCGCGATGACGTCGCCTGGATCGATCCTGTCACGGGGTTGTTGAAAGAAGACTATGCTTCGATGCGGCGTTCCAACCCGGGCATCGTCGACCAGATCCAACAGCGCGTATGCGATTTGATCGATGATCCGAGCAAGAGAAGGGCGCTGGTGCTGAACGCACGTAGAGACGTGGACGAGCTTTTCACCATCGAGCGCTGGAACCGCGGACTCGGCCGTGCATTCGAT
>JAOUNA010000090.1 GCA_029881215.1 Myxococcales bacterium | reverse complement strand
GAGCTATTCAGAGCCCGGCGCCGGCTGGCCACACGAGTGTGACGTGCGCGTCTCGAGCCGACCGCTCGTGTACGCCCTGGAGCGCAGCTGGCTCGGGGGCCTCGGCTTCGAGGGCGATCTGCTGCTCGGCTGGCGAGGCGGGGACGCGATCGCCGGAGACCTGTCCTAGCCTCTCGGCTCTCCCCGAGAACCAATCAAAGGCGCTTCGCGTTGCCCAGCCTCTCGGATTACGAGTCGAATCTGGTTCCCGACCAAGGGCGTGCGCCGCTCGTGCGCCTGATCCGCTACGTGCGCCCCTACCTCATGCTGATCGGCGTGACGCTGCTGCTCTCCCTCGCACTCAGCGGCGTCCAGTACGCGCGCGCCTATTTGATGAAGCCGGTCTTCGACCAGGTCCTGCTGCCCCACTGGGCCCTGCAGCAGAGCGAAGCGAAGACCGCGTTGCCCGATTGGCTGAGCCTGCCAGGTCTCCCGCGCGAAGCCGAGCCGCGAGAGCCTCCCCCCGCCGCGGCACCGCCCGAGCCAGCGCCGCACGCGCAGCTCGCCGCCCTCGAAGCGAGCATCCGCGAGAGCCTCGTCCTGGTCGTCGGCGTTGCCCTCATCATCGTCGTGTCAATGCCCATCCTGATGTTCGGCCAAGAGTATCTGGTGAGCTACGTGCTCGGACACATCGAGCTCGACATGAAAGTGGATGTGTGCAGCAAGCTGCTCGCCCTGCCCCTGCGCTTCCACCAGGAGCGCCAGCGCGGAGACGTGCTCGCGCGCGTGATCGCCGACGTCGGAGGCGCGCATGGCGCCCTCGCCCTGCTCTTCGGCGATTTCCTGGAAGCGGCGATCATGATCTTCGTGGGTGTCGGCGCGCTGCTCTTCGTGTCCTGGCAGCTCTCGCTCGTGATGCTCGCGGCCGGACCGCTCATCTTCGCCGTGATCTCGCTGTTCGGTCAACGCATCCGGACGAGCGCGAGGCGCCGCCAGGAGCAGGTCGCCGACGTGACGCAACGCCTGATCGAGATCCTCCAAGGCATCAAGGTGATCAAGGCGTTTCGCGCCGAGCGCTTCGAGAACGAGGGATTTGCCCGCGCCTCGCACAAGCTCTTCCGGCGCGCGATGAAGGTGGTGAAGAACCGCGTGCTGGCGCGCTCGCTGGTGGACATGCTCAACAACGCGGTCGGCGTGGGTGTGCTCATTCTGGGCGTCTTCCTCGTCGTGGGTGGGCACTGGGGACTGACCGCGGGAGATCTCGCGGCGTTCTTCGGCATCACCACCACGCTCTACAAGCCGGTCAAGGGGCTCGCGAAGGGGTGGGTGCGCCTCACCGACGCCCTGCCCTCGGCGGACCGGCTCTTCGAGGTGCTGGACAGCCCCGTGCTGATCCGAGACACGCCCGACGCGGTCCCGATGCAGCCCCTGCGCCACGGCGTTCGCCTGCGCCATGTCTCCTTCTCCTACGGCCGCGAGGCGGTCCTGCGCGACGTCTCCTTCGAGATCGAAGCGGGAAAGATGCTGGCAATCATCGGGCGCACCGGCGCCGGGAAGACGACGCTCGCCGATCTGCTGCTGCGGCTGCACGATCCAACCACGGGAAGCATCGAGATCGACGGGGTGGACATCCGTCGCATCCGGCGCGATTCGCTGCTCGATCGCATGGCGGTCGTGACCCAGGAGCCGTTCCTCTTCGACGGAACGATCGGCGACAACATCCGTTACGGCAGACCCGGTGCCAGCGAGAGCGAGCTGCTCGCCGCCGCGCGCGCCGCCCACGTCGACGAATTCGTCGACCGCCTCCCGGAAGGCTACGCAACCGAAGTGGGTGCGGCCGGAACCCGTCTCTCGGGCGGCCAGCGCCAGCGCATCACGATCGCGCGCGCGATTCTGCGCGATCCGGAGATCCTGATCTTCGACGAAGCGACGAGCTCACTGGACTCGAAGAGCGAGCGCCTCGTCCAGGACGCCATCGACGCGCTGCTCGGAGGACGCACCGTCTTCGTGATCGCCCATCGGCTCTCGACGGTGCGCCGCGCCGACAAGATCATCGTCCTGGAAGACGGCGCGATCTCACAGACCGGCACACACGACGAGCTGGTGCACTCGGGTGGGCTCTACAAGGACCTCGTCGACCTGCAATCGACCGAGCGCAGCCCCGGACTCAGCTGAGATCGGCGAGCATCGCCCGGTAGAGGCCCTCGAGATCTCGGCACAGACGCTGCGACGAGAACAGCCGCTCCGCGCGGCGCCGCGCCGCGAGACCCATGCGCGCGCGCAGCCCGGCGTCGGCGAGCAGGACGTGCCAGGCTTCGGCGAGCGCCGCCGGGCGCTCTTCGATTGCGAGGCCCGTTTCGCCGTGCACCACCAGCTCGGGCAGTGCGCCGCGCCGGGTGACGACCGCTGGAATTCCGCAGGCGGCCGCCTCCAGCAGCGCACGGCAGCCGCCGTCCGAGCCGGGAACGAGAAAGGTGAAGACGTCGATGCAGCGCAGCACGTCCGCGTAGTCGTCGGTCCGGTAGCCGGCGAACACCACCCGATCGGCGATGCCGAGGCGCGCTGCGGGCTCGTGCGCCGTCTCGCGAATGTGCGTGCCGCGCCCGACGATCAGCAGCCGCGCCTCGGGGTGCTCGCGCAGGAGCTGGGCCGCCGCGCGCAGCAGCAGATCGAAGCGACGATGGCGCTGCGCCCGCGCCACGATGCCGATCACGGGCTGATCGGGCGCGAGTCCGAGCGAGCGGCGCACGCTGGCGTCGCCGCCGCCCGGTCGAAAGCGCTCGAGATCGACCGCACCGAACGCGCCGAGCAGAGGGCGGTCGCCGCGCAGCCGCCGGTTGGCCCGGGCCGTTTCGGGAGACACACACACGAGACCGTCGCAGCCGGGTCCGAAGAGCCAGCGGTTCCAGGGCCAGGCGCGAATCGGCTGCCCGCTCTTGTAGGAGCGGGCGATCCGCGGGAGGCCCCGGCGCCGCTGCGCGTGCGCCGCGCGCAGCGCCAGCACGTGATCGCGCGTATGCCAGGTGTGCACCACCTCGAAGGCCTTGGCGGCGAAGAGCGCGCGCAGCCGCCGCGCGTCCGCCGCATCGCGACGCCAGCGCACGCCTCGCCCCTGCGTGAGCTCGAGAATCGGCGCCGCACCCAGCTTGCGCGCCTCGATCGCCAGCGTGGGAGCGGTCCCCGGCGGCCCCGGCGGGCAGGCGAGCTCGACCTCGTGGCCGGCTGCGCGCAGCGCGCGCAAGAGCTGCAGCATGGGCGCCGCGGGGCCAGTCCACTTCCAGTCGCTGCTCAGCTGGAGGATCCTCAAGCTGCGCGCCCGACGCCGCGCCGCGCAGCGTGCGGCTTCCCGGGCAGGATGGCCGGACCCGACCGTCTCACGTGCGGAGACGTTCCACGCTGCTCACGCCCTTGATTCGCCCGATCTCCTTCATCACCGAGTTGAGCGTCGCGACATCGCCCACCCAGACGTCGAAGGTGAGCTCGGCGCGCTTGTCGCGACTGGTCGTGACCCGCGCCGCGCCGATGTTGATGCCGCGCGCCGCGATGCTCTTGGTGATGGACGCGAGCAGACCGGGCGCATCGTTCGAACGCACGCGCATCCGGATGCGCCGGGGCGTGCCCGATTCCGGCTCCCACTCCACCGCGATGCGCCGCTCGGGGTCCAGCTCGAAGATCTTGCGGCAATCCTTCAGGTGCACGGTGACGCCGCGCCCGCGCGTCACGAAACCCACCACGTTGTCACCCGGCAGCGGCGCGCAGCAGCGCGCGAAACGCACCAGGACGTCCGAGTGGCCGCTCACCCGGATTCCGGGGGCCGCCTGCTTGGGGCGCCGGAAGAGCCGGCGCGGGTGCGTCTCCCGCTGCGGCTCGTCGCCCCGCAGCGTTCGCGCGACGTCTCCGGCGTGGACGCGACCGTAGCCGATCGCCGCGAGCAGCTCGTCGACGGATGCGCGGCCGTGCTTGGCCGCCACGCTCTCGAGCGCGCCGGCCTCCAGCGCTTTCGAAAGAGACATGCCCAGCTTGCGCAGCTCGCGCTCCAGGATCTCGCGCCCGAACTCGCTGCTGCGCTGCTGCTCCTCCGCGCGGATGGCGTGCCGGATGCGACTCCGCGCCCTGCCGGTGACCACGAAGTCGAGCCAGTCCTTGCGCGGCCTCTGGGAAGCATTCGTGATCACCTCGACGGTGTCGCCCACGGCAAGCGGGTGCCGCAAAGGCACCATCCTGCCGTTCACCTTGGCTCCCGCGCAACGCGCGCCGACCTCACTGTGGATCGCATAGGCGAAATCCACGGGCGTCGAGCCCTGCGGCAGATTGAAGACATCTCCCTTCGGGCTGAAGACGAAGACCTCGTCGGGGAATAGATCCACCTTCACGGTCTCGATGAACTCGTTCGGGTCGGACAGATCCTGGTGTCGCTCGAGCAGCTGTCGCAGCCAGGCGAACTTTCCGCTGTCATCGCGGGCGTCGAGGCGACCCGCCTTGTACCGCCAGTGCGCCGCGATCCCGAGCTCGGCGTCCCGGTGCATCTCCTCCGTCCGGATCTGCACCTCCATGCGCTCGCCGTAGGGGCCGATCACGGTCGTGTGCAGCGACTGGTAACCGTTGGGCTTGGGCAGCGCCACGTAGTCCTTGAAGCGGCCCGGGACGGGCCGCCAGATCGCGTGGACGATGCCGAGTGCGGAGTAGACGTCCGCCTGGGATCCGTTCAGGATCGCCCGAAACGCGATCACGTCGTAGATGTCGTCCAGGCTCAGCTGCTCGCGCTCCATCTTGGCGTGGATCGAGGCCAGGTCCTTGACGCGGCCGGTGACCTCTGCGCGGAGCCCGGCGGCGGCAAACTTCGCGGAGAGCACACCGATCACCTCTTCGATGTAGCGCTCCCGCGCCTTGCGCTTGGAGCGCAGCCGCCGTTCGAGATCGGCGGCGATCTCGGGCTGCAGCGTCCGGAACGCGAGATCCTCGAGCTCCTGCTTCATCCAATTGATGCCGAGGCGGTGCGCCAGCGGCGCGTAGATATCGAGGGTTTCCTGGGCGATGCGCCGCGCCGAGTCCTCCGACACGTAACGGACCGTGCGCATGTTGTGCAGGCGATCCGCGAGCTTGATGAGCAGGATGCGAATGTCCTTCGACATCGCGATCAGCATCTTTCGGAAGTTTTCCGCCTGGCGCTCGAGCGCCGATGTGAACTCGATCTTCGCGATCTTCGTGAGACCCTCGACGACGAACGCCACCTCTTCGCCGAACAGCCGCCGCAGCTCCTCGGGTGAGGTGAGCGTGTCCTCGATCGTGTCGTGCAGCAGACCGGCGGCGACGGTCACGTCGTCCATGCGCAGGTCGACGAGGATGCCCGCGACCTCGAGGGGGTGGACCAGGTAGGGCTCGCCCGAGAGTCGCTCCTGTCCCTCGTGCACCTTCGCGGAGAACACGTAGGCCCGCTGCAGGAGCGACAGGTCGCAGGAGGGGTTGTATTCGAGGATGCGATCGGCGACGTCGTTGAATCGGCGCATCGAGCCGGAAAATCCCTTTGAATATCAAGCGCTTCGAACAAAATAGCAGGTTTGCCGCGGGATTCGCCCGCCGGCTAGCCGGCCGCCTGCAGCCGCTCCAGCGCCCGCGCTGCGGCAAAGCGCTGGCGCACCGTGGCGACCTCGCCGCGGCGCTCCGCGGCCAGGATCTCCAGGACGTTTCGGACACACGCCTCCAGCGCTTCATTCACAACGGCGTAGGCGAAGTCTCCGATCGCGCCGAGCTCCCGGCGCGCCAGCTCGAGGCGCCGCTCGATCTGCTCGGGCGCGTCCGTCCCGCGCTGCGTCAGCCTCTCGCGCAGCACCTCGAATGACGGCGGCAGCAGGAAGATGAAACGCGCGTCCGCGCGCCGCTGGCGCACCTGGCGGGCGCCCTGCACCTCGATCTCGAGCAGCACGTCCATTCCCGCGGCCAGCGGCGCGTCGATGCTCGCCCAGCTGGTGCCGTAGCGGTGGCCGTTGTAGACCGCGTGCTCGAGGAACGCGCTCTCCGCAACGAGCCGGCGAAATTGGGCTTCGCTGACGAAGTGGTAATCCTCGCCGTCGCGCTCGGCGGCGCGCCGGGGTCGCGTGGTATGCGAAACGGAGAAGGCGATGCCCGGATCCCTCGCCACCACCTCGCGGCAGACGGTCGTCTTGCCCGTACCGGACGGCGCCGCGACCACGATGGGAAACGCCACGTGTCCATCGGCCGCGTGAGCGGCCGACGCGCTCTCCGCGCTCACCGATCGTCTCCCTTCAGATCTTCCTGGGTGAAGCGGGCCGCGATCGTCTCGGGATTGATCGCGGAGAGAATGATGTGGTCGTCGTCCATGATGAGGATGGAGCGGGTGCGCCTGCCCTGGGTCGAATCGACCAGCTTTCCCCGCTTGCCCGCTTCGTCGCGCAGACGCTTCATGGGCGCGGCGCTCGGCACGACGATGGCGATCACCCGGGAGGCCATCACGAGGTTGCCATAGCCGATATTGAGCAGCGTGCGGCTACTCAACGTTCTGCACCTGCTCGCGCAGACGCTCCAGCTCGGTCTTGAGCTCGACGACCTGCTGGGCCACGGGCGCGTCGCTTCCCTTGGCTCCGATGGTGTTCGCCTCCCGACTGATCTCCTGCAGCAGAAACTCGAGCCGACGCCCCACGGGACTGCCCGGCGCGCCGGCCTCGATCAGCTGCCCGAATTGACCCAGATGGCTGCGCATCCGCACGATTTCTTCGGTGATGTCGAGGCGATCCGCGGCGAGCACGATCTCCTGGTGCAGGCGCGCCTCATCGAGCAGACCTGTCTCGGATTCCAGCTGGCGCGCGCGCTTGCGCAGGCGCTCGCGCACCCCTTCCTGGACCAGGCCGGCGCGCTGCTCGAGCGCCTCTGCGATTTCCGCCACGCGCGTCGCCCGCATGCACAGGTCGCGCGCGAGCACCTCGCCCTCCGCCGCGCGCATCGACTCGAGCTCGTCGAGCGCGGTGTCGAGCGCCGTGCGCGCGGCTTCGCGCAGCGCTTCACTGGAAAACGCGGGCTCCGCGAGCCGCGCCACGCCCGGGAGGCCGAGCAGATCCGCAACGCCGAGCGCGCCGGAGACCCCCGCTTCTTGCGTGAGCGCGCGAGCCGCCTCCACGTACTGGCGCGCCGCGCCCAGATCGAGTTCGAGCCGCGCCGGCAGCCCCGAGCCCTCCGGCGTCGTGATGCTGCAGTCGAACTTTCCGCGCGAGAAGCGCTCCTGGATGCGCGCGCGGACGTCGGGCTCGAGGGCCGAGAGCGCGCGCGGCAGTCGCACGCGCGCGTCGAGATGCCGGTGATTCACGGAGCGCACTTCCAGCGCAAAAGCACTTCCGTCGATCCGGAACACGGCGCTGCCGAAGCCAGTCATGCTGTGGATCATCCGGAGCACCGCGCGGCGGCAAGCGCAGCCGGAAGCAGCGACTTCACCTCGTCTGCGCTCGCGGTGGCGGTCCCGACCTTCCCGACGACCACTCCGGAGGCCGCGTTGGCGATCACCGCGGCCTCGAAGAGCGACGCGCCGGCGCGCAGGGCGAGCGCGAGCGCAGCGATCGCCGTATCCCCCGCCCCCTGCACATCGAAGACCTCGCGGGCGGCCGTCGGGACATCGACACCGCTCGCGTCGGATTCGAAGAGGGTCATGCCGTCTGGACCCCGCGTGACCACCACCGCGCCGCCGCCGATGCGCCGCCGCAGGCGCGCCACGGCGCGGGCGAGATCGTCGCGATTCCGGATCGTGACGCCGGAGAGCGCCTCCGTCTCGCGAAGATTCGGCTTGAGCAGCGCGGCGCCGCGGTAGGGGGCGAGATCGGCCTTCGGGTCGACCGTCACCGGCAGATTCGCCGCGCGGAAGCAGCGCATCGCCGCCACCGCGAGCCGCCGCGACAACACGCCCTTGCCGTAGTCCTCGACGACCACGCCGTTGGCACGCGGCGCGAAGCGCTCGATCGCCCGCAGCAGGCTGCGCCCCACCTCTGGCGGCGGCGGATCGAAGGTCTCGCGGTCGAAGCGCACGATCTGCTGCGTTTGCGCGATCACGCGGGTCTTTCGCGTCGTCGGGCGACCCTCGACCTGGATCAGACCGCCCGGATCCACCCCCAGGTCCTTGAGCAGCTCCGCCAACTTGAGGCCCGCTGCGTCGTCTCCGATCAGGGCGCAGCAGTCGACGGAGCCACCGAGCGCAACCACGTTGCGCACGGCGTTCGCGGCGCCACCGAGCATCACGGTCTCGTCGCGAACGTGGACCACGGGAACCGGTGCTTCGGGGCTGATCCGGTCCACATCTCCCCAGACGTACTCGTCGAGCACGAGATCGCCGACCACCAGCAGGCGAACGCTCGGAAACTCGTCGATCAGGCCCTCGAGGCGCCCCAGGTCGAGCCGCGTCACGAAGACCCCCGCCGCGCGGACGCGTCGCACGCCCCTGCCCCACAGGCCCGATGCCGTGCGCGAAGCGTCGGCCGCGGGTGGCGGAGAGCAGCGGAGCGATGCGTCGACAAGCTCATTCCTGGGATGTTCTCCGGGACACCCGGACGAGGCGGCGATGTTACTCGATCCGATCCGGTCGCGACGCTGCCGCGCGCAACCCGGTCCGTGTGCGGGGGCGCCCACCCGCGGGGTAGGATACCGCGCGCGGCGCGCCTCGCGTGCCGGCTCCCGAGCTTCGGGGCCGCGGTCCGGCGTCGCAGGGCTCCGGCGATCGACCGCGCAGATCCAGGCCGGGTCCGCGAGCATGGGGTCGCGAGCGCACGGCGCCGCGGGGAGTGCGGCAACGCGGAGCGCAGACATGCACGAATTCGAGGAGCGGGCAGAACGCACGCGATACCTGCGGGTGGCGCTGCGCTACGCGGACGCCGTGGCGGCGCTCGGCTTGCCCGAGCCCGAAGCCGCGCGGCGGCTGCTCGCCGCCGCGCCGGGCGCCACGGGCCGCACGCACACGGCGATCGTGCCGCTGCCGGATCGGTCGGCGAAGATTCATCTGCGACCCGTGCGCCACGGCGGCCTGCTGGGTGGACTCTGGCGCGGCGCACTGCTCGGCATGCACCGGCCGATCCGCGAGCTCGAGGTGACGGGCCAACTGTCGCACGCAGGTGTCGCCGTGCCCGATCCCGTGCTGGTCGCGGGATGGCGCATCTTCGGGCCCTTCTGGTCCGCCGTCGTGGGCACGGCCCACCTCGAGCGCAGCATCGACGGCGTCGCGCTGCTGGCGGACGCCCCGCAGCCGAAGCGCCTGCTGCGCGCGGCCGAAGCCGCGGGCCGCGCCGTGCGACGCTTCCACGACGCGGGCGGTCGGCACGCCGACCTTCACCTCAAGAATCTACTCTTCCGCGAGAGCGGGGAAGCAACCGAAGCCTGGATCGTGGATCTGGACAAGGCGCGTGTGGGCGCGCCGCCGCGCGCGCGCCGCCGCGCGCGCGAGCTCATGCGTCTGTATCGCTCGCTGATCAAGCGCCGTCTCAGCGGTCGCGTCGGCAGGCGCGGCTGCGCGCGTTTTCTCGCCGCTTACGTCGCCGGCGACCGCGAGCTGCGGCGCGCGCTGCGCACCCACTTTCGATTCGAGCGCCTGCGCATCGCCGTGCACGCGCTGGCCTATCGGCGCTGAGCCCGCCGCGCGCTCAGCGCAGCCGCTCCTCGAGCCAATCGAGCAGATCACCGGCACGCTCGATGGCCAGCTCGATCGAGAGCACGCGCACGTCGGCCTTCCCGACCCAGGCCGGCGTAATCTTGACCGCGTCCTTCTCGGTGGTCACCCAGAGCGGCGCCTCGCGAGCCAGGTGACGCAGATCCGCGGGTCGATACGCGTGGTGATCCCGAAAGACGCGCTCGGCCACGACCTTCGCGCCCAGCGCCTCGAGCGTGCGCCGAAATCCGCGCGGCTGGGCGAGTGCGGCCAGCAGACCCAGCTCGGCGCCGTCCAGCATCTGCGGCGGCATGCCGGAGCCCCCTGCGAGCGGCCGCAGCGCAGCCGGACGGCGGCGCGCGCAGAAGCGATAGGCGCGGCGCGCCCGGCGTGCGAGCAGCGACTCATCCGTGTCGGGCAGGGGTCCGTCGACGACGCCGATCGCATCGGCGCGCCGCAGCGCGCACAACGGCTCGCGCAGCGGGCCGCGGGGCAGCACGCGGCGATTGCCCAGACCGAGCCCGCCATCGAACATGAGCACGTCCACGTCGCGCGCGAGGCGGTGGTGCTGGAATCCGTCGTCGAGCACGATCACGTCCGCGCCGAAGAGCGAATGGGCTCGCAGGCCCACGATCCCGCGGTCGCGGCCGACCAGCACCGGAACGCCGGGCGCGTGCGCCGCCAGGAGCATCGGCTCGTCTCCCGCGCGTTCGACTCGGCCGCACACGTGCCGTCCATCGGAGACGACATAGACCGGGTCGTCTCCCGCACGTCGATAGCCCCGGCTGGCGAGGACGACCTTTCGCCCCCTGCGGTGCAGGGAGTCCGCGATCCATGCGGCGAGCGGTGTCTTCGCCGTGCCGCCCACGACCAGATTGCCGACACTCACCACGCGACACGGAAGCTTTCGGGGCGCGCGCACCCCTTGCTCGTAGAGCGCGCGGTGCGCGCCCGCGCACGCCGCATAGATCCATGCCGCGGGAACCAGCGGCGCCAGCGCCAATCTGCGGGCGAGCGACTCCTGGCGTTGCTCCAGCCAGCCGGCGCGCACGCTCACGGCCCCGCGCGGCTCACGAGCCGCGCCTCCCTGCAGCCGCCGCGATCGTGTCCAGCACCAGATCGGCGGCGCGGTCGACGCTGCCCCGGTGCAGCTGCAGCGCCTGCCAGCCCGCTTCGCCCCGGGCCCGGGCCTGTTCCGGATCGCGCAGCGCCGCCAGCACGGCGGACTCCAGCTCGGATGCGTTCCGCACGCGCCGACCGGCGCCGCAGCGCTCCAGGATCTCCACGGCGTGACTCACGTTCTGCGTGTGCGGTCCATAGATCACCGGACGGCGCGCGAGCACGGGCTCGAGCACGTTGTGGCCGCCGATCGGAGCCAGGGTACCGCCGACGAAGGCGACCGCGGACCGCGCGTAGAGGGACGCCAGCTCGCCGAGCGTGTCGAGCACCACCACCTCACCCGCGCGCAGGGGCTGCGCACCGAGCGCCGAGCGCCGCCGCACGATGCGCCCCCGCTGCTGCGCTGCCTCCACGACCTCCCCCGCGCGCTCCACGCGCCGCGGGGCGATCACCAGGATCGCCGGGGCACCCGCGCGCTCGGCCGCTGCGAACGCGTCCAGTGCTGCCACTTCCTCTCCGGCGTGCGTGCTGCCGGCGACGAAGAGCGGCGCGGCGCCCAGCGCGCGCTCCAGATCCTCGCTGCTGGCGCGCGGCTTCTCATCGATCTCGAGCTTCAGATCTCCGCTCACGCTCACGATGGACGGATCGGCCCCGAGCTCGATGAAGCGTTCGCGATCGATCGGCGTGCGCGCACCGATCGCGTCGAAGCGACCCAGGGTCGAGTGCAGCAGCGGGCGCAATCGCCGGTAGCGCGGGTAGGAACGATCCGAGAGGCGCGCGGAGACGAGGATCAGCGAGATGGCCCTGCGCCGCGCCGCA